>JAYVSE010000012.1:0-32711 GCA_043775635.1 Planctomycetaceae bacterium | reverse complement strand
CAATCGATCTACAAGACGTTTGGAAGCATCAGTTTCCGGTTGCTAATTTAGTCACACGATGACTAAAATTCTGGTCCGCCTCTAGATACTAGGGGCTGGGGGTGAGGGGCTGCAAACGCGAGAACCTGGCGAGGACTATGAAGCCGACACCGACGATGAATTGCTGGAGGCTCTCGGTGTCGACAGCGATATCACGTCGATGAAACACGTTCGCACCGCATCAGAAAGAAACGCAGAGCGGACTTCGCCGGATGAAGTTGCCCAGCGCAAACCGTGCGAGGACTTCGACGACTTCCGAGCTGACTTCGAGGCGGTTCAAGCGGATATCGAATCAGGTCGACAAACAACCGAGCAATTCAAGACAAGTCATCGAACTCAGATCAAGAACCACGACTGGTTCATACTTGATGGTCACAAAGCATTGGTCGCCGAAGTGGGCCAATGGTTCACGGCGGAGCACGGCGAACGCGACAGACGATTGCGAGTGATTTTTGGTAACGGTACCGAATCGGACTTGCTGATAAGATCGCTGCGCCGGGCGCTGAACAAAGATGACAACAGTCGCCGCATCGTGCCTCCACAGCCGGAGATCGACGAAGACTACAGCGATGCCGGCCCGCTCTTTTCCGACGCCGTCCTGTTTTCTGATCAAGCAGGGGACGACGATACTCAATCGGGAACGATCTACGTGGCCCGCAGCCTGTCGGACGATCCCTTCATCCAAAACAACCGCGAGGTCTTACACAAGATCGGCGTCACCGGTGGAGACCCCGCTGTGCGAATCGCCGGAGCCAAGAAAGACCCGACATTCCTGTTGTCCGAGTCCGAGTTAATTGCCACCTACAAACTGGCAAACATCAATCGCAAGGCTCTTGAAGCGACATTGCACAAGTTCTTCGCCAAAGCCCGTCTCGACGTCGCCCTAGCCGACCGCTTCGGCGAAAAGGTCAAACCACGCGAATGGTTCTTGGTTCCACTGCCAGTGATCGCTGAAGTTGTCAACCGAATCAAAGATGGTTCAATCGCGAAGTATTTTTTCGACATGGAGACGGCCGCGTTGAGGCTACGGGCCAATGCGGCATACAAATGAGTGAGCCTGGATTTCGGCGGGTAATTTAGGCATCTTCGCGAGAGTCGCTTTCGGCGTTCCCGCTCGATTGCCCTGTCAAATTTTCCGCTCGACGAAAATACCCGCAGAATGTCCATCCCCAACCACCGACCCGGCTAGTAAGAACGGCGATCAAGCATGTCGAGTCGTTAAGCGATTTACGAAGGCAGCATCGCAGCTTGGGGCTGAATAGTTATGTCGAGTGAACATGAGAAAATGCTGGCCGGCGAACTCTACGACCCCAATGATCCGGAGTTGGCGGAGGCTCGGATGATGGCGCGGGAGCGTTGTCATGCGATTAACACGAGTGCACCCCGCGAGGAAAAACTACAACGCAGCGTCCTGCAAGAACTGTTCGGCAGCGGTAGCGACGTTTGGATCGGTGGCAAAGCGATCATTTGTCCGGGAGTAACGATCGGGGACCGGAGCGTGATCGGTGCTGGCAGTGTGGTGACAAAGGATGTGCCGGCCGGAGTGGTCGTGGCGGGAAATCCAGCGAGAGTGATTCGCAAGATAAACTGACAAGGGAGACTGGAAAAAAGGTAGCGGCTAATCCCGCTGGTGAGTTCGCGTCTCACGGCTTCCGCTTCAATTGCAAACGTCTCGTCGGAAGTCATCCTTGGGGAACGTCTTGGTTGCAGCGTACACGGCTAGCACCAGATCATCGAATTGTCTGATTGCCAACTTCGTCAATCGTTTTTCCGTTTCGTTTGGGAAGAGTGAGTTATGAGAATCCAAAATTCCTGTTTTGCAATTACGACCGGCCACGAGTAATCCAGCTCGGCGAGCCTAATCAATATGCACCTCGACAACGAATCCGTTGTTCTTCAACTTTTCGGCAAGGTTGCAGCATGAACAGAATTCAGTATTCGCTAGTCTTCGCCTTTGGCGAGGAATCGGTTTGGAATCGGTTTGAAATCGCTTTGAACGAGATCCGATCGTGGTTTTCATCGCAAGTGATCGGGGGCCTATTTTTTAAAAGCGAGGTGATTAGTTTCCGCCAGGTTCACAAGCCAATCTGGTCCGCGGCCACCATTATTACCTCAAGCATCAACGAGACTTTGCGCATTCCCTTTCCCGAGTCAGCCGCTTGCGAGCTTTCATTTCGGCTCGAAGCCGGCGATAGCATTGGCAAGCCAACCAGTTAAATTGTTTGCAGTTTGTTATCAACTTTGTCAGCCTTCGCGTTAGTATAAAACGGATCTCGAAATGAAATCAACACGACGATTGAAGTAAAAAAAGTGGACCGGGTTTTGTTTCCGCACCTACCATCACCTGCTTTCGCAACGCTGACGACAAACTCGTCGTTCGCGCCGCT
This sequence comes from Planctomycetaceae bacterium, assembly GCA_043775635.1. Classification (GTDB taxonomy): domain Bacteria; phylum Planctomycetota; class Planctomycetia; order Pirellulales; family Pirellulaceae; genus UBA6163. The sequence goes on along the minus strand of JAYVSE010000012.1, from coordinate 30,285 downwards.
GCAACGATCTTTGACCCCAGCAACCAAGAGTCGTTCAAATTCAAGGCCAACTGGGGTGGTAACCTCAGCGACAACACGGACACAACTACGTATATTCGGCGGCGTTTGATGACCCCAGCCTGAGCAAATATCGGGATGTCGTCGTCGACCGGATCGTCGAAAATGAAAGCACGTTCGTCGAGCTTCCGCTCGTGCTGACCATTGCTGATGACGACATTGGCTCGTCGGATTATACTCTTAAAGCTGCAGACGTCCGTCACGTCGCCAAAGATCAAGTTTCGGTCGAGTTTACCGACGGCACCGAGGCAATCGCTCAACTTGTTCCAATCAGCAAATTTGTTTCGCTGAAAAATTTCGCGTCGATTATGGCGGTAGTTCCTTTGCTCGGTGAAGACGCAGAATCGTTTGCGATGGATGTTGAATCAGTCCGGAACAGTTTCAAGGAAGTTACGGGTCATTCTTTCGTATACACCTACGCAATCCCGACCGTAACATTCCTGCTTGCGTTGGTATTTGGGGCGATCCATTTCGCGATGGTTTGGTTCCGTCAGCGATTCCGTTACGTTGGCCATGCAAGCGGGTAAACAACGCTGTGCACAGTGAGCAGACGCTCAGCTTTTTTCGTGTCGCGAGCGTCAATGCATCCTCAGCCCATTATTATATGTATATTTGTGCAAGATTGGGTGCATTAGAGGAATAAGAGCCCATTGCTGGAAGATTTTGAAAAAAACCTGCTTTTAAACACGAATCCGAGTCATACTGTTGGGATATTGCAGGGTTTTGCGGTCAGGAGTCACTTGTGCGAAGCACCCGAAGCCCGTTCCCGAAGCCCGTTCCCGAAGCCCGTTCCCGAAGCCCGTTCCCGAAGCCCGTTCCCGAAGCCCGTTCCCGAAGCCCGTTCCCGAAGCCCGTTCCGAAAGCCCGTTCCGAAAGCCCGTTCCGGCAATCGACCCGTGGCCCCAAAAACCCAGTAGCCAAACGACGACTACCTTTGCTCAAAGTAGATGCGATGAAACCAACTTGCACCGCGACCCTGCGCCGTTCAGCCTCTCGAATAGTCGGCTTGGTGATTTTGCTGATGGCGTCACCGCTGTACGGGGACGACAGGGATCAGCAGAAAAGAGCGGCTCAAGCAAAGCAAGATGCCGCAAGCACGCAAAAGGGCAAGCAGGCTTTGCAGCCGTTACCGAACCAGTTGCAAGGCGGCCCTCAAGAGCTTCAGCAGGCCGTGGAATCTTTGGCTCAGGCGAAAGCAAAGGTTCGTGATTCCAAGCGCGGAGTTGATGAAGCCCGCAAGCAGGTTGAGTCCACGCAGAGCAAGTTGCTTGGATACGACGCTGCATTCGCGAAGCAAAAATCGGCGAAGGAGGCTTATGAGGCAATAAAAATTCCGTTGCTCAAATCCATTCAAACCAGCGCGGCTTATAAACAAGCGATCGAAAAAGCGGGGGCGGCTCAGTCTCGTTTGAAAGAGTTACGCGCATCGTCCGACGGAACCGACGCTGGTCGTAAGGCAGAGTTGGCTGACGTTGCCCGTGCATTATTAGCCGTGAGCGACTTGGAGCAACAGACACTGGCGGCCGATGCGAATTCGATGTCGGCGAAGGATCGGTTGACGGAAACGCAGCAAATGGTTGCCAAGTTGCACGCTATGGTTCGCAGTGCAATCGAAGGGGACCCGGCGATAAAATCGGCGAATGATTCGCTGGCGACCGCAAACAGTGATGTGCAACAGGCCGAAGCAATGATCGCAGGACTTCGCCAGACGCTTGCTGAAAACGTCAATCGGGCGGCCATGGCCCAACAACAGGCTCAGCAAGCGGGTTCAAGGGTGGGATCTGGCCACGCTAGGAATCGATTGAACGCGATCAATCGACAGAACCCCAACAATCGATTGAACCCGTATGGTCAGTTGTACCCCGATTGACGCCATCCTCAACTCGCAACAGCCTGCCTTGACAGAGGCAATGCCAATCGGGTGTCGCATTCGTTTTACGAGAGCACGCAAATGAACGAACCAGAAAACCCTGTTCAGTCCGCCTCTAAACCGAACTCTCCGGTAAGCGTTCCGGCGGAACCATCAAGCCGCCCTGACGATCGTCAAGTACGCACGCTGCGCTGGTGGCCCGCGGCGGCAATCCTGCTGGCCATGCTAGCCGTCCGCATCGTTCCACGGATGATTGATTCGCCACCCTTTGCGAGGTTGCTGGGCTTTATGGGGCCGGCTGCGGTTGGTTTGTTGATTTTTGTCTGGTGGTTGGCAGCAAGCCGCGCGACTTGGAAAGAAAAGGCGTTCGGATTCTTCGGTTTCCTCGGCATTGCGGTGATCGCAATCAGCCTAACGCACTTTTCGATGAAAGGCATGAGCATCGTCATTCTGGCATTGCCAACGGCAATGGTTGCGTTTGCAATGGCTTTAATTGTATTGTCTCGGTCGCCTAAGTATCGAGTTCCCATCGCACTGTTATGGACCGCGATCACCTTTGGGTTTTGGAATACGGTTCAGTTGAAAGGAGTGACCGGAAGTTTTTCGTCAGAACTTTCATGGCGTTGGGAAACGACTCCCGAGGAAACCTATCTGAGTGAACTGAGCACTCGCGGCGGCAGCGAACCGGTGGCCAGCGCCGACATGGAACCGATCACGCTCGCATCCGCCCAATGGCCAGCGTTTCGCGGCCCCGTCCGCGATGGTGTGCTGTCAGGTGTTGTGCTCGCGGAAGATTGGCAAGCAGCTCCACCAAAGCAAGTGTGGAGCACGAAGATTGGTCCAGGGTGGTCATCGTTCAGGGTCGCGAGTGATCGGCTGTTTACTCAAGAGCAGCGGGGTGAGAGCGAAGCGGTGGTCTGCTTGGATGCCAAAACCGGGAAGAGTCTTTGGAGTTTCGATTATCCAAGTCGATTTTGGGAATCGGTTGCCGGTGCGGGCCCACGAGCGACGCCGACGATCGCGGACGAAGGGTTGTACGCTGTAGGAGCCAGTGGCGTTATCGTTTGCCTCAATGCGACGACAGGCAAAGCGATTTGGCAACGTGACCTGAAGGTCGAAGCCCATCGGCAGCCTCCGCAATGGGGTTTTTCGGCTTCGCCATTGGTAAGCGCTGGAGTCGTGATCGTTCATGCCGGCGGGCCCGGCGACAAAGGCTTGCTCGCCTATGACGCAGCGACGGGTGAGCCACGTTGGTCGGTCGTGTCGGGTGACCATAGTTATAGTTCGGCCCAACTCGCAACCTTGGAAACGGTGAGCGGTGTGTTAATGGCAACTAACGCCGGGCTGCAGTTTGTTAGCGTCGACGATGGTCATACGATTTGGGAATATAAGTGGCAGGCACAAAACTACCGCACCTTACAACCGCTTGTCGCTGATAATTCCATTTTGTTGGCGACCTCATTGGGAGTCGGGACCCGACGGCTGACCGTATCGCGCAATAGCGATGAGTCGTGGAACATCACCGAGGACTGGACTTCGATGGGCATGAAGCCTGAGTTCAATGATTTTGTGTTATACGATAAACATGTCTATGGTTTTGACGGCAATATCTTCGCCTGCGTCGACCTGGAAACGGGTCAGCGGCAGTGGAAGAAAGGTCGGTATGGCAGCGGCCAAGTGTTGCTACTCGTCGATGCAGGCCAATTACTGGTCATCAGCGAAAAAGGCGAAGTGGTATTGGTGCGAGCCAACCCGGAAAAGCTTGAGGAGTTAGGAAGATTTTCGGCGATTGAAGGCAAGACTTGGAATCATCCTGTCCTGGTCGGCAACCGCCTCTACGTCCGCAACGCTGCTACCGCGGCGTGTTACGAATTGGCGTTGAAATAAGGTACGGACGAACGAAAGATATCTCTCGGATTTCAATTTGCATGGTTATAATTTCTTGGAAATGTTTTTCTGGAGAATATTGAATGCCTGAGTTACGGATTGAAGCGAAGATCGCTGCGAAAAGCGTAAGTTCGCTTCTTTGGGACGGGGATTCACTTATTGACTGGGTGAGTGGTGGTCAACGATTTGAGTTAGATGGCAGGACCATCCCGCGCAAGGTGTATTACGCTTTTAGATTCGATGCTGCAGTCACATCGCCTAGCGGACAGTACGTCGTGATCTATGAAAGACTTGGAACAAAGGGTTTGTTGTTGTGTAATGGATCGATCGTTCGTGAGATCAATCGAAGCTATTACCACGCGAATGCTTACGAGTATCCGATTTGTTTCGCTAAGCTTGACATCAGCAGGTCGAAGTGTCCACGGCGACTTTTATGGATTCCAATAAACTTCTGCTTAGCACCAGCGATGAAACATTCTCGGATGGCGACTATCAAGACAACGAGTTCAAGCCTAAAGCATTGGGCGTTTGGGACATTGCAGCTAGAAAGATTTGTTCGATGCTTGAGGTCGCTGAGCCGCCTGGAGCATTGATGCCGATCAACAAAGAGTTTGCGGTGGCATTCTACAAACACCCGAAGATCGTTAACCTTCGAACCGGTGAAATCACTTGCCGCCTGCCGGAGTTGAATTGCGGCGAGCAATCGAGCAGCATTATCCACCTCAAAAAATGCCACCGCCAATCGCAATCGATGTTTCAAAGAATCGCTTTGCGGTTGCAACGGAGGATCAAATCGTTGTCGTGCAAGTCCTGGACTAAGGAAGCTGCATGGCAAATCTCAAATCGATTCAGGTTTGCGGGGGCGATGCAAATCGAGTAAAATAGGAGGCTTCTGATTTCACTTCTTGGGAGTTTGGCTATGTCGACGACAGATCTACCACCCGAAATTCTTTCGCTCCCTATGGAAGATCGAATCCATCTGGCCATGTCAATCTGGGACAGCGTGGCGGAAGAATCAGCAAGTCTTTCTGAAGAAGAAAAGGAGTTGCTGGATGATCGGCTTCGAGACCACCAAGAGAATCCAAAAACGGGCGACAGCTGGGAGGCAGTGCGTGCTAGACTTTGGAAGGACCAATGACTTTTCGATTGATCGTTAAGCCGAAGGCTGAAGAGGATATCGAGCTTGGCAAGGACTTTTACATTGCTATTCGACCGCAACTTGCTGCGGATTATCTGTTGGAACTCGATCGGTGCATCGAATTGATTCTTTCTAACCCGCTTCGGAGAGCGAAAGCGTTCAAGGAGATTCGGCGATTGCATCTACAACGATTTCCATATGTGATAAGTTACTTGGTCGAGGGTGAATCAATCGTCGTGATCGCCGTCACTCATAATCGACGGCAATCACGCGAATGGAAAAGTCGTTGGACTTGACGCCGAATCAGAACGGCATGTCCCCAGCAGGGACTTCGCCGTTCGATGCAGCCGCGATTCGAATGCGTCGATTGAAGTAGACGTTGGTGTAGTCACCGCGAGTCCGCTTCGTGGCTTCCAAGGTCACATCGAGCAGTTCATCGAGTCGCCCAGACAGTTCGCTAAACTTGGAAAGCTCCAGGTCGCATCAACACAAAACTTAGATACTGCCATTTGTCGCACAGCCCACGAACAGTCCCTAAAGTGAGAGTTTCATGCATCGGAATTTAACGAGAATCGTGATGGCCCTGTCGGTCGCCGCGACGCTGGGTGTGAAGGCGGATGAAAATCGCGCGCAGAATGGTGGCTTCGAGCAGACGGTCGAGCTCCCCGAGAGCCATCCGTACGCCAAGAAGATGCGGGAAAGCTGGACGATCGACACCCCGATCATTAGCCCCCAAAGCTGGGTCCCAAACCCAATCATCAAGCAGGGCGAATTTCGCCTTATGCGGGACAAGGCTCAGACCCATTCCGGTGATGTCAGTGTGTTCCTCAAAGGTGACCTGGCGCAGGATGAGCACATTGATGTCCAGCCTGGCGACAATCTGACGATCCAGTTCTGGGCCAGAGCGCGGGAGCCGGGCGCGCGGGGCGCGCGGGGCGCGCGGAGCGCCGCCGGTCCAGGCAAGGTCGACGGGGTCTTTTATGTCTATGGCAAAAATGCGGAAGGCAAGCCGGCGTTGGGCTATGACGCCTTCCATTTTACGGAAGCCGTCGACCAGGATTGGAAAAAATATCGCCAAACTTTTGCGATTCCCGATCAACTCCAGGAGTGTCGGATCACCACGGTGGTTCCCGTCCTGCGAAGCCTGACCGGTGCTTTCTTTGACGATGTAGAAGTCCAGGTGAACAAACCTGCTCTTGAAGATCTCGTCATCATCCAACCCGACCAGACCGCGAACAGGCTAGCGGTGTTCAATGGTGGCTTTGAGGACTGGCAAGTGGTGGCTCCGTCTCCTGCGAATTGGGACCTCAACCAGGGTTGGTTTCCGAACCAATGGCTTGGTGAAAAACGCCCCGGTGAAACGGGCCTCATGAGGCGCATGATCAACAGTGGCGAGGACCGGAAACGTTTCGGCGGCTTCAGCCTGTTGTTGAACGGTCGTCTCGTTTCGGAAAAGATGCTGGACCCGATCTTCAACAAAGTATTGAACGTTTCGTTTTGGGCGCGCGGGACGGGTGGACATGTGGACTTGCGAGTCCGCCTTTATGACTCCCTCACGGCAAAACCCGAAGCTGCGAGCCAACTCGGACGGTTGGTCGAGATCGATACCCAATCGGAGTGGAAGGAATACACGGGGACGATGCTGGCCTATGGAAACAACATTTATAGTGCCCGTCTGGAATTGATCGGGCAGGGAGTGGTCATCGACAACCTGCGAGTGGTGGTGTCGGAGAAAGTGGCTGCCGACCAGGAAGAGCCTGATGCGCTGATATCGGCTCAGGCAAATTCGGCGGCGGTGCCGCCATTGAAGTGGCGACTGGAGCACTATCCGGTCCAAGGCAAAATCAATATTCGGCTCTTGGGTCTCAGCACCCGCAGCGATCTCCAAGCGGGTAAACACCTGGGTTCGACGCGCGTGTTCGTCTATCAAGCAAATCAGTTGGTCTTGGAAAAGACGGTGGACAAGCCGTTGATCGTGGGGGATGAGGGGCATATTACCGTACCGTTTTCTCCGCAAGAAGACGGGGTCTTTCTCGTGCGTGCGATCGTCTGTGACGACCAGGGTGACGGCTTGGATGCCGTCTCAGGCACCGTTGAAAAGAAGACGTTGCTTTGGTTGGGCAACTCATTGGGAAAAGATCCCGGCAGCATCGTGCCGCCGTTCACCGCGATGCAAACCAAGCAGCGAACCGTATCCTGTTTGGGACGCAATTATCAACTGGGTGAATCAGGTTTGCCGGAGGCGATCACGGCCCGTGGCGAACAACTCCTAGCCGCTCCGATGACCTTCGAAATGGAGGATGAGCTTGGCAATCACAGCGGGAAACCTGTGGGCGGAGAACTGCTGGATCGGGCGGCAGATCACGTCACCTTTCAAGGGGAAACCAGCTTCGCGGGTCTGGATGTGAAGATCAAGGGCCTAGCAGAATACGATGGCGTGCTGCGATACGAAGTCGACCTGCTTCCCCAAGCCGACATTTCCGTGAAGTCGTTTTCCCTCAATATTCCGGTGAACGGTGTCAAATACATGCACGCGGCAAACGGGATGCGGACTCAGACGACGATGTTTGCCATGGCGTTGCCCGGCCCCGGCGAGTATCGGGATGCCCATGTGCCGCTGTGGACTCCTGGACATGTTTATCAGGCCACCAGCGACCCCATTACCCTGTACCTGCCGACGAGCGACGGTGTCATCTGGAACAGCCGCGGCATCTCGACGCCGGGCGTTGTGGGAAATTTCATGCCCTATCTTTGGATCGGCAATGCGCGTTTCGGCCTGAGCTGGTCTGCGGACAATGACCGAGGGTGGTCACAAGGTGCTGAATCGACTTGCCTGGAACTCATTCGCCGGGGCGCGACCACGACGTTAAGGGTCCATTTTATTGCTCAACCAGTGAAATTGAGTGCGCCGCGAAAATTCGTTTTCAGCCTGCTGGCCACACCGGTCAAACCGCGAAGAGCCGGGGGCACGATCCTCGAAAGTCCCATTATGGGATTCGGCATGCAGTTCCAGGAGCGTTGGAACTCCCTCCGGTTTGCCGACGCCTTTCTAGCAAACAATCTCAAGAAAATGTGGAACCAGACCAACAAGTCGGCCCTGATCTACATCGCCAACGACCTCTTCAATAGCCACGATCCGGTGATGAAGTCCTTGAAGGACGAGTGGGTGATGCGAGACGATGTCGAGTCCGTGAGGGAGCTGCTCCCGATGAAACCGTATGGCACCGAACCCAGGGACTATCTGTCAAGCCTAGTCTGCGCCGGGGCCAGTCGCGTTGACTACCAGATCGCCCGGCTCGATCGCTGCATGCGGGAGGGCGCTATCGACGGCGTGTACCTCGACAATTCCTTTCCGGCAGTCAACAGTAATATTCAGCACGCCAACGGTGGATACATTCGAGGCGATGGACAGGTACAAGGTGGATATCATCTCACTGAAACTCGCGATTTGGTCAAGCGTACGGCAACACTAGCGCACCAACATCGCTGCCATTGGCCCGCGTTGGTTATTCACTCCACCAGCGCGATGGTGATCCCCAGTTTCACCTCGGCCGACCTATGCGTCGATGGCGAATGGGATTATCAGGGAAAGGATTTCATGGACTTTTTCCCACTGCCCTATTTGGAAGTCTTTGGCGCGGGGGCCTGGGGCATCAACCAAGGCTGGTTGCCGAAGCTCCACGGCATGGAAAACGAGACCAAGCCGACGCGCACCATGCTGGCCGCTCTCAAGCTCTATGACATGTGGATCTGGAACGCCCACTGCAACGCCGGACTTGTGCAGAAATACATCGACCTAGAGAAAGCCTTCGGGGTGAGCGAAAAGGACTGTCGGTTTGTCGGCTACTGGGATCAGGACGACAGTGCCGTTGCTGGCCTGCCGGTGGACGTGAAGTCCAGTTATTACGTGCGGAACGGAAAAGGTGCCCTGATTTATGTTGCCAATTTCAATCCCAAGCAACTGGAAATCAGCGTCAGATTGGATTTTGAAAAATGGGGCCTCGGAGCCGCCACCACAGTCGATGGCGAGACCAATCAGAAGCTGGCGTTAACCAGTGGAGCGTTGCACCTGACCATCGAAGGCCATGACTTCCGTCTGATCCGTCTTGAAAAGAAATAGATGTCGGGCTTGTATTGGGAAGTTATTCCGGGACTGTTACTGAGTACAGGGGCGAAGGGAGCCAGAATTTGTGAAATCGCATGTGAAACGGCAATTCAGCGGAAAATCTCAAATAGGGCTGGCAGGACTTGAACCCGCGACCGAGGGATTATGAGTCCCCTGCTCTAACCACTGAGCTACAGCCCCCCATGAGGTTGCAGATTGTAGCAGGGAATCGCAAGGCGTCGCAGTGGGCAGCCATTGCCTATAAGGAATAACGAGTCCACACGCCGAAGGAAGAACATTCGCACACTGCGCGGCGTCAGTCGGTTGGATCCTAACATTTTGAAACAGGAATAAGGAGGGTCATGTTAGAATCGATCGCCTAGACGTCAAATTCCCCTTTTCCCCCAAAAGACATGGTTTTAAAATTTAAAAGCAACTCGGTAACATGTGTCAGGCATCGATCACTACGATGTTTTTTTGATTTGCCTCTTTCTATCTGCCTCCGGAAATTCTAGCAGTGCCCGCTTTCAAGCCACATTGTCGTCAGACGTATCGGTTTGCGTCGTTCGCGATCTGGACCATGGGTGCCATCACGGCAATGCATGCGCAGTCTAACGATCACCTTGACCAGCGGATGAAGCCGATGGTTGAATTGATGACCCGCTATTGTTTCGATTGCCATAGCCATGCGGAAGTGAAGGCGGGTTTGAATCTTGAGCAGGTTGTAGAAAAAATCACGGCATCCGAGGCCCTCAGCGATAGGGCAACGTGGGAGAACGTGATCAAGCGGTTGCGCGCCGAGCAAATGCCCCCTGCGGATACGGAACGCCCTGATGAACCAGAGTATAACGCGGCTCTTCTGGCTCTTGAGTCGACGCTTGACATGGATGCAACGAAAAATCCCCAACCGGGCCGCACCGAGTCGATTCGTCGACTGAATCGTACCGAATACCACAATGCTATTCGTGACTTGCTGGCCGTGAATGTCGATGTCAACGCGATACTTCCTGCGGACGAGTCGGGCCATGGGTTCGACAACGTTACGGTTAGCGACTTGCCTCCCATGCTGCTCAATCGTTACATCACAGCGGCTGAGCAAATCAGTCGGCTCGCGGTCGGAAGTTCCCTACGAAGCCCCGAAGGGATCAATGTTCGCTTGCCGGCCGACCGCACGCAAGACTCACATGTTGAGGGCCTGCCGCTGGGGACTCGTGGTGGAACCGTATTCGATTACCACTTCCCGACATCAGGTGAATTTGAAATTCAATTGCGTTTGACGCGAGACCGCGATGAACATTTAGAAGGACTGACCGGGTCTCATGACATTGACATTTTGATCGACCGCAAGCCACTCCATCGCTTCACCGTCTCTGCGAAGAAAGGAAAGGCAGAAGCGAAAGAAGGTGACTATGAGGACGAAGACGCTTCAATTGATGCAAATCTGAAGACTCGCTTTCAAATGACGGCAGGCCCTCACACCGTTGGAGTCACGTTTCCGCAACAGTCTTCATCGCTTTCCGAAATCAAGCGGCAGCCATTCGAAGTCAGCTTTAATCGCCACCGGCATCCTCGCCGTGTACCGGCGATCTATGAGGTCTCGATTGTCGGTCCGCTGGGAGCAGCAAAGTCGAACGCAGAAAGCGGAGAAGCAACCAGTCTTTCCAACGAAACGCCCAGCCAACGTCAAATATTCATTTGCAGACCGACGAAGCCAAACGAAGAGCGTGCGTGCGCCGACCAGATTCTTCGTCGCTTGGTGCGACTCGCTTATCGACGCCCTGCCACGGACGATGATCTCCTCGTCCCGATGCGATTCTTCGTTCAAGGCTTTGACTCGCACGGTTTTGAAGCCGGGATCGAATCTGCGTTGTCCTCCATCCTCGTAAACCCTCACTTCTTGTTTCGCTCGGCAAGGCAGCCAAGCGACTTACCGACGGGTGCAATCTATCCGATTTCTGATATCGAGTTGGCATCGCGGTTGTCATTTTTTGTCTGGAGCAGCTTACCGGACGATGAGTTGCTTTCGCTTGCCGAGAGTAAACGACTACGCGAACCTGAAGTCCTGCGTCAACAAGTCTTGCGAATGCTTAGTGATATTCGCGCCGAGTCTCTCGTCACTAATTTCGCGGCGCAGTGGTTGTATTTGCGCAACCTCGATACGTTTCGACCTGACATGCGGTTGTATCCTGATTTTGATGACAACCTGCGGATCGCGTTGCGGCAAGAGACCGAAATGTTGTTTCATCATGTCCTTCGCGACGACCGAAGTGTCCTTGAACTGATCGACACAGATACGACTTTCCTGAACGAACGATTAGCAAAACACTACGGCATAAGCGGCGTGATTGGCAGTCAATTTCGGCCTGTGAAATTGACGGATCCGAACAGCCATCGTGGCGGCTTGCTGAGGCATGGAAGTATCCTTGCGGTAACGTCTTACGCAACTCGAACATCGCCTACAGTGCGAGGCAATTGGATTCTCGCCAATATTCTTGGAATGCCACCTCCACCGCCGCCGCCGAATGTGCCGAGCTTAAAAGAAAAAGCCGAAGCGAAGAATCTACCGATTCGCGAACGATTGGCTGAGCACCGTGCCAACGCAGCTTGTGCTAGTTGCCACGATTTGATGGATCCCATTGGTTTTTCGCTCGAGAATTTTGATGCGGTTGGGCGTTGGCGGATTTTTGATGATGGCCATCTGATCGATGCGTCAGGCACCTTGCCAGACGGAACCCCGGTCACGAGCTTGGTTGAACTTGAAGCGAACATTTTGAAGCGTCCCGAAATCTTTGTCGGGACGCTGACCGAAAAACTCATAACGTTTGCACTCGGGCGCGGCATCGAAGCTTATGATGGATCGGCAGTGCGGCAAGTCATCCATGGCGCTACCGATCAAAATTATCGTTTCTCGTCATTAATCACAGGCATAGTTTCCAGTGTGCCTTTCCAAATGAGGGTAGCCGAATGAGCTTTATGAAAAAAGCGTTGTCGAGAAGAACGCTGCTTCGCGGGTCAGGCGTCGCGTTTGCGCTGCCGTTACTCGACGCGATGATCCCCGCCAATACTGCAATTGCGGCGACTGAAGCGAATCTAGCAAAGTTGCGCCGCGTTGGCTATGTGTATATTCCAATGGGTTTCAATCCCAAGCCTTGGACTCCCGAGGGCGAGACACTCGACAAGCTGCCATTTACGCTTGAGCCGCTTGAAAAGGTGAAGGACAAAGTTACGGTCATTAGCGGAATGGAGTTGAAGAACGCCTACCCTGGCTCTCATGCGACTTCGAATGCGGCGTTCTTGAGCGCGGCACTGGCCAAGCGAACCGAAAGCTCGGATTACTGGTTGGGGACCACGGTCGACCAAATCGCAGCACAGCACATTGGACAAACCACTCAGTTGCCATCGCTAGAGTTGGCGATGGATTTGATGAACAACGCCGGTCAGTGCGACAACGGTTACGCTTGTGTGTATCAAAACAATCTCTCCTGGTCGTCGCCGACCACTCCTCAGCCGGCCGAAGCGCATCCACGACTGGTCTTCGAAAACTTGTTTGGCGAAGGCGGGTCACCGGAAATGCGCCGCGCGGCACTGCAACGCCGCGCGAGCTTGTTGGATTCAGTTACGGAGGAGATGCATCGATTCCAGTTGCAACTTGGGCCCAACGATCGCAACAAAGTCGAAGCATACTTCGATAGCGTTCGTGAAGTCGAACGACGCATTCAACTCGCGGAAGCATCGGTTGCCGAAAATCCGCTTCCAGACCTTGATCGCCCTGTCGGTGTGCCGGCTGCCTATGCGGATCATGCAAGACTGATGTTTGACTTGCAGTTGCTGGCGTTTCAAGGCGACATTACTCGCGTTGTCTCGTTCCAACTTGCTCGCGAAACCAGTACGCGAACGTATCCAGAAGCAGGCGTTCCCGATCCGCACCATCCGGTTTCACATCACGGCAATAACCCTGAGAAACTATTGAAGTTGGCCAAGATCAACAAGTTTCACGTATCGTTGTTTGCGGAATTCTTGGAAAAGATGGCAGCAACACGCGAAGGCGACGGCACGTTGCTGGACCATTCGCTGTATCTCTACGGTAGTGGAATGGGTGACTCCGATGCTCACGATCACACCGATTTGCCAATCTTGGTCGCTGGCGGTGCAGCAGGCAACATGCATGGCGGTCGGCACATTCAGTATGAAAAACATACTCCATTATCAAATCTGCATTTGACGATTTTGAATAAGGTGGGTGTTGAACTCGATCACTTCTCCGACAGTAACGGTCGGGCTGATGAGCTTTTTGGCCAGTTACCGATATGATGAATAACGCCAATGTTCGTGACTGGATTATGCTGTCGCCAGTGTTTCCTCGCCAATCGATCGCCGTGCTTGTCGTGCTCGGCATGATGCCTCTTGTGCAGGCAACGGAACCGCTTGCCGACATAGCAGAAACCCAGCAATGGAGCACGTTGTCGAAATGTTTACTTCGTGATGAAGTTGACGTCAACGAGTCGCAAGCCGACGGTATGACAGCCTTGCACTGGGCCGTGTACCAAAACCAGGCAAACATCGTCGAGTTATTGATTCGTGCAAAGTGTAACGTGAATATCAGTACGCGATACCAAGTCACGCCATTAGCCATTGCAACCACGCATCGTGAAACCGAGACCGTGAAATTGCTATTGGACGCGGGTGCGGACGTTGATTTTCGATCTCCCGGAGGCGAAACACCGCTGATGATCGCGGCACGCAGCGGCAACGCTGAGTCCATTCGACAATTGCTGAGTCACAACGCGTCACTGGATGCAAAAGACAAGGCCGGGCAGAATGCGTTGATGTGGGCTGCCGACGAAGGAAATCTGAAAGCGGTCGACGCGCTGATTTCTGCCGGTGCTGATCTCAATGCGAGCACTCCTGGCGGGTTTACCGCGATGATGTTCGCTGCCCGCGATGGACAGAAGGAAGTTGTACACCGTTTGATTGACGCGGGCGTTGATGTGAACGCCAGCGTGGAAAAAAAATCAAAACGTTCAGGGGAACGGGACGCTCGCGATGGAACGTCAGCGTTAATTCTTGCGGTTGAAAGTGGTCATTTCGAATTGGCGATTGCGCTCGTCGCAGCCGGTGCCGATACCAATGATCAACGCAGTGGTTTTACGGCGTTACATGTTATCAGTTGGGTTCGCAAACCGAACAGTGGCGACAACCCCGATGGCGATCCGCCGCCACGTGGCTCTGGCAGCTTGTCGGACTTGCAATTCGTGCGAGCGATCGTCGCTGCTGGCGCTGATGTGAATGCAAAATTAACCAAAGGCCATGGGGGGAAAGCCACGCTCAATCCGCACGGTGCCACCCCTTTACTGTACGCAGCCAAGACAGCCGACGTACTGCTCATGAAAACGCTCGTTGAATTAGGGGCAGACCCATTGATTGGCAATACCGAGGGCTGCACACCGGTGATGGCAGCCGCTGGTGTCGGCGTACGTTCGGTCAACGAAGAAGCGGGCACTGAACCTGAAGTCGTCGAATCGATCGATTATTTGGTTGGGTTGGGAGCCGACGTTAACACCATCGATAAGAACAAAGAAACCACGATGCATGGCGCGGCGTATCGAAATTTTCCACTGGTCGTTCAACGCTTGGCTGAACATGGTGCTAACTCGAACGTCTGGGATCACAAGAATGATTCAGGTTGGACGCCGATCATGATTGCCCAGGGCAAGCGTCCTGGCTCCTTCAAACCGTCACCGGAAACCGTCCTCGCATTACAGACGGCGATGTCCAAAAAATAAATTGTCGGTCTGATCGGCAGAGTCGGGTAGCGCGACCCGTAGGTCATGTCGCTCCGCGAGTGACATTCCGAGCGGAACGACCGCTCCCGATTCGCAGTCAACCCGCCGCTCGAAGTGCGAGTCGCGGAGCGACATCGCCTACGTTCTGCGGCTTTGCGAAGGCCGTGGTGAGTTCATGGCTAGACCCTATTTTGCTCCAAAGCGATATACCGTTGTGCTCGTTAACTCAGCACCTGGCTGCAAGATTGTATTGGGGAAAGTTTTCTGGTTCGGTGAGTCGGGATAGTGCTGCGTCTCCAAGCAAAAACCGTTGCGAAATTCGTATTTCTTGCCGGATTTTCCGATGAGCTTGCCGTCCAGGAAGTTGCCGCAATAAAACTGGATGCCGGGCTCCGTTGTGAGCACCTCCATAAAGCGTCCGTAAGCGGGTTCGTAAACGGACGCAGCGATGGCAAGGCTGCCATCCTGATTGTCCAAAACCCAATTGTGATCATAGCCGCCACCAAATTTCATCTGCTGATTATCTGCCTTGACTCGAGCCCCGATGGCCGCTGGCCTCGTAAAATCAAACGGCGTGCCCCCAACGGAGCTGAGTTCTCCCGTCGGGATGAGGCCGATGGTAACGGGGGTGTACTTCGCGGCTTCAAGCATCAATTGATGATCGAGAATATCCCCGTTGCCTTCACCTTTGAGGTTGAAATATGTGTGCTGGGTAACGTTCACTGGCGTCGCTTTGTCGGTTGTCGCATGGTATTCAATGATCCATTCGTTCTTTTCTGTCAACCAATAGGTAACGCTGAGATTTAGCGTTCCAGGATAGCCTTCTTCGCCATCCTTGCTGACGTAGGTCAACTTGACTCCCTGGGCGCTAGTTCCCTGCGCATTTGATTTAA
This sequence comes from Planctomycetaceae bacterium, assembly GCA_043775635.1. GTDB lineage: Bacteria > Planctomycetota > Planctomycetia > Pirellulales > Pirellulaceae > UBA6163. The sequence continues at coordinate 14,552 of JAYVSE010000012.1, read as the reverse complement.
CTTGGCCAATACCGCTCCAAACGACTTTGTCGAATCCCTTCAAGCCGCCGTGTAGCGAGCACTTCATACCTCCTGGATCATTGTTGGTCGCCAGCGAATATTCTTTGCCATCGACCGTGAACTTGCCATTGGCGATCCGATTCCCGTAACGACCGACAATGGCACCGAAGTAGGGCGTGTCTTTTATGTATTCATCGACTGTTTTGTAGCCCAACGCAATGTCAGCCAACTTGCCATTGCGATCAGGAGTTTCGAGGCTGAGCACGATGGCACCGTAGGTCATCACACGAAGCTTGACACCTTTGCTGTTGGTAAGCGTAAAGACTTCGACAGGAGTTCCGTCGGTGGTCTTACCAAAGGGTTCAGCGATCGGCGAATCCACCGCAAAAGCACTGATAGAAGTCAAGGTGGCGATCAATAAAGCGAAAAGTTTCATGTGGGGGAACCTCGGGAGAGTTTTGGAAAAGCTTAACTGTGTTTTTGTTTTTGGAGTGGGAAATAAGTGTCCGGTACCTTTTGTGCAAAGCACCCGAAGGGCGAGTTCCTCGCAAAAGGTACCGGACACTTATTTCCCGCTCATTGCCTACGCAGAGTCGCGATACTGTCACCTGCCAAGCGTTCAGGCCCCAGCGAGTAGTCGAAGACCTCAACACTGAGCCAGCCATTGTAACCGACGTCGGTTAGCGTTTTAAGAATGGGAGCGAAATCAACGCAGCCCATTCCTGGACCAAGGCGATTGGGGTCATTCGCGTGAAAGTGAATCATCCAGTCCGCGTGTTTTCGAATCACGTCAACGATCGGTTCTGGCTCCGTGGACATTGCTTTGACATCCAGATGCAAGCCAATATGATCGCTGCTGATCATCTGTTTCAACTTTCTTGCCTGGTCCGCTGTATTGAGAAAGTTGCCTTCTTCTGGCCCTAACGGCTCGATCGCAATGCGAACGTTGTGTTTTACCAAGCTCTCATCGAGCGATTGGAGTACCTCGGCTGCGTTGTCATAGGCTTGCTGAGATGAAACGTCAGGAGTGAGGTTGCGCTGAAGTGGACTGCCCAGGACCATGATCTGTCCACCAAGATCAGCGCAGAGGCGAACGAGGTCCGCGAGGTAGGCCGCCGTTGCATTTCGAATCGCGGCATCGCTTGTCGTCAAATGAAAACCGGTTGTTTTCGCCAGCAGCCAGTGCAAACCAATCACGCTCATGCCAAACGATTCAACCGTGCGCCGGTACTTTGCTCGCTCCGCGCCTGAAATCAACCGAGCATCGGTATTGAGCATAAATGGCGCAACTTCCCAGCCGGTGTATCCCAAGTTTGCAGCGGTTTCGAGCGATTTTTCGAGCGGCCAGTCCCCAAAGGTTTCGTTGCAGATGGCAAAGCGATTCATGACGACTTCAATAGCGATGTTTAGGAATGAGTTTTTGACGTGGGATAGGCTGCCAGCCTGCATTTTCAAGGCGACAGGCTGGCAGCCTATCCCACTCATTGATCGAACGATACTTAGTTGGACAGCGCCAACCACTTACTTAGCGCTGTCCAATTAGCTTACGGTGCGGCAACAAAAGGCTGGGGCTCGATTGCGGGAAGCGGGCTATCGTCGCGCGCGAAAAACATTAGATGCTGCCATGGTAACTCGTTGGACTCACGAACCAGCTTTAAACCGTTCGCCGAATATTCTTTCATGATTTGCCGTTTCGACATTTTGTGCAGTGGTTTAATCGGAACGTTGGGGTCTTCCTCACGGTATTCCAGCAACGCGATCACCCCCTCCGGCGCAAGCGCCCGACGGATGGCCCACAGCATTGATTCAGGGTGTGAGAACTCGTGGTAAACATCAACCATCAACAACAAGTCAAGCTGCGCATCGGCTGGCAACTTGGGGTCATCTACGGTTCCCAAAACCGATTTCGCATTTTTTAAATTTGCTTTGCCCATGCGAGTGCGAAGTTGCCGAAGCATTTCGGGTTGAATATCGACAGCGTAGACGGTCCCGGATTCACCGACCGCCTTGGCCATCGGCAGCGTCCAATATCCATTTCCGCAACCGAGGTCACATATGGTCATACCGGCGGTGAGACCGAGCAGTGAAAGTGCCTTCTCGGCATTCTCTTCCGCCTGACGTTCGGGCCGCACAAGCCATGATGCGCCGAGGTGGCTCATGGGTGTGGCAACGATTCGCTCCAAATAGGTACGACGAGCTTCTTCGGTAGGCCGAGGGCGATCCGATTTTTCGTTATCGACCGTCGGCTCAGGCGCAACGGAAGGTTCGGTCACCTGTGGCGATTCGACCGTTGGAGAAACTGGCACATTCGGATCGTCGGCACTGACTTGCGACTCCATAAAACTCGCGATCAACATCAGCTTGACACTGAGCATGACTGCGATTACGACGAGCCACCCACGAAGGGAACCGTTCATTCGGACTCCGATTTTGGTAGTTTGAACACGGGCTCGAAGGCGGTGTCGAAGGCGTAGACATCATCGAAGTCTGCTCGCCGATCATTGTCGCTTTTTCGCATCTGATCGATTCCAATCAAGTTGTAAACAATTTCACCGAAATCGCCCGTCGAATGGATGCCCCAACTTGCGAGCACTTTCGGAGCCATGAACCCATATTGGTCCATCGCATAAAGCCGACATGCGTCACACAATTGTTGGCCCGTAATGTGGTTACTTTCCGGCACGCTGCTTTCCAACAATATTTCGTCAGTTTCATCGTCCACTGACGCGACCAGTGTTTTTTGTTGGGCGCGATTGAGCGATTCGCGAACAAAGTTATAAGCCTCGAACTTATAACGTCGATCCGATTGCAACAGATTATACATCGCTTGGAAAGCGGAATTCATCGAACTTACTCAAACACGAGGGATGCGGCTGTACGAATTCTACTCGTTTTCATGGTCATGTTCGCGGTCGTGACGCTCGGATTTTCCGCTACCTCGGCGTGTGACCGCTAGCACCGTAGCTGCCGAGATTAAGATACGCCGGTTGTCTTCCGTTTGCACGAGCAATTGCTGCGACAAGATTTCTTGGCCCATGACGATCGCGGCCCCGTCCGCAGTGACGACTCGACTACCGACCGGTGGCAGGTCGCGCTGTAATTCTTCGTAGGTATCAAACTCGTATCGCAAACAGCATTTCAACCGCCCGCAACGTCCGGAAATCTTCGCTGGGTCAAGCGTCGCCTTTTGAAGTTTCGCCATTCGCATCGACACGGGCGGCATCTTTGTCAGGTGCGTATTGCAGCAAATCGGCTTGCCGCAATCGCCATAGTCCGCCAATAGCTTCGCTTCATCACGAACACCAATTTGCCGCATTTCGATTCGCGTTTTTAGCTCGTCCGCCAACCGCCGAACAAGGACTCTAAAGTCGATTCGTATATCGGCCAAAAAATAAAACACAATGCGTTCGTTGCCTAGCAAGCGTTCGACATCGACCAATTGCATCGCTAATCCAAGCTCCTTGATCACTTTGCTACCAAGAATGGAATCCTCGCCGGTCTTGTCTTGTTGGAGTTGCCATTGTCGCTCATCGTCTGCAGACATCGCTCGCAGAATTCGTCCGTTCGTCGGTTCTTCTAAGTGACTAATCGCCGCTGGCGTCGCTTCGCATAATATAACTCCAAACTCATTGCCGCGTTCCGTCTTGGCAACAACACGATCACCATATCGGTAACGATTATTCGCTTGCATGACGGATAAGCTACGCACGGCACCCGTGCGAACGACATACTGCGGCGATAGTGACGCGTTAGTCGCCGACGCTCTGCGAGAGTCGGCCTCCGGCGATAGAGAATTGAATTCGGCGGCTCGTTCGTCGATACTCATTCAGCAGGCTTTTCCTCTGCTGGTTTCACTTCCGCTGGCACGACGACTGGCGGTGCTGGTTGCACGAACGACCATGGTTGCCCAAGTGAAAGAACGCCGTTTTTTCTGGTTCCAATCAATAGATTGGTCGGGGTCGTCCAGTGGACAGCCCAAACGCCACTGGGTTCGACACCAGAGGGTTGCATCGGTACACCGATTGGTTTGTCATTGGCGAGCACGAATACTTTTCCACCAACTTCACCCGCTGCAATGGCCCCCGACGGCGAAACGGCAAGCCGTGTGATCCAGTCCGTACCTTGAAGAATCAGTTCGGGAGTAGCCACGTCTTTCGCTTCACAACGATACAGCTTGCGATCGCCCGAGCCAACCAAAACCGCCGTTGAATCTGCATTGAACCGAACGCACCAAGCGGGTGAATCACCGACTTTGATCTTGCCGCTTGCTTCCAGTGTTGGCCAAGAGTACAGATGCACGAAACCGCCACCATCGCTAACTGCGATTCGGTCGCCAGCGGCATTGAACGCGATATCGGTGATCGCGGTTTTGTCCACATCGATACTTTTGGAAACCTTGCCATCTTGCCAAACAAATAGCTTGCCGACTTCATTGCCGGCAACAATCACCGTGCTGCCAGGCGCGAAACGCAGAGCCTGCGACCAGCGTTCAAACGCACCTTCGTACATGGTCGCTTTACTTGCGACGACGTCATAGGTTTGCAAATTACCTCGGTAATCGGTGCTGGCAACTTGGTTACCATCACTACTGACCTGTACACACCAAACCGCGACTGGATGAGACATCAGTGTGGTTCGCGTAGCGAAATCGTCGCCTTCCCAGCGCACGACATCGGCTGGCTGGAGCAACAATCCCGATGCGGTTCCTGCGTAGGTTACCTGCTTGGGACCGGCATCGGACGCGATTGTACCCGAGGCAAGTGACGTAACCCAAACTTCCGGAGCGGCTACAGTCTCCGCATTGGCTGCGTCTGCGGCGAGCGAGTGCTGACTTGGCAGCGCGGACAGGGCTATCAGAAACAACGGGATAATCGGATTGCCCATGATCTTTTGATAGGTGGCGTTATTTCGGTTCATCGTGGCCTTCAGGTTCATCGTGAGGAAGTTGACGACTGGCAGCGGAAAAATATTCCTGTACCATGATCATACCAGGAATCGCGAGACCCAATGGGTGTCGCAACATGAATAGGCGACTGAGTTATTTGCAGTAAGCCAGTGCCAGCAATGCGTAGGCTGTCACGAGGTTCGAGTTACCTTCCATCCAGCGATCGTTCGCGCTATTTGTCCAGCTACCGTCTTTAGACTGTGCTGCCGTAAGCGTTTCCACTAGCTCATCACGCCAAAGATGTGGCTTACCATCGGCGTCGTCCAAGACTTCGATTTTCGCGACATCGAGCGACTTTGCAAACGTATGGTAGTAGTAATACAAACCGGCCGTTCCTAACCCAGGATTGCTCTTCAAATCATAGTTCTTGCGAATGAACGTCAATGCAGCTTCCACTCGCGGATCGTCTGGAGTTAGCCCAGCGAAGATCATGCTCTTGAGCCCCGCGTAGGTCATTGATGCATAACTTCGCAAGCCACCATTAGCCGTTTCACCTGCTTGACTCGTGCCGCCTGCGGCTGGTGTGTAATAAAAACCACCGTCACCCACAAGCTCCGCATGCTTTGTATCGTTTCCTTGTCCGACAAGGTTTTGTGTCCGTGTGACAAACAACATCGCTTTCTGAATCGCCTCGTCGTCGGCACCGTCTCCAAGAGTCCGCAGGGCCTCGATCATGAAGGCGGTGTTTGATAGGTCAGGACGACTGTGACCGCCATAACCAGCACCACCGTAGCCAGGGTCGCTCTTGGTTAGCCCTTCGCCTTCATCCCACTGCTCATCCTTAATGAAAGCTTTCGCTCGCGCCAGCACGCTGTCGTACTTACCTTTTTCGTTCGCTTCTAACAGCGCGGCCGTGGCGATGCAGGTCTCATAATTCTTATATTTGGAGCCTTCTGCATAGACCCCTCCGTCACCACGAAAGTTGGATTCGATGAAAGCGAGCGCCTTGGTGATGACAGGATCCGTCTTGGCTTCTGGCCGATGTTTCAAAATCGCCGCCACGCAGAGACTAGTTACGGCCGACCCGCTTTCGCGACTAAAGGAACCATCGTCAGCCTGACCGCGGGCTTTCAAATAGTCGATTCCGCGGTTAGCAGACGTTCGTACTTGCGACTCTCGCGGCGTGTCGGCGATTGACCGTTCTGGCGTAAACACACAGGTAAAGACAGCCATCAACCCGAGCGCTAATAATGGCATGCAAAGGTTGTCGATTCGAAGTTTCTTAAACACAGATGTACTCTCGATCGAGTTTTATTGATTGTGACGGCTAGAAGCTCGATTCACGGAAATTCAGTTGAATCGACTCGTCGGATTGTATCTCCGGCGACTTCAATATTGTAGCCCCTCGTTACCAGACGACGAGTTAAACCGATGGCCTTCAGCGTCGCTTTAAATTCGATCGCATCCGATTGAAACGTTGTTTGGCTACATACGCCGAACGTTTGTCATGTCAATTTCGTCCGCTTCTGTAACGCAAGTCATTAACCAGACTGATTTTGCGCTCGAAATTGACACATCTGACGCCATGTGCCGTTTCGACGCTCCTCACCACAGGAAAGCGGAATCCCCGAAAATCGATGATCCGGTTGCTGTGGACATCGCCATCGATTGGGACCCCAAAGCAATTCGGTCGGCCCATGCTGATGATTTGGTTGAGTTTCTGCAGCGTTGGTCAGAGGAATTGGACTCCCGATCCGCCAGACTGCACGCCGACATGGCCACACACGAACGACGTGAACGAGCCTTTCGACTTTGGATGCAAAATCAGCGTCTCGAACTCGAATCGCAGCTAGCCGAAACCCAGCAAGCTCAATCCCGTGCGGAAGCCGCTGCCCGTCGCTTTGCAATCTCAAATCCGAGCTAGGTAAACGGTCGCGATTGGTGTTTTCTATGTCGCCTTTCGCTCCGCGAAAGAGCGCTCTTTCGCGGAGCGAAAGGCGACACTAACCGTGGCCGACGCCATTATTTCTTCGCCATCTGGTTGTGATCGTGGCCCGACGGGAACGAGCCCATCGCCGTGAAGGATAATTTAGCAGCATAGCGCGCCATCCGGTGACGCGGGCGTCAGCGAGGCCGGACGGCTCACGCCGCACCGCAAAGACCGTTCATTTTGCTGAGGAAAAATCGTTCACGGCGTAGGGAGAAACCCTCTTTATACCCACAACTTTTTTGGACCCCCGTGAGCTTGCTCACGGGTGAAAGGGCTTTGAAACCAGATCGTTTATCCTCCGTAAAGCCACCATTCTTCCACTCGCTCGCTGCCTTTGGCGGCGAGCGAGTGGAAGAATGGTCCGGTGGCGGGGTTTCGGCGTGTTCTAACTCGCAAAACTTGGCCTCATGCCAGACAAGCTGGCATGAGGCCAAAGCACTTTGAAGCTGTGGCGTATAAAAAGATAATGGAATTAAATCTGCGCAAAAACTGCTTGGCCACAATACCGAATTTTTAACAGCCTAGGATCATGCGAAGTCCGGCCAGAGCGAAACTCGGTACGACGTTTGCTACGACGTTGGCTACCGAGCTTGAGAACTTTGGTCGCTCGGGAACTACCTTAGCGTTTCCATTCCGTTAGTACCCAGGAAATACCATGAGACACGCGTCATTCTCGCGAGCCTTTAGCTCGTTCATTTATGTGTTAATGGTAAGCTTTCTCGGCTCGATAGCTTCTGCTCAGCCCCCGCAGTCGACTCCTGAGTTGGCTGATAACGGATCAGATGATGGCTTAGAATCTTTCAAAAGTGAAAATAGCGATCCGGCCCAGCAGGATCAGGGTGTCGAATTCCTCACTCGCGGTCCCATGCACGAAGCGTTCGCAGAGCCGTACCAAGCCAACCCGGAAGAGCGGCCAATCGTTGCTATGCAGCCGCCAGATCCGATCAATGAGCTACCACCGGAATATATACCTGAGGGAGATCGCGTTATCTGGATTCCAGGTTATTGGGCTTGGGACGATGAACGAACGGATTTTATTTGGGTCAGTGGAGTTTGGCGAGAAATGCCACCAGGCCAGCAGTGGATTCCAGGATATTGGCATCCAGCGGTGAATGGCTTTCAGTACGTAAGTGGTTTCTGGACCGGAGACGATGTTGCGGAAGTCGCGTACCTGCCTACGCCTCCGACATCTCTTGAAGAAGGACCTTCGTCGCCCGCACCTGGGGCGGATTACTTTTATGTGCCAGGAAGTTGGGCATATCAGAGCAACGATTATCAGTGGCAGCCTGGGTACTGGTCCGGCGTACAAGAAAATTGGGTTTGGATTCCGAGTCAGTACGTTTGGACACCACGTGGTTGCGTTCACCAACAAGGTCATTGGGATTATGACGTCCCACACCGGGGAGTGATGTTTTCGCCCGTATATTACCAGCAGCCGATCTATCGAAATCCCAACTATTCTTATCGCCCGCAGTATTCGATTAATACAGGATTAGGTCTGTTTGCCAACTTGTTCGTTCCTTCTAATAGGTCCCAGTATTACTATGGTGATTACTATGGTTCGCAGTATGCCAATCAATTTCATCCGTGGGTTACACTTTTCCAAGGCTCCCGACAGTATGACCCTTTCTATTCAAGCTATGCCAATCGAGCGCCTCATAGTTTTTTGGGTGGAGCCGGTTTCGGTGGCACTAATTTTCTTCCATGGACACTAAGCCAGCATCGGTTGTTCGCGAAAAACACTCAATATCGCCCCGCGCGAACGATTTCAGCACAGAGGCAATTCTTATTGGAAAATCGAAACACAGGCATAGACCCAACGATTTTACACCTCGCGTCTGTCGGCAATTCGTTGGCGAACATTGTGAAGTCAAATGATGAGGGACTTCGGTTCCAGCGATTAAGTCAAGCAGAAGTTGACGTTGCGCGGAAAGAGATTGAGCCACTCCACCAATTGGGACGTGAAAGGGCGAAGCTGGAGAATGCTTCGGCCAAGGCGAAGGTTGACGCTGACGTCGGCCTCGACTTGAAAAATGGTGCTAAAGTTAAGAACAATACGAACGTCGAGTCCGAGCAACGTGGCAGCCTTAGGATTCCGAAGCATAGCCAGTCCGTCAACAACGGCCCAGATCAACGCAGTAGTTTGGGTGCTAAGAAGCCAGTGGATGCTGACAGTAAAACGGCCAAGAAGAATGATTCCCCGGGTGAAAATAAGTCTAGTCGAGCAGTCAATGTGACGAAGCCGGATGCAGCCTCAAAAGACACCGGTAAGACAGCGGACGTAAAGCAAGCCGTACAAGATCGTGACCATCCGCTAAAGGGGAATCGCCCCGGTGCGAATCGCGCTGGTGACTTAACACAAAAACGCGATGCTGGCCCATCGGTACCGCATCGATCAGATGATTTAAGAGCTTCGCGGCCAGAAAACCTACCGACATTTCCACAACGTGATCGAGCCCTCCCAATTCCGAGCAAACCCGGACAGCACTTACCAGACGGTAAAGTGAACGCGTCACCGGCCAGTGCGCCAACCAGCCCAAAAATTAAAGCTAAGCCGCAAAGTCGGCCCGCACCAGCGCAGGCATCACCACGGGTAGATAAACCTGCTAGTCAAAACGAAAAGGCGGCAGGAAATCCTCCGCACTCGAATCCGAAAGCGTCGCCCGGCCCGTCGATCCCCAAAGCCCCTCATGCGACTCGTTCGCCAGAAGCCGCAAACAAGGGCGGCAAGGGAGGTAAGGACGGTAAAAAGGGCGGTGGTTGAACGGCCAGCTACCAGTCCAGGTCAGAGACGTTTCAGGAACAGTCTGTCCACAAGGCACAATCTTTCTTCCGCGCGAACACCTTGTCCCCGTGGCTATGCCTGGGAACACACCGTCTTCCAGGCTCCGCCTTTTTTCCGCTCGTTGGTATCGAAACTACAGCCTGACGCGGCGCTTTGGTCCCCACTCTTGTACCTAGGCGCATGCGATTGTTCTTTTAGTCATGAATGGGTCGTAGGGAGGCGGAGCTTTGGTACGACGGAATTTGCTACTGGTACCAAGGATCTGCCGGCGTTGTTCATCACATCAACAAATATCTTCGGCCTCATGCCAGCTTGTCTGGCATGAGTCAAGCTCGTAGGGGTCAGGAAACAAATTGCGTTCCGACAGCCTATTTCTTTAGCTCAATACTGAGTTCCTTCAATGCGTTGCTGACCTCCTTTAAGTGCGATTCAAGGTCGTTGTGCTTGTAGACTGTTGACTCGCTCTTCTCTTTACCGTTTTCGTAGAGCTTAGTGATGATCGTCTGCGAGCCTGATCCAAATTGATATTTAGCTGACTCTGCGGCATGGGCAAGGTACGCTGCAGCAAGTTCCAAATCCCGTCCCGCAAGGTCGGCTTGCGTCTTTCCCCAGAACTGTTTGGCCTTGAAAAAACGCCATTCTCCAAGTGCATGAGCGGCCTTCGCCAGCGCAGCATCGACCTTGGCAGCATCGGCAACCCGACCATTTCTCAAATCGGATGCAACCAACTCAAGGTCGGTAATCGCTTTTTTGAAACTGTCTTTTGTGGTCGGCATCGCGTGCCCCGCAGCTAGCTTTAGCCAACTTACAGCTTTATCAATTTCATTGGCGGCTAAAGCCTCCTCATTACGACGGTAGTGGTAACGAATTGAGTCGAGGGCTTCCAATGGTGAAAATCGCAGCGGCGTCCAAAATTCTTCCTCGATAATTATCCAGCCAGGCGAATCAGGAGGTCGCTTTCCCGTGCCTTTTGTTGTTTGAGGTTTGTCGGCAGTTCCGGCTGGTTGTGAATCATCAGCAAACACCGCAAGCATAGAAACACACGATAGGGCCAACACAATCGGCGGGCGTCCAGAATCAACAGCAAATTTTCAATTGGCCAGGTTTAGCCTATATGATGCGTTTTGTTAAGCGTTTTGCTATGCGTTTTGTTTTGCAAACGCTCGGATGTCGGATTCGAGGGCAGCGATTCGTTTGGCTAATTTCGCCGTTGCTAATTCGATGTCTTTTGATTTTTCTGCGGGCAGGCGAGTGAAGACATAGAGCTTGATTTTCGGCTCGGTGCCTGACGGGCGGACGGCCACGTAGTTTCCTTGCTCGACAAGGTCCATGATAATGAGATTTCCATGGGGACCGATCAACGGCGTAACGGCAGCGGGGCTCATCGGATCGTCGCACGATAGATCGCGAACGGTAAGATCTTGGTAGTCCCGCTGTTGGCCGACCGCAATACCTGCTAACGATCTCATCGGGTGCTTACGGAATGCAGCCATCAATCGTTGCATTGCGGCCATCCCTTCGCTGCCTTCCATTGCCAGATTGATAACGGTTTCTTGGTGGTAGCCATATTGGCGATACAAATCGCACAAATGATCGTTCAAAGACTTGCCGCTGGCGAGCACGGTTGCGGCCAATTCGCTCATCAACATGCATGCGACCGGGCCATCTTTGTCTCGCGCGTATTGTCCGATCAGATAACCATGAGATTCTTCTGTCCCAAAGACGAACCGATCGGGACCGACGCGGTCCATTGTTTCCGTGATGTATTTGAAGCCAACCAGCAGATCGCCTTCGCAGCGCACGCCATAATGATTTGCAACCAGCCGAATCATCTCGGTTGTGACCAGAGTTTTCACGATGTAGTGATTCGGAGTCAGCGTTCCGGCTGCTGCGCGGCGACTGAGTACAAAGTCGGCCAACAAAACACCGAGCTGGTTGCCCGTGAACGTACGCCATGGACCCGCTGGATCGAGCGTGATGGGTGCGGCGCAACCTAGGCGGTCCGCATCGGGGTCCGTCGCCAGGATCAGTTGGTGCCCATGACTTTGAGCGAATTTGATCGGTTCATTAAAAATCACTGTGTTTTCTGGATTGGAAACATGCCCAGGTACATTGGGGAAATCGGGGCTTGGTTCCGCATGAGGACCATACACCTCAAGGTTATTAAAGCCATCGCGATGAAGTAGGGGCAAGACTGCGGCGCTACCAACACCATGCAAAGGCGAATATAGAATTTTTATGTTGCGCGGGCCCTCAAGCCTGCATGCGTAGGCAGCATCGAGATAGGCAGCGTCGATTTCAGCCGTGATGATCTCCACTTTTCCCGCTGCGAGGGCATCGGCAAAAGGGACAGTCCGTATTTCTTCACAGGTCAACACGCGCTGGATGATTCCCTCGTCGTGCGGTGGCAGGACTTGAGCACCGCTGGACCAGTAAACCTTGACTGCGTTGTCGCTCGGTGGATTGTGACTGGCCGTGACCATGATGCCGCAAGAGCATTTCTTGTAGCGAACCGCAAACGATAGTTGTGGCGTGGCTCGATAGTCGTCCAGCAGATAGACCTTAAAGCCGGCCGCCACCATGATGCCGGAGCACAGCTCCGTGAAATGTCGAGACTTGTGCCGCGTATCGTAGGCGATCGCACAAGACAGGTTTGCGTGCTTACCGAGTGTCGCCACGACGTAATCGGCAAGGCCTTGTGCACTTTCTCCGATCGTACGGTCGTTGATGGCGTTGGAGCCAATCGAGTACATTCGACCGCGACGACCGCCGGTGCCGAACGGGATGATGGTCCAAAAAACATCATCCAGCTTTTGCCACCGACTGTCGTTGATATGCGAAATCACTTCGTCGCGGTAGCCACGATATCGGGCCTGTGTCAGCCAACAACGAATATTTTCGACGGCAGATTGGCTGAGCAGCCCCCCCGCACGAGCTTTTTCAACGAGGGCGAGCGCGTTATCGACGGTCGGTGAAGCAGCGGCGGACATTGGCAGGCTTTTAGAGAATTGGTCATGATTTTGAAACGGCTTCGCGCCTTGTGGCAACCGCCAAACATGATTCTATTTCCTACTGAGAAAAGTAGCTACTGAGAGTAGAGCGAAGAAGAGCGAAGATTCAAAAACGATAGACGGAAATTGACGAATGGATAGCTTGATTATTAGTGTCAGCGGGCTTCGTGGAGTCGTTGGTGAATCGCTAACACCGATTGTCGCCGCTCGTTACGTGACGGCATTTGCAAAATTTTTGCATGCATCGAAACGCGGGACATCGAAACGCGGGACGGGCGCACGACCGTTGGTAATTGTGGGGCGGGACGGTCGGTCCAGCGGAGTCCTTTTGCAGCGTGTTGTTGTGGCCAGTTTGGAGGCTAGTGGCTGCGATTGCTTGATCGCGGACGTCGCTGCGACGCCTACGATCGGTGTGCTCGTTCGCGATCGATCTGCCGATGGTGCCATTCAGATCACGGCCAGCCACAATCCGCCACCGTATAACGGAATGAAGCTGTTTGGTCCCACCGGTCGTGTCGTCGGTGCGGCCACGGGGACCGCAATTAAGGAAGCGTATGAACAAGGTGGCTCCGCCTGGCGTGGGGTCGAAGAAATCGGTTCGGCGGACATTGTTGACGATCCGCATGCACCGCACTTGGATGCAGTGCTTGCGACTGTCGACGTCGCGGCCATTGCGGCGAAGAACTATCGCGTCTTGTTGGACAGTAACCACGGTGCCGGTGCAGCCCTAGGAATGCGGTTACTGGTGAAACTCGGATGCAAAGTCGTTGTGATTGGTGCTGAGCCTGATGGTAAGTTTGAACATGTCCCGGAGCCGACCGCAGAAAATTTGCAAACGATCGCGGCTCGCGTTGCCAAAGAGAAGTGCGACGTGGGGTTCTGCCAAGATCCAGATGCCGACCGACTGGCGCTGATCGATGCAGCGGGCAGATATGTTGGCGAAGAGTACACATTGGCATTGTGTGTCCAGCGAGCGCTGGGGCACACGGAGACTCGCGGGTCGATCGTAATCAACGGTGCCACGAGCGGAATGAGCGAACGGCTGGCGGCGGCGGCTGGCGTGACTGCTTACCGCAGTGCAGTCGGTGAAGCCAATGTTGCCGACATGATGCTCACGAACAAGGCATCCTATGGTGGTGAAGGCAACGGTGGTCCGATTGATCCACGGGTTGGCTATGTGCGAGACAGTTTTGTGGGGATGGCGCAGGTGTTGGCGTTGATGACCGAGCAAGACGCTTCGCTTGGCGAGCTGGTCGATGCATTGCCCAGACTTGCGATTCACAAAACAAAGGTGACCGTTGATGCAGCGGTGTTGCCATCCGCGATGAAAAGAATTGCAGAGAATTTTAGCGATGCGAAAGCTGATTTTAGTGATGGCTTGCGTTTAGCGTGGCCCGATCGATGGTTGCTTGTGCGTGGCAGCAATACTGAACCGATCGTGAGATTGATCGCGGAGGCAGCTACGGACGCGGAGGCAAAACGGCTATGCGAGCAAGCCGCCGTTTGTATCGACCAATCTGACACATCGGCTATCTAATTGGATAGCGCCAAGTAAGTGAGCGGCAAGGCGCTAGCGGGCTGTTGATTTAGTAACCCGCTGCGTAAGCGAGGGATCACTGCCATCCCTCGCTTACGCATTCGGGTTATCATTTGCGGCCCGCTAGCGGCCCCATGCCAGGTTGCTGGCATGAGCCTAAGTTTTATTGTTAGAAAACGCGGCAACCATCACCACTCCCCCAATCTCCGCTGCACGCCGCCATAGGCGGCGTGCAGCGGAGATTGGGGGAGTTCCGGAAAGGCTTCCACCCTAACTTCAAAACTTATTCACCTGTGAGGCGAGCTCACAGGGGTCTATTTCAACTTGTGGGGTATAAAATGGCT
>JAYVSE010000011.1:0-22640 GCA_043775635.1 Planctomycetaceae bacterium | reverse complement strand
TTATCTGGCTCGCAAAGAAGCTTCGTTTTGAACCAACCATCCATTTCCGTTGAGTGCCTTCGTGATATCGTACGCATTGCCGTGCCGATGAAGATGCCGTATGTACCGGTCCCCAAGCAGTTATTTTCAAATGCCGTTTTCGGGATCATTTTTGTACCAGTTTGGCTGATTCTATCGAGCGTTGCACGAGTAGTTTTTCGCGTTTCCGCACCGCCTCGTGCCTTGTTTGAGATTGATAACGATCGACTTAGGATGACGCTTTGCGCTCGCGATTCTGGTGAGCAGGTGTCTTACGAGTGGCCTCGTTGGTCACTTTCGCCGGTCCGCAAAAATAAATTCGGCGAGGGCATTTGGATCAATGCCCGTGGACGCTCCACAAACGTGGCTCTTCGTGATTTACCTGACGAAACGATCGAGCAGATTTGCATTGCCATCCAAAGGGCTTTCGAAGCTGAAAAAGCCGAATTCCGGGACGAGCCGGATTATGAGAAAGCAAATCGATATTTGCTGGCACATTCGGAACCGGAGTGGTTGCTTGACTGACGTCAGGAGTCACGTCAGTGCCTATGAATAAGATTTATAGCCGCAAGTTTTTCGCCCCGGATTCAAATCAAAATCGGCATTACCGAAATATCTAATCATCGACTCTGTTTTTTCCTCGAAAAACCTAGACTTTGCGGTTCTCGATACTTGCTCACTCTTGTCCGTCACCTATGTAACGTTGCCCCAAAATAGTTAGTGTTCGGAGATGCAAGATGACGACTATATTGCCGGCTCGGCAGGAACGAGCCCCAAAATCCAATAGTGAAACCTCGGAAGCGTTTTCGGTTGCTAAACAAGCGCTAGGTTATATTGGTGCCTTTGGCACGCCGCCTATTCCTGAAGTCTATGAAGTTTGGTATCGGTACGCGGAAGGAAGCAACAAGGCCATCTGCGATCAACTTTCGCACTCAGTAAACGTCGTCAAGGCCGTTACCATAGCGCAATTGCGTGAACTCCGCACGCAGTTTTTGACTGATTCCGACTCATGCGAAGTCAATGTTGAGATCAGCGAGAAATTGGCCCATGAAGTCGCTGATTTGCAGGCGCTGATTTCTTCACAACAAGGCGCGAGTGCCGAATTCGGGGGCTCGATTAAATCAGCTAGTCATCGATTGGGTGACGCCACCGCAACGCCTGCCGACATTAAGACGTGCATCAATTCAGTTCTGCAAGGCAATGAAAAAATGCAGCAGCAGATCGCTGACATGGATGCAAAGTTACTGACATCGAAAAGTCAGATCGACTGTTTGAAAGAAACTTTAGCCGAGTTGAATTCAGCGATGCTAATTGACCCGCTTACGGGAATTGGCAATCGCCGGGCGTTCGACAAGGAGATTTTGCTTACCGCCAAATCGAAGTCGCTAACAGGATTGCCGTACTTGTTCTTGATCGATCTGGATGAATTTAAAAGTATCAATGACGGATTCGGTCACGTCGCCGGTGATAAGGTTCTCCGCTTCGTTGCTACGGCATTAAAGCAACTGGTCCCCGAAGCGACTTTATCGCGTTACGGTGGCGATGAATTTGCTGTCTTCGTCAATGTCGCTGGCCCTGATCGAGCCAAAGACCTAGCGAACCAGATTTGTTTGTACTTCTGCGAAAACGACCTAACAATGAATAAGACGGGTGAGTCATTGGGTCAGCTAACGGTTTCGATTGGCGCGGCAGGTCGCCGAGCCGATGACACATCAGAAAGCTGGTTTGAACGTGCTGATAAACTTCTTTATAGCGCCAAATCTTCAGGCAGAAATCGAGCGATGGTGGAGCGAAAGTTCGCTGACTAAGTAACGGGCGTGAAATAAGGTGCACTCCTTACTAGTTCCGCTTGGCAAGGCAAATCACTTTTACAAAATGGGCTGAGCCGGCATCAACGAAATGGACGTCGTTTGGTTTTTGGATCTCTGCTTGGATCGGTTTTGCGAACGCAAATAAATCATCGATCACGGTTCCTTCTTCCATCATGATCTTGGCTGCGATGGCGTTGTAGGCGAGAACATCACCGAAGTTTCGCGGAGGATATAAGCGGGCCAGCGGGAATCGGCGTGGTACTGCACCAAAGCAATGTGGCATTGGTCTGTTTCAGTTTGGTGACAAGGGTTTTGAGATTATCTTCATATTCCGCAGGACTGACTTGATGCTTGCCATCGACCTGTTTTTGATCGTGCAACCCCCAGTTGAGACGCCGATCAGTAGAACGCGTGGCAAGCCAGCTTCGACTTCAACGGGTGCGAGCGCTCCCTGAACCGGCTTTTCAGTTTCCTGGTTTTGCTTTTGTATTTTCTTGGGCAACGCAAACGGAGCCGAATAACAATGCTAGAAATACCAACCGAATTCGAAGTGCAGTCAAGAGTTTCATAACGACATCCCAGTAGTTGGCAACGACCTGTTAAAAAATGCCGGGTATGTGTCGGATACCTTTTGCGTGATTCAAAAGGCACCCATTTACATTCGGCGTGAAGCCAACGTTAACGAATTTGGGAATGAGTGGGTGGGCGTAATGGCAATCGGAAAGAATTTGATAAGATCTGTGAAATTAAGTAGCGGAACGGCGCGAGCCGTCCGGTGCCGTTTCGAAACACCACGCGAAACACCACGCGGCTTGCGCCGCACCGCTAATAAAATAATTCGCTTTTTCGTTAAGTCGAACTAGTGTTTCGCGGCAGCAGGTTTGCCGTGCGAGTCTTCGGAGCCGTGTTCGACTTCGGAGCCGTGCGACTTCTTCGAGCCGTGTGAATCCTCTGAGCCATGAGTGTCATGGGACGGGGCTTCATGTGAAGTTTTCGCACCGTGAGCGGCGCCAGGCGTGTCGGTTTCATCTAAAACGCTTGGATCATTGAGCGTGGCGAGAGTTGGCGTTAACAAAGATGCGGGTAATTCAAGCCAATCCGTGATGATCACGCGTTGAATCACGGGTTCCGTCAAATGCTTACCCACAACGTCCATCAGGCGATCACGAATTTGAAGTTGCGCCGGATCGACTAACCAAGTAGGATCGACTTGGCGAAGCAATTGCTCCGACGACTCGATGATTTCGACGCGAAGTTGTTTGATGCTTTCCTCCGCTAAATTACGCCGCGATGGATCAGCGATGGCGTACAAGCGGAACTGATAAACGGTGTTTGAATCCTTGATGTTTTGAAACCGGAACGTTCCAATCTCGATCGCAGTGCTGCGAGCACGGTTAAGCCTTGAGACGCGACTTCGTACGTAGCCGATGATCAATGCGTGAGTAATCACGACAGCCAAAATCAAGCCCGCCGCCCAATAACGCTTTAACTGATTCACAATGCACAACTTTATCAAATGGTTACGATTCTGACGCCTTTCGCGAATACACGAGTCGATAGCTCGGCCGATCGTAGCGGCCAATCGTGCAATTGCGAACGCATTTTTATCCGTAGTAGCTTAGGTCGCAAATTTAGTGCGCGACGGATTTTGATTGATTTGGCCGCAATATGACGAAAGCCGTTTCCGATCGCAGCAGCTTCCGTGTGCTGATTTGCACGAGTCCCAAGGCTGGCAACGGTTCTGGCCGGGAACGCATCGCGATGTTGATTTCCGCACTTTCCGTCCAAGGCATCCAAGCGGAAGTAACGACGGATATCGCCTACGTTCGTGAGCGAACTTGTGCCAATGGACAAACCGATGGCCCGTCAACGATCGTTGTCACGGCTGGCGGGGACGGAACCCTTTCGCTTGTTTCACAAAACACACCGCTAGGAACGGTTTTGGTTCCGATGCCCCTGGGGACTGAAAATCTGGTTGCAAAGCAGTTCGGACATACCGCGAAGGTTGAGCTGATTGTGGAGACTTTGCGGTACGGCCGGGACCACTCCATTGACGCGGGCCAGGCCAATGGCAAACTTTTCTTAGTCATGGCAACCTGCGGCTTTGATGCCGAAGTGGTTCGGGCGATGCATCTTCGCCGCCGCGGGCACATTAATCGCTTCAGCTACACTCGTCCGATCCTGAGGACGCTGCAACGATATGCGTTTCCGCCGCTACACGTCAATTGGATCGAGGACGTTGCCGTCACGGCTAAAACGCCGGACGTAACCTGTCGCTGGGCCATGGTTTTCAACCTCCCGCAATACGCCGCGTCGTTACCGATTGAAACCAACGCCCTGGGCGATGACGGCCAACTCGATTTTTGCGGACTGGAAAAGGGATCGATCGTCAGCGGTCTTCGCTATCTGGGCGGGATCATCGCCAGTCGTCATATTCAATGGCCCGACGTCACGCGAAAACGAATCGGTGCCTGCCGTATCACATCACCCGCTCGAGTTGCTTACCAACTTGACGGTGACTACGCAGGCCATTTGCCGCTTGAAATTCGCGTGTTGCCAAAACAGATCACGCTCCGGTTGCCACCGCAATCTTGATTTTGAAATGCTTTTTCAGCCGATTATCCGTTCTTTCGAGTCGCAATGTGACACTAACCACAACCACAACCAATTCCAGCACCAACATCGGACACGTTTCACCGGTTGCCATCGGCTCGTGTCGGTGCGGTGACGGATCGCTGATGTTGATTGCGGGGCCATGCGTATTGCAATCCATTGATTTGACGATGCAGATCGCCGAATCGCTGCTAAAAACGTCGCTACGGTACACGATTCCCTTGGTGTTTAAAGCATCGTTCGACAAGGCCAATCGAACCAGTTTGGCGGCGATTCGAGGTCCAGGGATCGACGAAGGGCTGGCGATGCTGGAGAAAGTTAACCGCGAAACCGGTTTGCCGACGACAACTGATATCCATTTGCCCGAGCAAGCCGCCGCTGCTGCGGACGTCTGCGATTTGCTTCAAATTCCAGCGTTTCTCGCGCGGCAAACGGATTTGTTGGTCGCGGCTGCCGAAACGGGTTTGCCCATCAACGTGAAGAAAGGGCAATTCATGTCGCCCGACGACATGCGATACGCTGTGGAAAAGATCCGTGGCACGAAAAGTACAAGAAATCTCGCCGCCGAAAATCGTGTATTGCTTTGCGAACGCGGGACATTTTTCGGTTACGGAAGGCTAGTCAACGACATGACATCGCTGCCCACCATGCGATCTTTGGGGGTTCCCGTTGTATTTGATGCGACGCACAGCGTGCAGCGCCCTGGTGGATTGGGGGGAGCAACCGGCGGAAATCGCGAAATGGTCGAACCACTCGCTCGCGCCGCCGTAGCCATGGGTGTCGATGCGTTGTTCTTTGAAACTCACCCCGATCCGGCCCAATCACCCAGCGACGGACCGAATATGATTCCATTGGACCAATTCGACGCCGTGATCGGGCGACTGGTTCGATTGCACCAAGCCGTCTGCTCCCTTAGCGTGTGACGGTTCGCATTCAATTGCCGCCCTCCACCCACGTTCCGACTAAATTTCTTATCACTACGATGAATCTGCTTTTCTGCCATGCAAAACGCATCTTCCGCCAATCAAGCGGTCACGGTGCTGTATTGGTTTTGTCCATTTCGTTGGCCTCTTTCATCGGCTGCAATGACGACATCGCTACCGTTCGAAAGATCAAGGCTTCTCGCCAATCGCGGCAACAAGCGGAAACAAAGGTCGATCATCTGGGTGAAGCGGTCGAGTTGATCGCGAAGTTCGTCGAGTTGGATGCCGAAACGGCAGGACGTCAAATCGTCTATCACCTCAACGCCTGGGACCAATCGCGAGAAGCGACTTTGAACGCAACTCGAGACGCTGCAAATTCGGAGAAATCACCCAGCGAAGCAGATTTTCACCCCACCGAACTGCTTCGCACCGTAGCCGACGTGATTCCATACGAAGAAGCAACCGACGCAGTGTCACAGGGTACCTTCATCGGCTTGGACGTCTATCATCTCCGTTACAGCTATTTGCTCCGACAGGTTTGTAGTTGGGTGCTAGAACAGGCACCGCTCGATCCCTTGTGGACCACCTGGATACATGAAAACCGAGAATCACTAGGCGCTCAAAATACCGATTCGCTGACCTCAGCCATTAAGTTGTTCGACTGGGTTACACGAAACGTCTCGCTAGAACCCATGGTGCTCGGCGGGCAAACACCAACTCCACCTCCGCTTCCGCTCGGTATGACGTTTCGTGGTGCCGGCTATCGCCAAACTCCGTATCAAACGTTATTCCGTGGCTGTGGAGATGCGCTTCAACGAAGCACAACGTTCATCTCATTATGCCGCCAAGAATCGATTCCTGCTTGCATGCTGGGGCTCGCTGACGGCAAGGGAAATCTTCGCCCGTGGATTGTGGGTGCGCTGGTGGGCGGTGAACTCTATTTGTTCGATTGCGGACTTGGAATCCCTGTTCCAGGACCAGGGCAAATCGGGATCGCAACGCTGACTCAAGCAAGACAAGATGCCAGTATCCTGCGACGTATGAATGTACCAGGTTGGTTTGCATACCCTGTCACGAAAGACGATATCCAGCAATGCGTTGCCATGTTAGCACTGGAGCCAGAAACGGTCAGCTTGCGGTCGAGGCGATTACAGGAAGCATTGACAGGCGATTTGCGGATGGTGCTGTACGAAGACGCGGACACAAAGGCAGCCGCCTTCGAGGCGTTGTCAGGCATCGCAACGACGCGAATTTGGGACGTGCCATTGAAGGCCCGTGTCTACGATGCAGCCATCGGAAACGCCGCGCAAGAAGATCCAATGCTGGCGTTTTTTGTTTTTTCACCCTGGTCAGTTCTTGACGGCCAATTTACCCAAGCAAAACGACTTTCACTCGGTCGCTGGCGTCACCTCCGCGGCCAATTCGAAACCGACGAAACGGATTCCATCGAAGGTGCCAAACCGTTGTACTTAAGCCAACGACAACCTGAGTTCGAAATCGCGGACCTGCGGATCGACGTTGAGCTACAAAAACAATACGGCATCCGCCGCGAACTTGGCATTACTCCTGAAGTCTATGATCGACAAATCCAACAGGTTCAATCGCTCATGCGACAGGGAAAAATTACGGCGACCTACTGGATAAGCTTGATCCAATACGACACCGGACGTTTTGACTTGACCAAAGACTGGCTCGCAACCCGAATCCTGGGTGACAATCAAGATTCGCGATGGGAGCAGTCTGCACGCTATAACCTTGCCCGCGTTTACGAGAACCTTGGTGATACCGAGAAAGCGATCGAGCTCTACAAAACCGAAGGCGATTTCCAAGAGCATGGAAACCGAATCCGCGCTCGATTGATCTCTCGATCAAAGGAAGATGCTCCCAAGGAAGACGCAGATGTTCCAAAGTAACGTGCTCCACATTCTTAAGCTTGCAATCGTACTTTTGTTCGTACCGCACGGCTTTCTGCGCGGCGCGGAACTGACGCTAACCTCACCCAAGGACTATCAGGTCATTCAGCGAACAACGTGTGAAAATGGAATGGTTCGCATTACCGGCCATTTTTCTGAAGCGCCTCCGACCGAATTGGTGATTGAGGCCCGCATGCTTGCAGGAACACCCGACGCAGAATGGCATACGCTGCATGCCAAGATTGTCGGCCAAACATTCGATGCAAATTTCGAAGGACTCGCAGGCGGCTGGTATCGCCTGGAAGTACGGGCATCACTTGACGAACAAGCGGTTACACAAGCTGCGGTTGAGCATATTGGTATCGGCGAACTATTCGTCGTTGCCGGGCAATCGAATTCCGCTAACCACGGTGAGCAAAAACTGACACCAAAATCCGGACGTGTTGCCGCTTTTGATGGGATGAGCTGGAGACTCGCAGACGACCCACAGCCTGGTGCGAGCGGTGGCGGCGGTAGTTTCATTCCCGTTATGGGCGATGCTCTTGTTGAAAAGTTTAATGTCCCCGTCGGCATCATTGCCTGCGGCATCGGTGCGACCAGTGTTCGTGAGTGGTTGCCCAAAGACTCGACGTTCCCGAATCCGCCAACGATTGAAAGCCGCGTTATAAAACTACCAAGCGGTCAGTGGGCGAGCAATGGTGATGCGTTTGCGATGTTCGTCTCAAGGATGATGTCGCTGGGGCCGAACGGCTTTCGCGCGGTTCTCTGGCATCAAGGCGAGAGCGACGCCAACCAGCGAGACAAGTCACGTACGTTACCTGGCAATTTATACCGCGAGTATCTCGAGAAACTTATTCATGCTTCACGCCGCGAAATCAAATGGGACGCCCCTTGGTTTGTAGCACAAGTCAGTTATCACGTTCCTGGCGACGAAGCGTCACCAGACATTCGCGCCGCGCAAGCCTCGCTCTGGCGCGAAGGCGTCGCATTTGCAGGGCCCGACAGCGATGCGCTCAAGGGCAATCTTCGCGAGCGAAATGGACAAGGCGTACATTTCAGCGAGAAAGGGCTTCACGTGCACGGTCAGAAATGGGCGGAGAAAATTGGCCCCTGGCTTGAACTTCAATTGCAAACCCAAATTTCGCCTCTCCATTCACAATAGTGATCCATTGGCCTTATTGGATGTGCGATTCGACACATCTGCACACATGCTTGGGTAGTTCCAGCACATCTTGTTGCTTCGATTTCTAACAATCCACGCCGACTTGATCGGCATCTGTGAGCGCTTCAAATTTGTCGCTTAGGATCGTTTAGTGGGATAGGCTTCCAGCCTGTCGCATTGAAAATGACAGGCTGGCAGCCTATCCCACGTCAAAAATCGGACAGTCGTTGATCGAGCGGTCCTAACGGCACGCCCCTTGCGTTGGTCGGGCGTAAAACGCGGCGCCTATATTGGGCGATCGCACAGTATCGAAACAAGAAACGGGTTGGTGACATGATTCACGAAGTCAGCGGTGATATTCTTCTTTCCGCAGCAAACGCGATCGCTCACGGGGTTGCTCCTGGCGACCACTTTAACCAAGGTTTAGCGCTCGCCCTTCGCGAGCAGTGGCCGTCGATGGCGAAAGATTTCCGGCATTGGTGTTACCAGTCCAGCCCGAAGCCTGGGACTGCCTGGATCTGGAGCGGCACGGGGGCGCGCGTCGTTTGTCTGCTGACCCAAGAAGAATCCGACGGCAATTCCCAGCATGGCGGGAAGGCTCACCTAGAGTATGTCAATCACTCGCTCAAAGCCCTGCGACATCTTGTCGAGAAAGAAGGAATTACAAGTCTAGCTTTGCCGCGATTGGCAACCGGCGTCGGAGGTATGAATTGGTCCGACGTAAAGCCTCTTGTTGAGAAACACCTTGGTGACCTAAAGATCCCGGTTTTTCTGTATGTGGAATATCGCCCCGAGCATCAGGCAAACGAACCGTTGGAAGCAACAGCAAGTTGAACGATAATTTAGCGGTATGGCGATTGCGGGCCCTTGGTTTAGTACGAGTTATTGTTGGTATTGATTTTTGTATGGGATCCAACCGTTTTTGTTGCGTCTAAAGCTCGCCAGATGGTTTCTACGGGCCAGAGGTCGCGATGGTGGCCGCTACGGACCGGAATTGGACGCGAGAAAGCCCCGCTCTTGCCTATTCTACTGCGATCGCCGCCGCGCCAGTTCCCTCGGCGCGCAGCTTCGCTAGGTGACTCATCCGTTTCTTCAGATTGAAACCCGTCGCTGCCCAACGCCATTCTTGTTTCACTCCCTCTAGCCCACGAAGCAAGAAGCGACGAAGGTCAAAGTGTACTTTGATCACCGCGAACGGTGTTTCACCAAAGTGTTGACGACGTGAATATGCTTCCTGAGTCGACTTCTCGGTTGTCCGGTGCGAAAGCACTTTACCCGCTGGACAGTAATAACTGTCGGTGGCTTCGTCATACACGAACGCCGCTTTGTCGAACTGCTTCGTTTGAGGATTGATTGGCAACTGATCAAGCTGGTCGGCGGCAACAGGCTGAGTCAAATCAGAACGCTCGGCAGGGTTGTTTTCGCGTTTGGTTTCGGCCAGCGGTCCGATCAGGTCGATCTGTCTGTGTTCGGCTGCTGTCAAGTTTTTGCCGTTCGTATAAGCCGAGTCAATCAGCACTCGATCGATATCGATCTCAAACTCTTGGGCAATACAATCAATCAATCAATCAATCAATCAATCACACCGGATGATCGTTGGGGATGAACTCTTCCAGAGCGGTTGGGATGAGCACCCATTGCTCGCGTGGCATGGGTGCATCTTGCCAGTAATTTGCTTTTCGCGGTCGTTGACTCAGTAGCGGGATCTCCTGCGGCCAAGTTTAGCGCATCTCCTCCAAATGACTAGCCTGCCAGCTAACCAATTTATGGATACACTAAATCAACAGCCCGCGAGCCGCCGGAAAATCGCGGCGGAACCGGCGGCTAGCGCCTTGCCGCTCATGATTGCAAAAAGCACGGCAAATAACGATGTTTCATCCGCTAGTTGGCGCTGTCCAGTTAATTATTGAAAGTTAAAGGAGTCGATGTTCATGAGACCGCCACGGTTGATTGGGTTTTTGAAAACGATGTAGATTTCGTCGCGTCCGCTTGCGGGTGAAATTTCAATCGTCTTTTCATAAAATGTTACCCAGTCGCCGTTCACTTCAACGCTGGTCTTTCCAAGCAATGGCCCGTCAACTTTGCCTCGGTGTATTTCGATGGAACCACCCGCACCAGCGCTGGCAACGCGAACGATGACGTTTCGAAGATCGTCCAGCGGGATGCTTGAGAACCTGAGAAAGCCATCATGCTCGATCGCTCCCATGAACTGGTTGCCCTGGGCAGTGTTTGCTCCAAGGCGTTGCGTTCCCATAAACTCGACGGCAGATTCAGCTTGCAGGTTGCGACTTCGTAACGTCACAACGCTCATGCCTGTTGATTTCGGAATCTCACCGCGCCCGAGATCCGTATAAGTAGCTTCCAATCGAATTCCAGCAGACGATTCAGCGGTAACTATCTCGTTACTGAATCCCTGGGCGC
Source organism: Planctomycetaceae bacterium (assembly GCA_043775635.1). GTDB lineage: Bacteria > Planctomycetota > Planctomycetia > Pirellulales > Pirellulaceae > UBA6163. Next base: position 11,779 of record JAYVSE010000011.1, on the reverse strand, counting down.
TCGGATTCGCAGTGCCAACGGTGACCGAGAAAACATACTCCACCATTTGCCGAACTTCGCTAGGTGTATGTTGTTGGTGCGGCAGCATGCCGACTTTGCCCCAGACGCCCGTGGACCCCTGCAATACTCGTGTGACTAATTGTTCTACCTGATGAGGTTGATTTCGGTACTTGTTAGCAATATCGATAAAACTTGGTCCGACCAATGCACGATTCGGCGCATGGCAATTGAAGCAATCACTATGTCTAATCAACGCGAGTCCCGGTGCATCGACTGCACTAGTGTCCGCCCCTGAGCCTACCAGTACGGCGCTTACCGGTACGGCTTCGACAAACAATCGCGATGGCGCGGTGGAGTCAATGAATTTGGCGTCGCCTTCTTCAGCTTCGTCGATGACGCTGGTTCCATCCTCGCGGTCACGAACGACCAAGCGATAGGGAACCGGCTTACCGGGTGTGAAGAAGTCGCCGTCATGAGGTGTTAAAAACTCAACTTTGGGAACCGAGTTGCCTACGATGGCTGGCAATGTCGCGACGGCTTTTGCACCCGAGGTGTCTTTCAAAACCAGTTGAATGGTATAGACACCGGGCTCATCGAACCGAACGGTTGTATCCGCTGTGGTTGAAAAAACCTTGCCTGACTCAGCGGTCGCTCCCGAACGAATGGCAGTCCATTCGTAGGACAAATGGTCTCCATCCTTGTCACTGGATTCGTTTGCCGACAGTTCGACAACAAGTGGCTCGGGGCCGATTTCATTTTTTGCTTTTGCGATGGCTACGGGTGCACGATTGCCGCGTATATAGTCAATGCGAACAAGTTTTGCGTCTGGATTTACGCCCCATGTTTCGCCGTACTCGATCACGAAGAGTGCACCATTGTTGTCGAATCTTAAATCGATCGGGCGAACGAACTTCATGTCTGGCAAAAAATTCTCCAGACGCTGAACGTTCGAATTTGTATCTAAATGGACGGCCATGATCCAGTTACGCGACCATTCAAACGCGAACAATGTCGAATCGTAAGCCTCCGGAAACTTGGTCGTTGACGGTGATTTTTCGTCGTAATGGTAAACGGGACCCGCGCATGCCGTTCGTCCACCGGTCCCAACTTCCGGAAACGACTCCGAGGCTCCAGCAGGGTAATAGATCATCGCTGGCTGAGCGGGCGGTAGTTGCTTCGAACCCGTGTTGTTAACGGATTGATTCAGCGGTGCAGCGGGATCTTGCGGCAATCCAATTTCACCATTGGTAAAATTGACGATCGGATACGCATAGTTGTTACCAATGAAATAGGGCCAGCCAAAGTTTCCTGCCGTACGCGCTTGATTGACTTCGTCATAGCCTCGCGGTCCACGTTTGTCGTCTTGTCCGGCATCAGGTCCAACGTCGCCCCAATAAAGAAAGCCTGTTTTCTTGTCGACGTTGATTCGCCACGGATTGCGGCAGCCCATGACATAGATTTCTGGATAACCGATCGAACCATCTTTTGGAAATAGATTTCCTTCAGGAATTGAATAGGTACCATCTTGTTCAGGATGGATTCGCAGGACCTTTCCGTTGTAGCTCTTCGTGTTGCCAGCGGAACGCTGCGCGTCCCAAGGCTCACGATCGGTACGTTCGTCGATCGGTGCGAAACCTCCTGAATCGTTAAAAGGGTTGGTGTTGTCGCCCGTGCCGATGTAAAGATTTCCATCAAGGCCAAACTCCATCGAACCAGCATGGTGACAGCATTCACGACGTTGCTCTTCGTAGGAAAAAAGTCGCTTCTCACTGGCTAGGTCGATTTGATTGTCGCGAAAATCAAATCGACTTATTCTTTGGCCAGAAAAATCAGGTGGCGAGTATTGCAGGTATACCCAGTGATTGGCGTCAAAATTTGGATCCAGAGCCAGCCCGATCAATCCATTTTCCTGAGCCGTTGTGACTTCGATTTTTCCAACAACTTTGACATCGGATGTGTTCGGGTCAATGAGTTTGACGCTACCGCTAAGTTCGATCAGAAAAATTCGTCCGTCTGACGCAAAGTCCATTTCCATCGGCTGAACTAGGCCACTGCAAACTGTGGTTCGCTCAAAGCGGTGAACTTCCACATCTTCGGAGAATGCATTGTGCGTAAAAATTGATAAACATGCGGTAAATAAAACAAAGTTTGTCCTTCGCAAGGCGGGCTGTTGAGACATCAAATCGCTCAGGATATTAGGAGGGAGGTTGGTGGGATTTTCCTGAAAAGGCCTTAAGCAGTGACTTCAAGGCAGTGCTTGTATTACCAGCTTGTAATTCACTTGCTTGCGCTTCGTGCTTGTACTAACAGTTCGTTCACGCTGTCCAGATAGTCTAGTCAAGTCAGCGTTAAAGTAGATAGGTAAATGCGGATTTTCATGTTACGATGGCCTTTGTTTCCGACACTCGCCTTTTACTGCTTGCTGAGACTTCCCTAACGTGAGTGATGAACCAACAGGCACGGACTCCTCAACCCGCCTGCCAAAGATAAAACTTGCCGATGATGTCGAAGCCACGCTCGATCCATTGGCAACGCTAGAGCCCATTGCAACACTAGATCCGACGGCGACGCTGGAGCCTTTAGGCAATCCGTCGGCTTCGGCGTTTCTGACGTCGGCGGCAATCGCGAAGTCTTCCGCACACAACTCGCGTTTTGCGATTGTGAAGTTGCACGCAAAGGGAGGACTAGGGCTCCTGTCGCTGGCGACGGATCAAGAGTTGTCGCGAACCGTTGCTTTAAAAGAAATTCAATATCAATATGCTGGCGACAATGACGCGCGTGCGAGATTTGTCCGAGAAGCTGAGATCACCGGAAGGTTGGAGCATCCTGGGATCGTTCCCGTCTATGGCTTTGGGGTCGCGTCAGACGGGCGTCCCTATTATGCGATGCGATTCATTCAAGGGCGAAGTCTTAAGGATGCAATCGATGAATACCATTTACTTCCAACCGGAACGTCTGAACGCTCGTTAAAATTTCGTGAGCTGTTGCGCTGCGTCATCGATGTTTGCAACACCATTGAATACGCACATTCGCATCGTGTGGTCCATCGAGATCTCAAGCCAGCAAACGTGATGGTTGGTGCGTACGGCGAGACATTGGTCGTGGATTGGGGGCTTGCAAAATCTTTAGATGAAGGGGAGCTCATTCCTGACGCAAAACGACAGGTGCGTCCTTCACGCAAACGCTCCAGCGGCGCCGACACGATGGACGGTATCGCGCTGGGAACGCCGCAATACATGAGTCCCGAGCAGGCATCAGGCCGGCTTTCGAAGGTTGGGCCGCGCAGTGATATCTACAGTCTAGGAGCGACGCTTTACCACTTGCTTGTCGGTTGCCCCGCATTTTTAGGTAGCGATTTAACCAAGCTACTTTCGGGAGTGATCACCGGTGTATTTCCAACACCCATTACCGCCCGCGCCGACGTGCCTGGGCCGATGAATTCCATCTGCTTGAAGGCGATGGCGCTGAAACCGGAGGACCGTTACGGTTCGGCCAAAGCGCTTGCCGTAGAGATCGAGCGATGGCTGGCGGATGAGCCAGTAGAAGCTCACGGTGAAGGGTTCGCGGAGCTTTGGTACCGCCGGATGCGCCGCCATCGTTCGTGGGTGATGGGCATCGCAACCATGGTCCCCGTGTTGCTTTTGGTCATGTCCACAGCGGCATTCTTTGTAAACTCGGAACGAATCGAAGCCGTCAAACAACGTGACATCGCGATCGTAGCGAAGGGGCACGAGAGCGAGCAGCGATTGTTTGCGCAGAACAGCGAACGCACCGCGCGTGAGCAAGAACAAGCGGCAAAGTCGGCGGCCGAAGAGGCCGGTCGTGCCTTGGCGAATCTGCAATTGATTAATGGGGAACGCGCCCAAGCGGATCGCGATCCTAGCGCGGCGGCGCTATGGTTCCACCAAGCATTGCCGTTGATTGAAAAATATCTACCCGACATCGCGCCAACGCATCGAATTCGATTGGCTAGACTACTCAGACCGTTACCGCGTCCCGTGCGCGTCCAGTTGCTTCCCGATGAGGTTCGTCGACTTGCAGTGGTGCATTCGCTAAGTCCAGATGGTCAGTATTTAATACTTACCGGTGCAATGTTTGGTGCGGCTGGTTTCCATATTGCCAAAGGGGAAATCGCTTGGCCAACGCTTTCATATAATGAGATGATGCCAACAACCTGTTTTTCCGACGACGACAAGCGGTTGATCACCGGCGGGGCGGAATCTGGTGTCCAGATTTGGAACTTAGAAACAGGACAAGCCATCGGTGCTCCGATGGCAACTCAGGGGAAGATAAATTGGGTCGTTGGAGCGACTCAGTCGCCTTTTACGCTCAGTGCCGATGGGCGATTCTTTGCGGTTTGCACTGCGCTCCCGGACGAGTCGATGCAGATTGAAAGATTTGCCATTTCCGATGCGACGGAGGCACTCTCACCGCTGGTGATGAGCGAAAAAGTTACTGCCGTAAGGTTTCATCCAACGGATAGCCAACTGATGGTTGCGACCAACACTCACGTTCATTTTTATGACCCTATTTCCGGTGAGGAGATCGGCGGCGCGATCACTCAACCGGAAATATCGACGGCACGCTATAGCCCTGACGGACGTTCGATAATAACTGCCAGCAATGCCGGATATGCAAGGCTTTGGGACACAACCTCGAGAACGTCACGGGGCGGTCGCTTGGACCATCGCGGTCCGGTACGTGAGGTTGTTTTCAGTCCCCAAAGCGACACCGTGATCACGCTTAGCGCCGACCTCAGCGCTAGACTCTGGGACGTTGCTACCGGCGATCCCATCGGTGTGCCACTCGATCAAAAAGATCGACCGCTGCAGGCACGATTTAGCCAAGATGGCAAGGCCGTAGTAACGATCGGCCTCGAACATTCGGTTCGTGTTTGGGATGTATCCACAGGTCATTTGATGGCCGGTCCTTGGTTCCATCCTTCGGCACCGGATGCTCGGTTTCTGGGTGAGCAGTTGCTAATTGCTGTCGAAGGACGATGCGTCACCTGGGACTTGAGTCGATCGCTTCGCGAAGGCGGAATTGAGTTTCTACGGGAGGACCAAGATTTGAAAGTTACCCCATTTGCCTATTTCCTGGGGAAACATGAACTCGTGGCAATCATTGACGAGAACTGTCTTTGGCTCGTTGATCCAGCAGCGCCACAGGCGATATTGAGAACCATCGTTCCTGGCAAGACGATTAAGAACCATCATCTTTCGGCTGACGGCCAAACGCTCGCCATTTGCCTCGAATCCAATGAGATTCAGATCTGGAACTTGATAAACGAATCGCAAATACCGTCTACGATCACTTCGAATAATCCGATAGCGCACTTTCGTTTGAGTGATAACGGCGAACAATTGCTGGTCGCCGACGAGGCCGGCACCGTACACATCTGGGATGTCGCAACGAAACCAGTTCAAGGTATCGCAATGCTGCACCAAGGATTGGTGAGAGACAGTCATTTCAGCCCCGATGGCAGCAAGGTCATCACAGGTAGTGACGATACGCGGCTTCGACTATGGGATTCTAAAACCGGAATGCTGCTTCGAGAGCCAATTCGGCTGCGCGAAAAGGATTCGGCAATGGCAGTGTCGTGTGTCCGTTTTCACCCGGACGGACTAACGGTTGCGGCAGGGTCAGATTCTGATGAGGTGATTGTCTGGGAACCATTCGAAGAAAACGAACCCATTCATTATTTCCGTTTGAAAGCGGCTGTCAGTGAAGTCCGTTTTTCAGCCAATGGTAAACTCTTGGGAGTCGCTGGATATGCCAACTCGGTGCTCCTATGGGATTGGAAAAAAGGGGGGGAGCCGATTGCTATTCTCCCCTCAAGTTTTTTTTCTAAAATTGCTTTCGCGCCCGTTTCCAGCTTGGTAGCGACCGCAGGCATTGGGAGCGTATCGTTATGGGAGTCGCAAGATAGTCGTCGGGTGGGACCGAGCTGGCAGCTTCAGACGCGGTCACTGGAAATCGATGCAAATGAACACTGGATGTTAACGGCGGCGCAGCATGCCCAGCTTTGGGACATTCGACCCGAATCACGCCAGGCTGAAGATTTGGCTAATCTTATCCAGGCTCTTGCCTTGCGAAAAATCGACGAACGTGGTGCGATGGTATTTCTTTCATCGGATGAGGTGGAGTCAGAATTCATGAAAGCAAAAAACCAGCATCCAGGAGAGTTTGACGCCAACCCTGGCCGCGAAATTAATTTGCCAGTCAAGTAACCGCTCTTGCTTCGCTTAGCATCGTGCGGTCTTTGATTGTCGCCTTTCGCTCCGCGAAAGAGCGCTCTTTCGCGGAGCGAAAGGCGACACTTATCTGCCGCACGACGCTTAGGTTATGAAGCAAACGACGTCTTGTCTTTTCAAACCAACGGGATTGAATCATTCACGTTAAGCCTTTGGTGTGACGACCAACTTGAAACGCACCGGCGTTACAGCGGCTTTTGCTTTCGCGTACGCCTCGTCGTTCACTTCCGTCATTTTACGGCGCAATGTGTCTAAGGCAGCTTTGACTTCCGCGTCCTGGTTGAGCGGCGGGCCGAGTTGTCGAAAGTTGGTGATGAAACCTTTGATCATTGACGTTTCAAAATCTTGCTTGCGAGCGACTTCGTTCATGACACCACCAAACGCACCAACAAACGGATTGTCGATGAACTCAGCCGCAAGATTAATCCCCGCATTCAATTGTTCACGACTAAATGTTTTGGTCGCGTTGCCAAACGTTACCTCTGCGTTCGCGGTCGATAGGTTCTTAACTGTTAATGTCAAGCGATTTAGATCCTGATTGAAGGCTGAGTACGGCAGGATACTGGCCGTTCCGTTCGGGTCTTTTTCATTGCCGAAGAAGCAGAACGGATAACGACTGCTTTCGATTTCGAAGGTCCCGCCGCTACTGCTTATTAGCTTGTGACCATTGGTTGCTTCGGCTTTGGCTGACTTCATATCAATGGCAATGGTTCCCAGATCGCCATCCAGGCCGAGCGCTTTCAAAAAGGCGTATGCCATCACCAAATGTCCGTTCGGCCCAGGGTGCACACCGTCTCCGCCAGCGACCGGATACTCATGTCCCAATGCCAGCTTAGCGGAAGTCATCGTCTTCATCATCGCACCGAACACATCAGCATAAGGAAACTTGTTCTCGTCGGCCAACTGCTTGGCAATCGCACCAAGGTGCTGAAGATTGTCGTTATAGACCTGATCAAAGTCAGCGTCTTCACGTCGCCACGTATCGCTGTCAACAACGCCGGGCGAGCCCACGATAACGGTGGCACCCAATGCTTTCATCCGGTCAACAATCTTTCGCATTCCATCCTCGTAAGCCTTTCCGATTCCGTCTTCATAAGCACGGTACGACCCATCGTTCATTCCGTAACATGTCGTCACGACATTGGGCTTCCATGGAACCAAGTCGTTCTCCATGCGGCTTGCGAATCCCGGAGCTCGCTCACCGCCCCAACCAAATTGAAAACTCTGAATTTCCAATTCCGGATAGCAGGCTAACAAGTAGGTTTCGATGAATTTGCTGTACTGCTTCTGTTCGGTGATCGAATCGCCGACGATCGCCAAGCGGTCGCCTTTCTTAAGCACCGGTTGTTCACACGCAGCGAAACCGGCAAAGGCAATGGACAGGCAAAGTGAATAGACAGAGATGCGCATGAGCTTCGACTCTCGATGAAAGAAGGCAGGCCACCGCGGATTCGCACCGCTTAGGTTTGGGAAGGAGCAGAAGCCTCGACTTTAGCTCCATTGCAAACGAAAGCAACCATCCAAAACGTACTCAATCACTTTTTCAGTTCTTTATTCACTTGTGATGTTAAAAATTGGCGCACCGCCCAGGCTCTGCCCTTGTTGTACCTCACCTACCATCCCGTCTCTCGACCGGTTTGCCGCCGAAGGCGGCAAACTGAACTCCTTGCTAATCGTGGCCTATCAGATAAAAATCTGGCCCCGGTCGGCGGTGACCTGATGAAAATGGAGTCACCGTTGATCGCCTTCAAAAGAACAAAAAAACAGACGGGATCATGTCTTGGCAACCATACGAGAATCTTTGCTGCTCGCCCTTCAGCCTGGGATGCTTACTCCTGCACAGGTCGAGAGTGTATTTCGGCAGGTGGAACTTGCCGGTCCGCGTACCGCCGAGCATTGTTATCTATTGGGCACGCTTGCGTATCAACTAAATCACCTTTCGAAAGCCGTCGACTATTTGCAGCGGTCGGTTGAGCAGGATAATTCTCAGGGACCGGCGTTTGCCAATTTAGGTACTGCTTTGCAAGATTTGGGGCGCAGTGACGAGGCGCTGGTCTGCTTTCAACGTTCGGTGGAACTGTGTCCAGAGCTCTCCATTGCTCAGAATAACCTAGGGATTGCGTTCGAACGTGTCAATCGTTTCTCCGAGGCATTACTTTGTTATCAGCGTGCTGGCCAGTTGCAACCGCGTGATGCTGTAACATTTAACAACGTCGGTAACGCGCTCAAAGGCCTGGGGCAAATTGCCGACGCGACGGCTAGCTATCGAGAGGCGATCCGGTTGCAGCCGAATTACGTTCCAGCGCACAACAATCTCGGCAGCATCTTGAAAGAGCAAGGCAGTCTTGCCGAAGCGGCCGCCTGCTATCGCCATGCATTAAATTTAGCTCCCGATTTTGCAATGGCACGTGTGAATCTGGCGAATGTTCTTTGGATGCAGCATGACGTACCAGGGGCGTTGAATGAAGTACTCGCCGCACTACGACATAAACCCGACTATGCCTCCGGACATAATACGCTCGGCAATATTTACCAATCCCAGGGCCGACTGGACGAGGCCATTGCGTCTTTTAACAAGGCGTTGCAGCTCGACCCCAACTATGCGGAAGCATTGTGCAATCGTGGAAATTTGTATTGGCAGAATCAACGGTCGGCCGAAGCGATGGTCGATCTTCGTCGAGCGATGGCTCTGAAGCCGGACCTAGCAGCGGTGCACAACAACCTCGGCAACGTCTTGCACGCTGAAGGTCAAATGGCCGAGAGCAAGGCAAGCTTTCATGAAGCGATTCGGCTAAAGCCCGACTATGCAGACGCGTACAGCAACCTGGGTAGTGTATTGGAAGAGATCGGTCAAACGCCCGAGGCTCTGGACTGCTTTTCCCGCGCGCTTGCGATCGACCCAGAAAACGCCGAAGCTCACACTAACTTGGGCATCGCATTGTTGGCTACCGGTGATTGGGAGCGAGGCTGGCAAGAATACGAATGGCGATGGCGCAGACCCAATTTGCCTCCGCGAGATTTTCAGCAGCCGTTATGGGATGGCTCACCGCTGCTTGGACGCACCATCTTGCTGCATGCCGAACAAGGGCTTGGCGATTGTTTGCAGTTTATTCGCTTCGCGTCGCAAGTGAAAGCAAAGGGAGCAACCGTAATTATCGAATGTCCGCTCTTGGTGCGGGAATTTGTCAGCCGCTGCGAAGGATTTGACGCATTGATTTCAAAAGGAGAAAAGCTGCCGCCGTTTGATGTGCACGCGCCACTGCTGAGCTTACCTCGTTTGCTTGGCGTTGCATTGGCAAACGTAACGACTGATGTGCCTTACCTGTTTGCCGATCCAGAACGAGTGCGTTTGTGGCATCAGGAATTGGTATCGATCTCAAAATTCAAAGTAGGAATTGTCTGGCAAGGCAATCGACAGAACAGTCGAGATCAACGTCGGTCGATCGCGATCAAATCATTTGTCGAGCTAGCGAAAGTTCCCGGTGTGCAGCTCATCAGCCTACAAAAACTTGCTGGTATAGAAGCATTACAACTAGTTGCACCAGAGGCACTGCGCACCGACATCGCCGATCGCCTGGATCGCGACGCAGCGTTTGTCGATACGGCAGCCGTGATGAAATCGCTAGATTTGGTCATCAGTGTCGACACAGCCACGGCTCACTTGGCTGGTGGATTGGGCGTTCCGGTATGGGTGCCGCTGTCGAACGTATGCGATTGGCGGTGGCTCAAGCAGCGAGAAGATACGCCATGGTATCCGACAATGCGACTGTTTCGCCAAACAACCAGTGGGGATTGGGACGAAGTGTTTGCACGCATCGCGACACGGCTTGACATCGCCGTTCAACTGCATGCGGCAGCATCTTGAGCAAGCCTTTGCGAAGATTTAATTCCATTGTCTCGCCGCGTGCGGGGCTTGCCCCCGTCGGGCCACGATCACAACCAGATGGCGAAGAAGCAATGACGTCGGCCACGGGCGGAGCTTGTCTCCGTCGGGCCATGATCAGAAAATGATCGTGCAACGATGCGTATAACGAGTGAATAGCGCTCCACGCGGACAAGCCGCATGGTAGCGAGGCTCACGCCGCCAGCAACTTCTGGTTGGGATTTATAGCCCGACGGGGATAAACCCCGTCGTAGCATCCGGTCGAAACAATATTAATTCAAAATTTCGCTTTTAAATACAATGTCAATACCAAATTTTTAGCAGGCCAGCCTTGTGCCATTGGTGAACAAGATTAGTAGGCTAGAAACATGCGATTCAAAACCAACCCATTTCCTCCAAACTGCCGCCTTGGCGGCGGTTCGGAGGGAATGGGCCTGCTGGGGGCATGACGCCGTTTAGCTTGTTAATCTTTTTCACCAACCAGACGAGCTGGCTGGGGTCTCGAATCGTTTCTAGAACAGTCGAACCAGCGCAAAGCGTCAGTCGATGCTCGCGCCCGACTGGCGGCTGGCGGCTGGCGAAAAGAAAAGATTGGACTAGACGCACGGACCTTGAATTTGCGATCCAAGCGTTGAGAAATTGACCGTTTGTTAATCGTTTTAAGGAGTCTGCCGTGCGTGCTCACGTGCTTACGTTTTTCACCGGTATGGTAGTCACTCTTTCGTTTACCAGTGTTGCTCAATCGGGCCCACCGATGACAGGCTCATCGCATTCATCCGGCGACAGCCAATGGTTCGGCACGCTCAATCCGAAGCAATGGTCCTGGCCGTCAATGCCGTCGATGCCCTGGTCAGAAGAGCCAGCGCGAATCCAAAAGAAACAAAAGAGTTTTGTCGCGAATATGAACAACTCGGCAAAGAGTGGTTGGGCAAAGACCAAACATGCGCTTGATCCAACAAAGTTGTTTGAGTCGGATGCAAAAAGACCAAAAAAATCTCCTGCGAAACAGTCGGAAGGCTTCTTTGGTGGACTTTTTAAGCCAGAGGAAAAGCCAAGAGAAATTCGTACGGTCAACGACTTCCTTAGCCAGCCGCAACCGAAATAGCGCCAGCCGCAACCGAAAACGTGGCTCATCCGACGGAAGCGTGCGTCGAATTTGAATTCGCCGGGAACCGTCGGCGATTTAATTCCATAATCTCGCCGCGAGCGGGGCTTGTCCTGGGCTGTTAAAAATTTGGGGTTGTGGCTAACCGGGCTCTGCGCAGTTTTTATTTCGTTTGCCAGCGCCGTTTTCTAGCTTGACATTGCTCATGGATTTGCTTCCGTCGGGCTAGTCCCGAATGTCGCAAGCTTAAGGGAAAAGCTCGGCTTTTTCCTGGGCGCGAGGGACTTTCATCTTCTCATATTTATTCGATCGACGCTTAATTTTCCTGGGCTCGTTCCGACCGGGTCGTTTCCGAAGTTTTCCGGTCGCGATCGACCATAGTAGCCAGGCATAGTCGTTGAGTTCAGTGCCGTCGTGGCCAAGTTGAAGCCAAGAATTTTTGGCATTCTTGAAACTCAAATCGCGAGGCTTCACGTTGCCAATTTTGGCTGCATCACACATCGCCACCCGGATCAAATTGTAAGCCAGAATATAGGT
>JAYVSE010000010.1:0-15514 GCA_043775635.1 Planctomycetaceae bacterium | reverse complement strand
GATTCGCCAGAATTCCTCAGCACACTAAAACGTTGGGAATTCTGGCGAATCCCACTACACAAAACGTTCTGCCCCAGCAACGAAGCGGGGCATTGATTTTAGTTACGAACTAAGCGAGGTCGTCCAGTAGGTTTTGAATTCTGTTTTGCAGCTCCTCGTCATCCTCTGCCAGCTCGGACGCCGTCTCGAGATAGTCTCGAGCTTCGTCCGTCTTGCCGCGAATCGCCATGATGACGCCCATTAGGAAATGGCTTACAGCGTCTTCGGAATTCATTTCGATCGCGGTCGCCAGGACGTCGGCGGCTTCGTCGTATTGATCCAGACCGACAAGTGCGTTACCAAGTTGTTGGTAGGCTCCCGTGTAATCTTGGTCCAACTCGATCGCTCGGCGCGATACAACAACAGCGTCGTCAAATTGCCCGAGGCCGTTCATTGCCCGTCCGGCATAGTAAAACGTTTCGGCGTCGGTGCTGTATTCGCTGATGATTGAATTAAGTCCGGTTATGCCCGCTTGGTAATCGCCCAGCTCGATGTCGATGATGGAGCGACCGCGTAGAGCGACTGCTGACTCTGGATTGATCTTTATCGCGGCGACATAGTCTTTACGGGCACCGTCTAATTCACCATTGAATTCACGAGCCTGACCTCGCTGCACGATGTAGTCGATATTCTCGGGCTGAATTCTCAATGCAGTGGTGCAATGCTGGATGCTGTCTTCAAATTCGTTGTCGTCGAACGCAAGTTGGCCCAGTCCGCTGTGAGCGTCGGCGCATTTGTCATCAAGTTTAAGAGCGTCTTCAAAGTCGCCTTTGGCGCTTTCTGAATCATCTTTCTCGTACCAGCACCAGCCTCGGAGGGCGTATAGGTCCGCTGACTTCGGGTTCAATGCAAGTGCCGCGGTTGCCAGCTTGAACGCAGCCTCGGGACGCGATGAAACTAGACATCGCTCGGCAGCGAATTGCAGATTTTCAACCGTTTTCGGATCGACACATCGCAGACCCTCGGCCAAGTAGCTGGCTAGTGACTGTAAATCGACGTAGATGCTGACCAAACGGGCTTCGGTGTTGTGTCCTTCGACGACTGCAACGACGCGGCCTTTGTCATCACAAACAGGGCCGCCGCTATTGCCTTGATTCGTTGCCATGTCGGACTCAAGCAACATCGCCTCTTGGTCATTGGCCAATTGACCCCGAACGATTTGTCGAACGTGCCCGATTGAATAAACCCACAAGCTCTGCGTGCCTGTTGCGCTGCCCGCGATCGAGTGAATGGTCTGTCCTGGGGTCGCGCTCGCCTCGGCGAGTTCAAGCGCCGGGCAATCATTTGGTAGGCGATCGACTTGAATGATTGCCAAGTCGCAGGTTTCGTCGCAGTCGATCACGCGGCCATGAATAGCACGCGATGGTACGACCGATCGCGTTGGGTCCGTTACCAGTTGGCCATCGATGAACTCAGGAAAGTAAACGTCACACTCCTCGACACCTTCGACGACATGATGGTTGGTAACCAACAATCGTTGTTTCTCATCCAGAACCCAGCCGGTACCTGACCAGGACGATCCTTCTTCGGTAGTGCAGTCAATCAGTGCAACACTCTTGAGAATCCGGTTGTAAAGCGGATTGGTAGGCGTCTTGATGCCGCTGGTCGTGTCGTCATTGGTCGAGTTGGCTTCTTTAATGTTGCGAATTCGTTCCGCAAGCGACACCGCGTGATCCTCGGCGACTGATCGAACGGGAACTACGGCCGTGGCAGTGCAGGCCACCAACGCGAGGCCTGCGAAAGATCGTAGCGTCAAACAAGACATCTTGGATTCCTCTAGGGTATCGAACAGCGTTTCCCGCCTGAGCCAATGCTTGCTCGATCGATTGGGGGCGGGCTTCACGGGAGCCTAGGTTGCACCGAAATAGGGGACGCGATGAGCGGCGCGATTTTCGGCAAAAAACGTCGTCGCGAATTCAGCGATTCTCGGTTGGCGCGGATGCGCGGGCAGCACGATGCTTAATTGGCAGGCAGATGCTCAAAGTGGTACATTGGATCCAACCAATGTTGAGTGGGAATTCTTGCGTGAGGTTTTTGTCGTTATTTAAGCGAAACGGCTCCGTTTCTTCAATTATGATGCCAAAAGCGCGCCCCGTTTTCGATTGATTTTCGCCCGTTAAGTTATCAATTATAAATTTAATCTATGCATACATACAGGTTGAGCCACGATTACTGAGATCGACGACCCACTTGACGAAGCATTTGCGGCCTATCTGCGGGCCTGTGACGAGGGCTACGGCGAAGATCGCGAATCGTTCATTAAGCGGTTTCCAGCCATGGAAGACCGACTCCGGGAGTTGCTCGTACTCGCTGATTCCTTGGGAGCGTTTGTCTCGACGAGCGATCAATCATCCGCCGCAGTGAATCAAAGTGAAAAGCTGGTTAGCAAGGAGAAACCGATTAGCTTCGATGCAGAAACGTTGCATTTTGACGCCGTTTCCGGTCAACCGGGAGATCGCAATATCACGTTGCCGCTAGCCACTCGCGAACCTGATGACATGGGACCTACGCTGCCATTTGAACTTGGCGATTATCAACTACAACGAGTGATTGGCCGCGGCGGAATGGGTGTGGTCTATTTAGCTATCCAACAGAATTTGGACCGAAAAGTTGCAGTCAAGATGATCCGATCGGGAGCGTTGGCAAGCGAAGCTGAGGTGACCCGCTTTTACATTGAAGCCAAGGCAGCGGCAGCGCTCGAACATCAAAATATCGTATCGATTTATCAATTTGGACACCTCGCCGGTCACCATTATTTTTCAATGGAACTTGTGCCAGGAACTGACCTAGCCAAGAAGATTAATGAGTCTGTCTTGTCGCCTCATGAAGCTGCACGTTATGTGCGCGACGTGGCCCGTGCGATTCATCATGCACACCAGCGCGGTGTGTTGCACCGCGACCTAAAACCGGCCAATGTTCTGATCGATTTGGATGACCAAGTTCGTATTACCGATTTTGGACTTGCCAAGCAAATCGATTCCGACAGCAGCGTGACTGGAAGCGGGGCTGCCATTGGGACGCCAAGTTACATGGCACCGGAACAAGCCAGCGGAAATAGTGACCGTGCTTCTGCGGCCAGTGACGTATATTCGCTGGGTGCGATTTTGTTTGCTGCGATTTGCGGGCGTCCGCCGTTCCAAAATGAAAGTACAGTCCAGACGCTCATGCAAGTCGTTCATCAAACGCCACCATCGTTGAGAACTCTCTGCGATGGTGTTCCGGAGGACATTGAAACCATTGTCGCGAAGTGTTTAGAGAAATCGCCAGCGCGACGATATCCATCCGCAAAAGCTCTTGCCGAGGACTTGGACGCATTCATGGAAGGACGTCCGATCCAGGCCAAGCCCCATGGTTTGTTTGATCGTATTTGGCATTGGCTACACCGTGTGCCGCTTGTGGCCGCGCTGACCGGTAGGCGTGTGATCGATTCGACCGAGGGACACCGAAGATTTCAAACAGGCATGTTGGCGCTGGCGATGCTTGCTCCGTTAATGATCACGGGGATCTTTGCCGCATATAACGTGAGTCGCCAACGAATGCCCCGAATCATCGAATTAGCAGGTGGCTTGGAAGGCGGGATGTACGAAGACCTGTCTCGATCAATGGGAATTCGTATGAGCAAGCAGACTGGCGTAAAGGTCAACGTGATCGCGTCAGGCGGATCGATTGACAACCACCGAAGCTTGGTTGATGGCGATGTTGATTTGGCACCAATGCAAGCGATTGCGATGACGAATGGTGATCTCTGTGTCGTCGCACCGCTGTTCTTTGAAGCGGTGCACGTGCTTGTTCGCTCAGAGTCTACCATTCAAATCGACCAAGAGATCGCAGGACATCGTGTTGCAGTCGGACTTAGCGGCAGTGGGTCAAGATTGGCAACCGAAATGGTACTCGAATCACTTGGACTGGTTCCCGAGACGACTCCGCGCGTCGCTGTGGCTTGGAATTCGTTGTTGCTAGACGGTGTCGATGGTGGTGAATTGCTTCCAGATGTCGCGGTCGTTTGCATTGGCAAGGGCAGTCGGATAGCGTCGACGATGCTAGAATCAGGTAAGTGGCGACTGATTTCGCTGACGACTGCGGTTGAGATCTCGTTATTACATCCGTCGCTGAGGCCGATGACGATCTCAGTATCCGATTATCCGCATGCTAATTTGCCGAAGGCAGGCATTTCTACCGTCGGGATGACCGCTTTTTTAGCTTCAAAATCGACAGCACCAGACGCTTTAATCACTGCCGCGTTAGAGTCGCTTTATCAGTCACCGCCAATTGCACCGGGCTTAATCCCTCGCCACCAAATCCATGAATGGCAGGGGCTTAATTTTCACCGCGCGGCGCGAGTCTTTTTTGAACGCGAAGTTCCGACACGCTAATGCCGACAACATAGCAGGCACGACTGGTCAAACAAGACCCGTGTTGATGCCCGCCCCAATAAAGCCGTTTTTGATTTTTGATTACTCGGCTGCATCTGCGGTTACCACTTCTTGCGGCAGTAGTAGTTCCTCGGCGCTACGGGCAAGGTAAGGGGGAACGGTCATCAGCAGACGTTGCCCCTGACTGTTTTCGAATTTCCACAGCTTGCCATCTTGGCCGGAAGGCACTTCCGCTTTGAACCAACCTTCCTCCCGCTCTGCGAAATCGATTACGGTTTTGCCATCGGGAGCGACCAACTTGCCAGAGATGCGAGGTGCCCAGTTGGCAATTCGCGAGGCCCAGCCGCCGATCAATTTCGTGCCTTTGGGGACATAGAAGTACATCGTCCATGGTCCGCGGAAGTGGCTGGTAACATCCGGCGTATCGATGCCCGATTCAATCGTGATCGGCACGTCCATCGGCCACGTGATTCGCGAGTAGTCGCCGCCATCCCAAGTTTCCACGCGGTGGAGCCCGGCGTGAGTTGTTTTCAGCGTGATAACATGCGTTTGTCCATCGGCCTTGTAGCTCTCGTCGGTGGCGACCGCATTAAGCGTTACTTCTTTCGGTGAGTACAAGCTCACTTTGGGCATTCGATTGGCCCAAACCTTTTGTACTGTGATACTCAGATCCACCTTGCCAGCCTGCTCCGGCAGCCACAGATAATACTGCTGATGATCTTGAGCATTCGTGGGAAAGCTGCCCTCGGCGACATTGGGCAACTTCAGCAGCGCGGCAGCCGGTACAAGGTCGCGGCTGTATTCTTTCCCTTCAAACCCTGGATCGACGGGCACATTCTTACCAATGCCCTCCGCTAAGATCTGGTCAAGCTCGTTGCGACTGAAGGGAGTCTCGTTCTTCAGCGGGTGGTTTGGCGTCAATGCGGCCTGTTGGCTTTCCAATCGACTCCAAAGTCCATAGCTATGCACCATCATGGTCTTGCGCATGCGATAGGCATGCTTTACTACCTCTTCCTTTGAGCCACCCCCATTGGCGAACGCATAGTACAACTCGCAATGCCGAGTATACAAAATGAGATGATCGATTCGCTCAAGCACTTTGGGATCGCGTGTTGCGTGACGTGCCGCTTCGAGCTGGCGGTACATCCGTCCGACGAGGTCCGATGGCGGTCGGCGTTGCGCATCAAGATTGATGAGGCGGTAAAATTCACGCATTGGCTCCTTCGCGTCGACGAACGCTTTGTCGAGAAAGTCTTCAAATATTGCATCGAAACGCTTGGCTTCTTCAACGTTCCAAAGCATTCGACTGGCGAAGTAATAACCCAAGCCACATGGCCCCCAGCAGTCGCCTGATTCGGCGTCATAAAACCGCACACCCACGGCATGGATGTCCGGCAAGAACTTCGCGAGATTGAGCGGTCGGGAACCTCCGCCACCGCGCGGCAGATTCCAATCCCAATCGACGACGCTGAGATAATCGTACACACCCATCGTGGCACCTTGTTTCTGCCAGCCTTGCACAACTTGATCGAACGTAAAGCCTCCGCCAATGAAGGCGGTGGTCGCGCTGGGAATCACCTTGGGGTGTACTTGAATAGTAGGCGGAGCGGAGTGTTTGTTATAAGCATACATGCCCACATATTTGTCGCCTAAGCCCTGTTGATTGATCGCGGTTGCAACGTCATTGGCGAGCATCACCACGCGATTGCTAACACCGCCGAGCTTGGAGCAGGCCTCACACTCGCACCAATTGCCCCCGTCGCTGGGATCCATGGAGACGCTGTCGAGCTGCGGCTGGGCTTTGAATGTTCGCACGGCATGGTCGGCGACAAGCTTGCGCGAACCTAAGTTAGAAATACAGAATTTCACATCAGGCCGTAGCTTCCGCTCGCCATCGACGAGCGCGTAATACTCAGGATGTTGATCGAACTCTCCGCGATTCGCAGCAATGATCTGCTCATACGCGTGCCCGCTGTTGAGATCAAAGCCTTTGACGGCGCGGTTACGCTGACACCACTGTCGGTAAGGTTCATCGTTGTAGCCCCACGTGCCCCAATTGTACCAAATACGACGAGCGTGGAAGGATGGTTTCTCCTGCGCATCGAGGGCAATCTTGAGATCGTTTTGCTGAGGCACAATTTCCCACGCCTCGCCGGGGAAATATTGACGATAACCAAGCCGATGCAACAAGTCCCAAACAGCGTGTGAAACCGCAAGATCCGTCGCGCCAATGAGGTATAGGCCGTGGGGATATGAGCGAAGCATATATTCTTCGCGTTCAAACGGTCCGTTCCCAAACGAAAGGGAAAATGGTAGCTGCTCGAAATCGTCGGCTTTGCCGAGCACGATGCCACGCATGCCATTTGCATTTTCCACTTGAAACGGAGCACCGCTGATGAGGCCGAGATACTTGGCCAAGTCGCTGGCCGACTGCTGGACGGCTTCGCTCGCCTTGGGGCTGATGACGATTGTTAACTTTGCAGTGCCCTGATGGGCTAATTCTATTGTCGCCGGTTCGTCCGCCGCTAATGTCGGCGAAATAAAAATCAAGACAAGTAAACAAAGTTGCAGAAACATAAGTCGGCAGTTAGCTCTTGGCATCACAGGCACTCAGGTGTTGTTGACAAAATGAATTAGACCGCGTTTTTCTAAGGAACAGTCGCGAAACAACTTCCCGATTTCATTTGTAGCGGAAGAGCGCAAGCTCTCCGGTTCCTCGATACCGGACGGCTCGCGGGCTGTTGGTTTAGTGGGTTTCATCATTTTAGTGAGCCGTTGGCGCTAGCCACGGGCCGTCAACGGTAGGCGTTCTGCCGTAGCGCCCGACGCTAGCGCGTACGGCTCACTAAACCAACAGCCCGCTCGCGCCGATCCGCCAAAAGCGGATTTTGTTTCGGGACTGTTACTAAGCATGATCCGGAGGATTTTCCCTTCTTCCACAGGCTTTGCATCTCCCGTGCTCTGCATCATAATGCATTCGCTTGCCAGAGCAATGTCGCTCGAAGTCCCAGCGGTACGCAGGGCGATTGATATACACTGAATACTTGACTTACTTCTCCGAGGTTACTCCATGCGACTTTTCTGTTCACTGATTTGCCTTCAGTTTTTTCTCCTGCTGCTTACTGTTCACGCCGCCACCGCCGGCAAGAGTGGCAACAATGATCTCACGATTGCCGCCGACGGTAAGTCTGCGGCAATCGTGATCGTTGCACCAAATGCTGGAACGTGGGAAAAGCGAGCGGCGACGGATTTGGTGACCTACATTGAACGCATGAGCGGTGCCAAGCCAATGCTGGCCGATTCCAAAGAAGCCATCGACGGCGCTCTGAAAACCACTGGTCCCCAGATTCTCGTTGGTAAGGTCGCACTTGAGCATCAACCGGCATTGCGAGATCAGCTTGCCAATGCGGCGAAGAAGAATCCACTGCTGCGAGCCGATGCCATTGTGCGCAAGCGCGAGGCGAATCGAACATACCTTGCAGGCAATAACGACGACGCCCATTACTACGCGGTCGTTACGCTGCTCAACGATTGGGGATGTCGCTGGTATTTGCCTACGGACCTTGGTGAGTGCATCCCGCGACACTCCGAGCTGAAAATCGGCGAGTTAAACGCAGCCTATGGATCACCGTTTGAAGTTCGCAAGTACTGGATCTCGTGGAACGGTAGCAACGAAGGCCAAGCGGAGTTCATGCACCGCAATTTCTTCAACGAGGAGCTGGTCCCCAATGGCCACAACCTGGCGCAATATACCAAGGATTTGATCCCGCCGGGCAAAAGCATGTTTAATGTGCCGATCGCGGAAGACAAAACGGCCGATCATGTCGCGAAGCAGGTTGCTCCGCTGTTTGCCGCCGGCAAAGACGTTCAACTCGGCATGGAAGATGGGCTATACGAGAGCGATTCGCCAGTCGATAAGGAACTGGTCGCTCTGCAATTCGATAAATATTTTCTCAAGCCTTCGGCGACCGACGCCTTTATGACCTTTTACAACAAAGTGGCGGAACGGCTGCTCAAGGAGCATCCTAATAGTCCGTCGCGGATTGGCTTTCTCGCCTACGCAAACATTACGTTACCGCCTCTGCGCGTCAAGAAAGCAGCCAAGCCGCTGGTGGCCTATCTGGCTGCGATCGACATTGATCCGATCCATGCGATGAACTCACCCCTCTCCGCACCGCGTCGTGAATATAGGGAAATTCTCCATAAGTGGTCGGACGTGATGGATGGCCGCGTCGTCATCTACGATTACGACCAGGGAATGATGGTGTGGCGCGACATTCCCGCACCCAGCGTGCAGATGTTCCGGCACGACATAAAGGAATATCAGAAGGCGGGAATTCTTGGTGTAGACACTGAAAGCCGCGGCGCGTTCGGAACAACCTTCACCAATCTGTTCTATCGCGGCCAACTGCTGTGGAATCCGGACGTAGATGTCGACGTAATCGAATCACAGTTCTATAGCGACTTCTTTGGCCCCGCAGCCGAACCGATGCACGCCTATTGGCACACAATCTATGAATCTTGGGCAAACTCAATCATTACGGAACACGAGTATCATGTAATTCCTGCAATTTACACGCCTGAGCTTGTGAAACAGCTAGAAGTGCAGTTGCAAAAGGCGGAAATGACGATGGCATCGCTCGCCGCCAAGCAAGGGAGAAGTCCGCAGGAAGAACTCTATGTGAAGCGGATGCAATTCATGCGACTGAGTTACAATGTCCTGGCCTCCTATCAGCAAATGATTCGTGCCGCCAACACTGAGTGCGATTATCTTACCGCAGTAACGCATGGCGAGCGCGGCCTAGCGGCGCGGGAACAAATGACGAGTCTCAGCGACATTCTCACAACCTACAAACGGATCGGCGAGCATGGCGCGCCCTGGTGGCCCGGCGAAGTGGAGCAATATCGTAAGCTGGCCAAGTTAACCAACGGAGAATCCGGGGCACTCTTGCTCAAAACGCCCGTTGAGTGGCTGTTCCGTATTGATCCGCAGGACCTCGGCGAGAAAGAGAATTGGGCGAGCATCGCGATTGAAGCGCCCGTCAAGCAAGAGCGAGCGCTGAGTTGGCAGGACGTCCAATCACAGCTTGGTGGTTGGCAGTGGCTCCGCACCGATCTTTATCCCCAAGCCCAAGGCGTGGTGACGTCGGACCATCAAAGCTACACCGGCCATGCTTGGTATCGCACCGAGGTCGACATTCCGGCTGACAAGATCGGCGGCAATCTCCAACTCATGTTTCCAGGCCTCTTCAATGAATGCTGGCTCTATGTAAACGGCGAAAAGGTCGCCTATCGCGACAATTACAATGCGGTCTGGTGGTACAACGCCTACGAGTTCGAATGGGATGTCAATCTCACCGGCAAACTCAAGTCCGGCAAGAACACGATCGCTCTAAGGATCAACAATCCACATCACATGGGCGGAATGTTTCGTCGTCCGTTCGTGTACGCGAAAAAGTAGTAGTAGGAGATAGCTTTAGATCAGCAACACAAGTTGATCCACAATCGCATCATCGTCCTCGAATTTCGATCAATTTCTGCGCTGGGAGTCCTTTGCCTCCAGCGTCGCTGAAGTGAATACGTTTGCCGCACATGGGTCGCGGTCCCGCCAGAACTTTGTGCTCTATGGCAGCCAGGGCAATTCGGATCCCGGTTGGAATGTCGCCGATCGGCGGTTTTTTACTCCGGTAATTGACGTGGTGGCCCCATCGGCGAAAACATATCAAGCCACCAGTATTCGCGTCAGCAGCGGACAGCTTTTGGGCAACTTCCGCTGGCTGGTGTGGGCCGTCTTTCCGAGCGATACCGACAACGTCTTGGAGAACACCGCCGTTCAGGAATTGCAGGTGATTCCGCCAGCCGCGTCTCGCAAGTGAACGCCGCTCTTTACAAGCCCAACGCCGTGAAGAATAATTTAGCAGAATGGCGCGAGCGGGCTGTTGGTTTAGTGAGCCGTACGCGCTAGCGTCGGGCGCAACGGCAGGACGCCTACCGAAGACGGCCCGTGGCTAGCCCCCAACGGCTCACTAAAATGATGAAATTCACTAAACCAACAGCCCGCGAGCCATCCGGTGCCTCAATCTTCTGAGAGACCGGACGGCTCTCGCCGTACCGCTAAAACCGTTTAATTTGCTGCAGAAAAATCCTTCACGGCGTTCAACAAGTGTATGTCTACAACTCAGAACGACGCATCTCCAATCGCGAATTGGAATCGGCAAGACCGGAAACTCAGTGGTCATATGAATTTGCTTCGAATCCTCATTGTGCTGGCCACCGTCTTTGCTCAATTTTCAATGTCTCGCGTTTGCGATGCACAGATTGACTTTGTGCGGGACGTGCAACCGATCTTCCAACAGCATTGTTACGAGTGTCATGGCGAGACGAAGCAGAAGTCGGGGCTGCGACTGGATGTGAAAGAAGCTGCGTTCAAAGGGGGCGACAACTATGGAATCGATATCGTCTCCGGGAAGGCGATGGACAGCCCGCTGATCGAACTTGTAACGAGCAACGAAGACAGCGAAGTCATGCCACCCAAAGACAAGCCGAGACTGTCGGCGGCGGAGATCGATACGCTCACTCGCTGGATCAACAACGGGGCGAAGTGGCCGGATGGCGTTGATCTCGTGACGCTTGCGGATAAGAGCGATCACTGGAGCTTCAAGCCGCTGAGTGTTACAAGTGTCTCCTTTCGCTCCGCGAAAGTGCGCTCTTTCGCGGAGCGAAAGGAGACACTGCGGTCGACTATCATCGACGAGTTCATCGACGCAAAGCTCGCCGAGAACGGATTGCGTCGCTCAGCGACTGCCGATCCGCGTTCCCTCATTCGGCGGCTGTCGTTCGATTTGATCGGCTTGCCGCCGACTCCTGAGCGAGTCGCCGCATTCGTCAGCGAGTACCAATCGAGCGACTCGAACGAAACTCGTCAGGCGGCCATCGAAACACTTGTGCAGGAACTGCTTGACTCACCGCGTTATGGCGAGCGCTGGGCTCAGCATTGGCTCGATGTCGTGCGGTATGCCGACACGCATGGCTTCGAGGTCAACACCGAGCGCCCGAACGCTTGGCCCTATCGCGACTACGTCATCCAAGCCTTCAACAACGACACGCCTTTTGACCGTTTTATCCAACAGCAGATCGTCGGCGATGCGTTGGGTGAGGACGCGGCAACCGGCTTTCTTGTCACGGCGTCGGTGCTGTTGCCGGGGCAGATCGGACAGGACGAACCATCGAAGCGACTCGCCCGGCAAGACTCGCTCGATGAAATCGTCAACAATATCGGTCAGACGTTTCTCGGTTTGAGCATCGGCTGCGCGCGATGTCACGATCACAAGTTCGATCCGATCACGTCCAAGGATTACTACGCGATGCAAGCGTATGTGGCGGGCGTCGAATATGCCGACCGCGAGATGCGAACGCCCGCAGCCGAGGCCGCTCGCAAGGAAGCCACCGAGGCACAGCGGCTCGTCGCCGAAATCGACGAGAAGCTCGCTCAATTCGTGCCGCTTGCGATTCCGGAAGTGACGCCGCGCGTGACCAACGCGAAAGAGAACATCGAGACGTTCGAGCCGCTCGAAGCCAAGTTCATGCTGACCGAGTCGCTGCCGCCGCGTCCGTCTGTCATCGCTCGACAGAACACCGATCGCTTCAAGCCCGTGCGAGCCAAACGGGTGCGGTTCACGATCCTCAGCACGAACAGCCTTGAGCCGTGCGTTGATGAACTCGAAGTCTTCAACACTGCCGGGAAGAACGTAGCCCTGGCGAGCTTCGGCACGCAGGTCACAACGTCTGGCGACATCATCGAAGCTGATCGTCACGATCCTCGTTTCGTCAACGACGGTGAGTACGGCAACTCGCGCAGTTGGATGTCCAATCAATCGGGCAAAGGCTCCGTTACGTTGGAATTCGCAGACGAGCACGAAGTCAATCGCGTCGTTTGGGGCCGTGATCGCGAAGGGAAGTTTGAAGATCGGCTCGCAACCGCATATCGGATCGAAGTCGCAACGGGTGACGATTGGCAACTCGTCGCCGATTCGACCGACCGTAGCCCTGCGACGACTGGTGCGAAGCCGAGTACTGAGGTTTCAACGATCGGCCTAAGTCCTGAGGACTTGAAGGCTGCCGATCGACTTCGAGATGAAAAGGTGACTTTGGAAGGTCAGATCAAGGCGGCCGCACAGGCTCATTTGGCCTTTGCCGGAACGTTTCGCAAGCCGGATGTGATTCACTTGCTCAGTCGTGGGGATCCAGAGCAACCGAAGGAAGAAGTGTTGCCAGAGATTCTGAGTATCTTCAGCGTCGCCTTTCGCTCCGCGAAAGAGCGCTCTTTCGCGGAGCGAAAAGCGATACTGGTCTCCGAGCAAGATCGCCGTCGTGAGCTAGCCGAATGGATCGTCAGTCCGCAGAATCCGTTGACCGCTCGCGTGATGGTGAACCGCATTTGGCAGGGCCACTTCGGCACTGGCCTCGTTGAAACGCCGAGCGACTTTGGACGTATGGGCATGAAACCGACGCATCCTGAGTTGCTCGATTGGCTCGCAGACGAATTCATTCGCAGCGGTTGGTCGATCAAGCACATGCATCGGTTGATTGTGCTCAGCGCGACGTACCAACAGCGTTCCGACACGTCGAGCCAAAACGAAGCCGCGCTGAAAGACGCTGACGTGCGACTCTTGTGGCGCTATCCGTCGCGACGGCTCGAAGCCGAGACGATCCGCGATTCAATCCTCGCGATGAACGGTCGGCTGAACCTGAAGATGTCTGGTCGAGGCTTTGATCTTTTCGACAAACGCGGCGGCTTGAGCGGCTTCAATCCAGTCGAGTCCTTTCAAGGCGACGGCCTGCGGCGGATGGTCTACGCCCACAAAGTCCGCCGTGAACGTGAAGCCGTCTTCGGAGCCTTCGACTGTCCAGACGCCGGCCAAAGCACGGCTCGTCGTCGAGAATCCACAACGCCGATTCAAGCGCTGAATCTTTTCAACAGCCGCTTCACGTTGGAGCAATCTCAAGCCCTTGCCGACCGCGTGAAACAGAGTTGTCTTTCGCTTCGAGAAAGCAGCGACAATCTCGCGGAGCAAAAGGCGACACTCGAAGAAATACGCCTTGCTTATCAATTCGTCCTCGGCCGCGATCCGACGACCGACGAGCTGCGCGACGTCGAACCGATCGTACGTGAGCATGGGTTAGCCACGCTTGGCCGAGCACTATTTAACAGTAATGAGGCATTGTTCCTACCATGAATTCGGATCCTGAACATCTCTCAGTCCCGGGCCGTTCGTTCCTCGATCGGCGGCAGTTTCTTTCCAATAGCGCTACGGCGTTGGGATCGATGGCGCTGCTAAGTTTGCTCGGCAGCGAAGGGCTGCTCGCGACTGGCAGCGATGGACCGATGATTGATCCGGCGAAACCATATGCACCGAGGCTGCCCCACTTCCCAGCCAAAGCCAAGAACGTGGTGGTCATCTTTTGTGCCGGAGCTGTCAGCCAATTGGAAACGTGGGATTACAAACCCGAGTTGATCAAATGGGACGATAAGCCGTTGCCCGGTGGACCAGCGGTGACCTTTCAAGGACCGGCGGGGAATCTCGCGCGGCCGCAATACGAGTTCCGTCCGCGCGGTCAGACAGGCAAGTGGGTCAGCGACATGATCCCATATCTCGCTGAGCACACTGACGACATCGCCTTCATTCATTCGCTGATCAGCAAGTCCAACACGCACGGACCGGCCGAGAACTTCCTATCGACCGGCTTCGTGCTCGATGGCTTCCCGAGTCTCGGTTCGTGGGTCACTTATGCACTCGGCAGCGAGAGCCAGAACTTGCCGAGCTACGTCGCGATCCCCGATCCGCGCGGCGTGCCTCAGAACGGCTCGAACAACTGGGGACCGGGCTTTCTCCCCGCATCGTTTCAAGGGACGACGCTGAGTTCGAAGGATCCCGTGCGGCATCTCGTCGCGCCAGGCGTCTCGCCCCAGGCCGATCAAGCCGCGCGATCGTTGCTGCAAAAGATGAATGCCCGGCATCTCGAAGAACATCCCGGTGACGGCAAGCTCGCGGCCCGCATCGCGAGTTACGAACTTGCCGCGCGAATGCAGCTCAGCGTGCCCGAGATCAGCGACATCAGTACCGAACCCGCTCACATCCTGAAGCTCTATGGAGCCGACGACACACAGAACGCTAACAAAGCGGCGTTCGCGAAGAACTGCATCCTGGCGCGGCGGTTGATTGAAAAGGGCGTGCGGTTCGTGCAGCTCTTCAACGGAGCCTATGCCAGTGGTGGGGCTCTGAACTGGGACGGCCACAACGCGCTCAAGGATCAATACGACGTGCATGCGAAGATCCTCGATCAACCCGCCGCCGCGCTGATCACCGATCTCAAGCAGCGCGGCCTGCTGCAAGACACGCTCATTGTTTGGTGTACGGAGTTTGGTCGCATGCCTTTCTTTCAAAAGGGTGCAAAGGGCCGCGATCACAACCCCGACGGCTTTACGTGCTGGATGACCGGCGCGGGCGTGAAGCCCGGTGTTAGTCACGGTGTGACTGACGAACTCGGCCAAAAAGCCGTGCAAGACATTCATCCGCTCTACCATTTCAACGGCACGATTTTGCACTTGTTGGGCCTCGACTTCGAACGGCTCAGCTTCGAGCACAACGGCATCCAACGGCGGCTGACGAACGTCGAAGGCAAAATCATCCCCGAAGTGCTGGCGTGAGAGGTTCGCCGGTACTCAGCGATTTGTTTGAGATCGAGTGGGATTATACCTCGCTTGATCCGCCGGAGTTTTTGCCGCCATAGTTGATGGCCTTGGTGTTTATAACGTGGGATTAAACAACATTTCTTATTCGGATGAGTTCATTTGATGCGATGTCGATTCTCAAGTATGCTCACCCAGGGCAACTCAGTTGTTTAAGTTACACCATTAGCCGTCCTACGTTAGCATGCGGTTCTTCTGCTCAACCGTGAGCTAACGCTCAACGACCATTTACCCGTTTAGAAAAACTGCGTCGTCCTAGTGCTCCGAGAATTAAATAACCTTGCTTGGCGATTTTGTCGTTAAACCGTGTGGGCAACGCCCCGCGCGAGGCTCGCGGCCCGTTGGGCACGCG
>JAYVSE010000009.1:0-18033 GCA_043775635.1 Planctomycetaceae bacterium | reverse complement strand
ACCGCGTGCCCAACGGGCCGCGAGCCTCGCGCGGGGCGTTGCCCACGCGGTTTAACGACAAATCGCCAAGCAAGGTTATTTAATTCTCGGACCACTAGCTTGACGAAACGCTAGTATGACAAAATGAATAGCAGATCCTTTGACGTTCGAAAACTCCTGGTTAATTTACCGGGGCATTTGGCTGAGCGTGCTTGGTTGAGGGCAAGCGGTCCTGACGTTCATGTGGGCGAACATGTTCTCTACTGGACCCATCACGCGTTGCGAGTCGATGAAAATCCAGCGCTTGAGGTGGCGATGCATCTGGCGGAAGAGCTTGAACTGCCGTTGCTTGTTTACCAAGGGCTTTCCGATCAATATCGCTTTGCGTCCGACCGGCACCATACGTTTATTCTCGAAGCGGCGCGGGATCTGGAAGCCAATTACAAAAGACTTGGGATTTCGTACGCCCTGCACGTCGATCGAACGGGCGCGCGTCAGCCACGATTGGCATGGCTTGCCAAAGCATCCGCTGTCGTGGTCACCGAGGACTTTCCTCTCGAAGCAACCAAGCAATGGACCGAACGGCTTGCGCAAACCAACTGGTGTCCGATTGTACTTGTCGACACCGCTTGCGTGGTTCCGTCACGCTTGGTAGGACAAGCGTACGATCGGGCCTTTGCCTTCCGCGATGCAACCGCAAAGCTCTATGGCGATCGTATCAACCGTCCATGGCCTGCGTGTACGGCGAAAACTTTTCCTGCGACACTCCGCTTTGAGACGTTGAAACTTAAGGATCAAAGTATTGCTCAACTAGTATCGCAATGCGAGATCGATCATTCCGTCAGTCCCGTTGCCGATACGCGTGGTGGTTCTGACGCGGGCAATGCTCGTTGGCAAGCGTTTAGGAAGAACGGACTTCGTGGATATGCTAAATTCAGAAACCAAATCGAAATTAATGGCGTCAGTCGGATGTCGGCCTACTTGCATTATGGAATGGTTTCGCCGTTCCGCCTTGCTAGAGAAGCGTCGGCTGACGGGGCAGAAAAGTACCTGGACGAACTACTGATTTGGCGAGAGCTGGCTTATGCGTTCTGTTACTATCGAACGGAATTGGAAACGGATGCTGGCCTACCATCGTGGGCGGTTGCTACGCTTTCTAAGCATGCCAATGACTCACGAAACTGTATGTCATGGGAAACACTCGCACGTGCGAAGACGGGTGAACAATTATGGGATGCGGCCCAACGTAGTTTGCTCAAGCATGGTGAGTTGCACAATAACGTTCGAATGACTTGGGGGAAAGCAATCCTTGCATGGTCGAGCGACTATCGGCAGACGCTCGAGCGACTCATCGATCTCAACCACCGATATGCGCTTGATGGTCGCGATCCGGCATCCTATGGCGGTATTCTATGGTGCCTTGGGCAATTTGATCGGCCGTTTTTTCCAGAGCAACCGATCTTGGGGAGCGTGCGACCACGACCCGTTGTGATTCATGAACGGCGAACAAACGTCGCCGCCTATGTAAAGAAAGTCGACCGGCCAGTTGCTCATCCGGCGCCTGTCATCGCCATGATCGGTACCGGAGTGGCGGGACTAATGTGCAGTCGAATTTTGCATGACCAAGGGTTGCGGGTCAAATGCGTCGAAAAATCTTATCGAGTCGGTGGAAGAACGTCGACGAGAACCGCAGATGCTGCGATGCAGTTCGACCATGGAGCTCAATATTTCACGATACGCGATCCTGTTTTGAAACCGTATCTTGAGTCCTGGTGCGCAGA
The DNA here is from genome assembly GCA_043775635.1 of Planctomycetaceae bacterium. Classification (GTDB taxonomy): domain Bacteria; phylum Planctomycetota; class Planctomycetia; order Pirellulales; family Pirellulaceae; genus UBA6163. The sequence goes on along the minus strand of JAYVSE010000009.1, from coordinate 16,273 downwards.
CGGTCATGTTGCTCAGTGGGAGGGTCACGTTATCTCGATCGAGGAACCTGGTTCGTACCGAGAAGTGGCCATGACGAAGCGGTTCGTTGGTACTCCAAGCATGGAATCGCTGGCACAACACCTGTCTAAAGATTTGTCGATTGATTTGGAAACTGAGGTTGCAAGGGTCGATTTCGGAACGAGCGGGTATCGATTGATTTCCAAGACTGATCGTGATCTAGGTGTTTTTGATATTGTGTTGTTGAATTGCCCGCCCAGCCAAGTTGAAAAGCTACTGCCTCCGCGATGCCAATGGCGAGCGGAATTATCTGCCGTTGAAATGGTCCCGTGCTGGTCCGTCATGTTAGCTTTCGAGAAGCGTTGGGATGTTCCATTCGACGGTGCATTTATTAATGGAGGTCCACTCGCATGGATGGCTCGCGATTCGAGCAAGCCATCTCGCGCGAAAACGCTGGATACTTGGGTATTGCACTCCACCGTAAATTGGGCAAGTGAGAATCTCAACATTTCCAAAGAGGCAGCAGTAGCGAGCCTGATCCGAGAAGCGACGAGAGTGACTTGCAAGATGATGCCAGAGCCGCGTTCGGCAAAGGCGCATCGTTGGCTCTATTCCCGGCCGAACGTAGCCTTACAGGAAAAGTCTCTCTGGGACGAATCGAATCGACTGGGAGCGTGCGGAGATTGGTGTGGTGGCCCGCGCGTTGAAGGTGCGTTGAAGAGCGGTATGGCTTTGGCAGGCCAAGTTTTAGGTTGGTTGCACGAACGACCACCCGCCAACGTTTCCGCCCTCCAGTATGAACTTTTTTCATAGGACTTGCGGCGACCTGTTCCAGCCATGGAATATCGAGCAGGCTTGCCGCCAAAAGTTGTTGCCAGATTGACAGTCCGATTTTGCGTTGAGGATCGGAAGTGGGTATAATCACGAGTCTACGCAGTCATTGAGCTCATGGGGGAAGAAAGACGTGGAAAAGCAAGACATTTCAAATCTGACTGCCGATTGGGCTGGACTTGTCCGTCACGTCGCCAAAGATCAAGTTTCGGTCGAATTTACAGACGGCACCGTGGCAATCGCGCACCTGGTTCCCATCAGCAAATCCGTTTCGATGAAAGATTTCGCTTCGATCATGGCGGCAGTTCCTTCGCTCGGTGAAGACGCAGAGTCGTTTGCGAAAGATGCTAAAACCACTCCTGAATGGTCGGCTTGATGACAATTTCAGGCACACATGCTCGTGCTGGTAAACGGCAAATTGATACGATCAGACCGGCAATGTCATCCGGTTGCAGAATTGCGTCTTTGTGCGCTTGCGTAACCGGCGTCGGTCGACTGTCCAAAATCGGCGTATTGACTTCGCCGGGGTAAACATTGGTGATGCGAACACCTTCTTCACGCACTTCGTTGCTGATTGCTGTGCCCAGAGCTGTCATCGCAAACTTCGACGCGCAGTAGACGACGCCGCCGAGCTGGATTGCGCGTTTCCCAGCAACGGACGAAATGTTGATCACCAACCCGTCTCGGCGGGCTCGCATCGCTGGCAAAACCTCCAAAATGCAACGAAATGCACCGGTTGCGTTGATTCGCATCACTCGATCCCAATCATCGGGGTCCAAGGACGCCATGGTTCGGTTCTGGATATTGATCCCGGCGCTATTGACAAGTATGTCGACACTACCAAACGTGTCTCTGACTTCTTTAAAAAAGTCACGAATACTGTCATTTTCGGCGACATCCAGCGTTTTACAATGAATCGGATGAGGCGAGGTAACGGAATCGGCAAGCTTGCGCAGCGGTTCTTCACGACGACCGCCGATGATTACGCGGCACCCGGCGAGCGCTAGTTCTTTTGCAATCCCAGCACCAATTCCTGTTCCACCGCCAGTAATGGCGACAACTTTGTTGGCGAGTTCAGTCATGTCTCGGTTTTCGTTGAAAATTAAATCGTGTTGAAAGGTGAAATGCGTTCGGCAAACAGTTTATCCTTTGATCTTGCAATCGTCACGGGATGTGGGCGTTGCAATACATGGCTGGATTGACCGATAATCGCAGCCAGCCAACAACCTCTTCCAGCCACTGGGTATCGATGACGACCGCGAATGCACTGGATACGACGATCGCGGTTGTCACCCCAGAAAACATTTCTTTCGAATATCAACTTGCCGGTCCGTTTCGGCGGCTGCCGGCATATTTGATCGACGTGGCCACGCGCTGGGCCGTGATCGTGATGATCGGTATAACCTTGATGATGATTGGCATTTTGACAGATTTCTTTGCCATCGGTTCATTCCTGGTTGCAACGTTGCTGATTGCCTATTTTGTGATCAGTTGGTTTTACGGGGTTTTTTTTGAAACCTATTTCAATGGCCGGACTGTCGGTAAATGGGCGTGTGGCCTGCGTGTGATCTGCGTCGATGGACGACCCATTGATGGAACCCGTGCCGTTATCAGAAATCTTGTGAGGATTGCGGATATCGCCCCGTTTGCTGCCTTGAGCTCATTTGTTGACCAGGCCAGTCCGTTGTTTTGGATTCCCACCGGCATGGTCGGTTTTGTCAGCGTCATCTGTACGAAACGAATGCAAAGGCTGGGAGACCTAGCCGCAGGAACGATGGTCGTTGTGGATGAGAGAAGTTGGCGCTTACCGGTTACAAAAATCGAAGACCCGCGCGTCCCGGCACTCGCGTCGTACATTCCTGGGGACTACCGCGTCACTCGCAGTATGGCAAGAACACTGGCTGTCTATTGTGAGCGAAGGGCATATTTAAGCCCAGCTCGTCGTCGTGAAATCGCAATGCACCTCACCGTACCGCTGATTGAAAAATTTGAATTCAGGCCTGATGTGGATCCTGATTTGTTGATGGTCTCGCTCTACTACGCAACCTTCCTTACCGATGCAAGAGCGGAGCCTGCATCGCTGGGGTCTCTTGCTGGGGTCAGCCCACTGCTTCGCGACTTCAAGCGAACAACATCCGCGATTACTGCTCAGGCCGACGATGAGATACCGCTGGTTGCGATGGTTGACAAAGGTAACGAGGTATCCGGTACGGTCGCGATGGAGGTTAACGAGCAATGAATGTCGCAGTGATCTTGGAAAAGCGTCAGCAACAATGGGTCGAACTAGAGCAGCTCTGCGATGCCTTAGAATTGACTGGCAAGAATCGCAAAATCGGTGCGGCGGGAATTTCACGGTTCGCCACTTTGTATCGCGCTGCGTGTGCGGACCTTGCATTGTCGGATGCTTATCAACTTCCGCCTGCCACGGTGACCTATTTGCATCGCTTGGTAGCGCGGGCTCACAATCGCTTGTATCGTGCGTCTCGAATCGACCCAACCACGTGGGTAGAAACGTTGTTGCAAAAAGCACCGCAACAGATTTTCGCTGACCCCTGCGTAAGGGTTGCTTCGCTCCTGTTTTTCGGTTTGTTCACGCTCGCAACCATTCTCGGTGCCAATGACCAATGGTTCCCCGACTTTGTTCCTCAAATGGTTGGCAGCGAACAAATTGAGCAACTAGAAACGATGTACGAAAAACCGGTGTCAGGGTCGCTCGATCACTACGTGGCGATGGCAGGCTTTTACATCATGCACAATACAGGGATCGGGCTAAAATGCTTCTCTTTCGGCATCCTGATCATTCCTTGCTTGTTTGAAGTGGCCTTTAACGCGGTCACGCTAGGAGCGATGTTTGGTTATATGTCGCGAGAAGAATCGGTTGGCGGCGACAATTTCTTGCACTTTGTAACGGCGCACGGTCCCTTTGAACTCACCGCGATTGCGTTAGCAGGCGCTGCGGGGCTTCGATTTGGAATCGGACTGTTTCATACCCGAGGTTACACGCGAGTGCAGTCGTTGCGAGACTCGGCGAGCCAAGCGGTTCCCATCATGGCTGCATCGGCCGCTTTGTTTTTTCTAGCCGCATTCACTGAAGGGTTTATTTCACCAAGCCCATTGCCCTACGTGTTCAAGGCTGCCTGGGCGATCATGTCGGCAGGTTTAATCAGCTTCTACTTTGTTGTGCTTGGATTTCCGCGCAACGAACCACGGCTAGAGCAGCGCTACATCGAGCCAAATTTCGATCCGTTAGCGAATGATGAGGAGGATGCGTTCCATGCAACTCGATGATACGCATGTGGTGATTCGTGTTCGAACACTGACAGAGATCAGCGATTTGGCGATGGTGCTGATTCGCAGTTACCCTGCGGCATCAATCGTCGGATTTGCGCTGGGTGCATTACCCTGGGCGATACTGAACGGATTGCTGTTGGGCTGGATTCCACTGAGCGAGTATCGGGTTGCGAGTTATGACGAAGAAATGTCGGCTAATTTGATCAAATACCAAGTGTTAATGGCGTTACTAATATTCGTCCAAACACCGATCGCTGGTATCTTTACTACACTCTACGTGGGTCAGGCCGTATTCGAAAGCAAGCCCACTTGGAGATCTGTTTTTGCTGAAGCAAAAAACACTCTTGGTCGCTGGTTCTGGGGATTGGGCATTGTTCGCGGACCGGTTCCGTTGATGGTGTTGGTGGCATCGAATTGGGGCAATGATGTCGCTTACGACAGGGACTACTTTTGGCCCCTGCTGCTGGTCTTTTGCATCACCATTTTTCGAGGCAATCGCTCGTTCTTACCCGAGATTTTGTTGCTGGAGCGTTGCCCTGTGTTTGCCAAGAAAGGGTCCGAGACCATTACGGCTCGAAAACGCAGCGGTGCTCTTCATCGTCCCATTGCAGGTGAGCTTTTCGGCCGCTTCATCGCCATGTCGATATTGTTGAGTTCACTTGCAATGCTAGGGTTCTACGGCTTGCTTTGGATTCGAGGAACGCTGTTTGGCCTCTGGGAATGGGACGCAGCCGTTTATCTTGTGCTTTATCCGCTGGCACTTTGGGCTGCGGGAGCATTGAGCATTTTGGTTCGCTTCTTAAGTTATCTTGATACTAGGATCCGACTTGAAGGCTGGGAAATCCAACTGGCCGTTCGCGCCGAGGCGATTCGACAATTTGGGCAAACTGAACAAACGCGAGAAATCATGGTTACAAATGGTAACGCGGTACAAGCACGAGGAGTTGGCGTATGAACCGGGCATTGGTTAGCGCAATCTTGTTGCTGATTCCATTCTTCCTCGGAAAAACGCCGGTTGCGTTCGGTCAATCCGTTTCGGACCAGCCAACGGTCGACGCGACGAAGGAGATTGGGCAATCTCCTTGGTTTGATCCTGAGAAGCAAGCGATTATCCCCGTCCCCCTGCGAGATACATCGTCTGACACCCAACATCGTGACAGTCGCTGGCTGCCCAAAGCTGAGCGTGTCAAACAGCAATCATCCAATTCTTCGGGTGCAATCGGCAGCGGGTCGCAGTCAGGCAATTTCTTCGGCTGGTTAGTCGTTGGTCTTGGGTTTGCCATGATCGCCGGTGCGATCCTGTATGCTTTTTCAAAACTCGATCCAGATGGAATAGCCGTTTTGCCTGGAACGCAGCGTAATCATCGTGATGTGGTTGACTTGCAAACATTACAAAGAATACGCGAGCTACCGTTAGAATTAAGGCGTACAGACGTCGACTTGCGCACCGAGGCTGAACGATTGATGAACTTGGGCCAGTTTGATGAAGCGATCAAGTGCTTGTTCGGTCATCAATTGTTAATCCTCGATCGACGTGGCTTGCTGCGTCTTTCCCGCGGCAAGACAAACGGTCGTTACGTTACTGAAACAAGAAAAGATTCACTGCCGGCCGCATCGCTATTGAAAGCGACCGTCATGGCGTTTGAGGCATCCTATTTTGGTCGGCACACTCCAACCGTCGATTTGTTTCGGCAACTCTGGCAAGGAAACGAACAACTAGAAGAGTTGACTATCAAACGACACGAGGTGCTTGTATGACGAACTCTCACTGCCTAGCCCGGTTCATCGGCTTGTACATCGCGCTGACTGCGGGATTTACCTTAATCGGCTGCGGTAAAACGCTACGCGTCGACTATGGAAAATCACGTGGAGCCGCGGGTGATCAAAGCATCAACGGATTTGGCGTCCTTCGTCGAGCCTATGCCCGAACGGGTTGGTCGACGCGAGATATCAGTCGCCTGAATGATCGCTTGGCAACCACCACGGCCATCGTTTGGACGCCGACCGAAAGGGACACCTTGTACGATGAATCGACGGCATGGTTTGACCAATGGCTAAGTGAAAAGACACGAACGCTGGTCTACATTGTCCCCGACCAAGGCTGTCAGGCTCGCTATTACGGAGTCGCACGACAAGCTGCCCCGAAAGATCAGAAGCTTGAATACCGTCGCCAGTTGGCGCGCATCGAAACGGAACAGATGCTCGTTCGATTACACACGGAACTGATACCAAACAATGGTTGGTTTTCGATCGAAAGAGCATCTGCCGACACGATCCTTGGCGGCATGAGTACAAGCGAGGCACTCAGCGAATGGACACTGCCCCGCGCTAACGAAACATCGGATCGCTCGAGCGACATCGTTGCCGTGGAGTACAAGATCGTTCCAGTTGCAGCAGCAATCGCCCCGAGCCCAACGAGCCCAACGAGCCCAACGAGTCCAACGAGTCCAACGAATACCCAACATTCGCGTAACCCTTGGTCATGGCAAGTTTATGGCTCGTCGAAGGTAAAGTTAGCACACCAGGCGCTGCTTCGGGCCGACGACGGGTCGCCCATCATTACGCGAATTACAGCCGAAGAATGGGGAGAGTCGAAATTAATTGTTGTTGGAAACGGATCCCTGCTTTGCAATTTTTCTTTGACAACACCGCAGGGGCAAGCAGTGGCAACTCAACTGATTGCGGAGACCGGGGACAGATCTGGATTAGTCGGATTTCTGACAACGGATAGCGCTGGCGCTAATGTTTCTGAAGTTGACCCAGAAATCAATGCCATGACTGGAATGGAGCTTTTTACTGTCTGGCCATTGAGTTTGATCGTATTACACTTAGCCGTCACTGGATTTATTGCGTGCATGATCTTGCTTCCAATCTTTGGGCGTCCGCGTCAGGGAAAAACGGTTTCCAACAGTGATTTTGCGGATCACCTTGACGCCGTCGCAGTGCTGATGAGCAGATCTGGTGGCGAGGAATATGCACGGCACAGAGTCAGCGAATACATGCGACGAATTCGTGGTGAAACGACTGGCCAATGGGTGCAGCCGTTCGCGGAACCACCATCAGCCCCAGCGACTTTGTTATTGTCTTCTAATATTGCCACACCGCCAACGAAAGCAGCACCTTGAGTATCGCGAATAGTCCAACCCCAACACTCGAAATCAGCGATGTTCGCCGAATCTATGATGCGATAGTCGCAGAAGTCGGAAAGCTTTATATCGGCCAAGATGAATTGGTTTTGGGCACGCTCGCCGCATTGATGAGCGGTGGGCATGTGTTAATCGAATCGGTTCCAGGGCTGGGGAAAACTCTGTTTGTGAGAACCCTGGGACGCATCCTCGGTTGCGAATTTGGGCGTATTCAATTTACAGCGGACTTAATGCCGTCGGACATCACGGGTGCACCGGTGTTTGATATGCAAAAATCTGAATTTCGATTTCGACCTGGTCCCGTTTTTACGCAGCTTCTGTTGGCAGACGAAATCAATCGTTCACCGGCAAAGACCCATGCGGCCTTGTTGGAAATCATGCAGGAATATCGTGTCACGATTGACGGTACCAGTCATCGCGTGCCGATGCCATTTTTGGTACTGGCAACACAGAATCCGCTGGAGAGCGAAGGCACATATGCGTTACCCGAAGCGCAATTGGATCGATTTATGTTCAAGCTTCGCATCGACTACCCTTCGACAACCGAAGAGGCCGAGATACTGCAAATGCACAGTCTCCAGATTGACCTCAATCAACGGCTTATCGATGTACTGCAACCCATTACCAATCCAGAGCAGGTTCGTGCGATGACACAGGCGTGCGGTCGCGTGCGAGTTGAAAATGAGCTAGTCAATTACATTAACTCAATCGTGCGGTCGACACGGATCTGGCCTTCGTTTCACATTGGCGCATCGCCACGAGCGGGAATCGCACTGATGCAAGCCGGTCGTACCCTTGCAGCGTTTTCAGGACGAGATTTTGCGGTTCCCGATGATATCGCCGAGATCGTTTTGCCAGTCCTTCGCCATCGCGTCCAACTGACCGCCGAGGCCGAAGTTGAAGGCCGGAGCATCGATAGTGAATTGTTAACAATGATTCAAGGCATTGAAGTTCCTAGAACGTGAGCCTGTCGCATTGAAAATGACAGGCTGGAAGCCTATCCCACTTCAAAAACCGGACAGTGATTGATCGAACGGTCCTCAGTCGCCCCAGGAAGCGAATGTTGCCCGCGCAGCGTCGATCGTTTGCTCGATATGATCCATCGTGTGCGTGCGGCTGAAGAAAAGTGCTTCAAATTGGCTACACGGCAAATAAACACCTCGTTTGATCATCCCCCAAAAAAACTTGGCGAATTTTGCTCGATCGCTATTATCAGCCTCAGACCAATTGCGAACAGGCGCGTCATTGAAAAACAACGTCATCATGCTGCCTAAGCGTTGCAATTGATGCGGGATCCCGGCATCAGCAGCCGCGTGAGATAACCCTTCGCCCAATCGCTTGCCTGCTTGTTCCAAATAGGGGTAGGGTGGGTTCTCAGCAAGCAGTCGCAGCGTTGCATTTCCTGCGGCCACAGCGACCGGGTTTCCGCTCAGTGTTCCCGCTTGAAAAATTCGCCCAGCAGGCAAAACGTGTCGCATGATTTCTTCGCGGCCACCATAGGCACCCAGTGGCATACCGCCGCCGACAATCTTACCCAGCGTGGTCATGTCAGGGATGATTCCGAACAACTCTTGTGCACCTCCCATCGCCAAGCGAAACCCCGTCATCACCTCGTCGAAAATTAAAATTGAACCGTCTCGCTGCGTTATATCTCGTAGCCCACGAAGAAAATCGACCGTCGGTACCACGCAGCCCATGTTGCCAACGACCGGCTCAATGATTACCGCAGCAATCTTGCCAACATTGCTTTCGAAGGTTGATATCATGGCTGGTAGATCGTTGTAACTAAGTACGATCGTGTCGCCGCTTGCACCCGCAGTCACACCAGGCGAATCGGGAACACCAAGCGTCGCGGCGCTGCTTCCCGCAGAGACCAGAAGCGAGTCAACGTGGCCATGATAATTGCCCGCAAACTTGATGATTTTATCTCGACCGGTAACGCCGCGGGCAACGCGAATCGCGCTCATCGTGGCTTCGGTTCCACTGTTGACTAGCCGCACACGTTCAACGCTTGGTACGGCAGCGATGATGCGTTCCGCCAATTCGCTTTCGGCTTCCGTGGGAGCACCGTAGCTTGTCCCGCGCTGCGCGGCGCGAGTAATCGCTTCGATCACTTCGGGATGGGCATGGCCGAGGATCATCGGGCCCCATGATCCGATGTAATCGAGGTAACGCTTGCCATCGATGTCAAACAGCCAGGGTCCGACGGCGTGGTCGATGAACAGCGGTGAGCCACCGACGCCACCAAAGGCGCGCGCGGGACTGTTGACGCCGCCCGGAATCAATTTTTTCGCGCGATCAAAGGCTGCTAAACTTAGCGGGCCAACGGAATGCAGATTATCTAATGTCATGTCGTTTCAATCGATCAATTAGTGGGATAGGCTGCCAGCCTATCGCATTGAAAATGACAGGCTGGCAGCCTATCCCACTTCAAAAACCTGAAAGTGAGGGAAATGAGTTAGCGAGCAGCCGCGATCCAACGATCCGCCCCAGCGGCGAGCAACGCATCCGCAATTTCTTCGCCGAGTGCTTTGGCGTCTTGCGGCTGGCCCTCTCCCGCATGGTGCAGCCGTACCTGGCCATCAACGGAAAGAACGACGGCAGACAAAACTAATCGCCCGTCGACAATCATGGCGTAAGCACCGATCGGGGCTAGACAACCGCCACTTAGATGTCGAAGCAACGAACGTTCTGCCGTGACTGCGGCACGCGAATCTGCATGGTCGAGCGCGGAAACGATTTTCGTGATTCGGTCATCGCTACGGCGTGATTCGACCGCCAGTGCGCCTTGGCCTGGGGCTGGCAGCATCGTTTCAAGATCAAGTTCGACGCTACCAATTCCGGGTAAATCCAAGCGATCTAGCCCGGCAGCGGCGAGGATGGTGGCATCAAATTCCCTACGAATCACTTGATCGAGTCGCGTTTGTACATTTCCGCGAATCGGGCGAATATCGAGATCCGGCCGTAAGTGCAGCAATTGTGCTGCTCGCCGTCGGCTGCTGGTTCCAATGATCGAGCCAGTCGGAATGTCTTGAAACGTCCAGCTTTGCGAAGAAATAAGCCGATCGTGAACGTCGGCACGCGGTGGGATCGCGGCGACGTGGACGGTGCTATACTCAACCGTAGGCAGGTCCTTAAGGCTGTGAACAGCGATATCAGCGTCACCGGCGATCACCGCTTGCTGGATTCGCTTTGTAAATAACCCAACTTCTGTCGAAGAAGTGATTGGCTTGAGATCAGAATCCCCTAGGCTGGAGAGCGGAATCAAGGCACACTGATGACCCAGTGCCGTTAATTCTCCCGCAACCCATTCGGCTTGCCAAAGCGCCAGCGGGCTTTTTCGAGTCGCGATTCGGATCAGAGTTTTGGGCATAATGGAACAAACGAGGATTCAGAAGTGGCAATGCGAAACGAATCGCTAGAGCTGCATTACACGATATCCCGCAAGAAAACGAAACCACACCACTTCCGCTCGGCGGACGACCATTCGACGTGACCGACTCATTTTCCACAACCGATGACGAACCACGAAAAGATCGACCAAGCGCCGATGCCGATTTGCCATTCACCAACCCACCCGCCACGGACGCGTCAAACTTTGGTGTAGCCGATGTTGTACCATCGGATTCCGCACCGTTTGATCCCGTGACAGGTGTTTGGAGTATCGGTTCATTAGAAGATGCGGATGAAAAGGAATTCGACTCGCTCGATTTCGAGACCAACGATGGAGAACGTTTGGAGATGATTGGAATCCCTGCGCGGATTGGGGAGTATGTCATCGAGCGGATGATCGGTAGTGGCGGAATGGGGCGAGTGTATTTGGCAAAGCATCAAACGATGCAGCGCTCCGTGGCGATTAAAACACTTCCTCCAGAACACATGAAACAAAAGTGGGCGGTGGAGCGATTCTACGACGAAGTCCGAGCTGCGGCGCGGCTGATGCATCCCAACATCGCGACTGCGTTTGATGCGGGAAACAGCAACGGGATTCATTTTCTCGCGATGGAGTACATCGCCGGCGACACGTTGACGACGGTTGTTGCCAAGGGCGGACCGATGTCGATCAACGCTGCTGTCGCGGCGATTCGAGGTGCAGCAAGAGGACTGGCGCATGCACATTCCGCTGGCGTCGTGCATCGTGACGTAAAGCCTGGGAACTTGATGCTTTCGACCGACGGCACCATCAAGGTCGTGGATCTTGGGCTAGCTCTATTTGCAACGCCTCATCAGATCCTTCAAAATCGTCGCGATCCGGCCGCACCGACTTCGGGAAGATTGATTGGAACGATTGCGTTCATGTCACCGGAGCAACTGGAGAATCCCGATCAAGTCGATTCGCGTAGCGACATTTATTCGCTTGGTGCCACCCTCTATTTTTTATTAACGGGACGACCACCGTATGAGGGTGAATTTCTTGAGCAAATTCGCGGTATTCGACACGATCCTTTGCCGGAATTATTCGCGATCCGGCCTGATGTTGATTTGAGACTTGAGCACGTCTTTCGCCGCATGATGGCCAAGCGTCCCCAAGAACGATACGCATCGCTTGTCGAAGTCATTGCCGATCTCGCATCGTATGACACGGCCGAATTAAACACGGCGTGGATCACCGGCTTGCGATCGCCTTTGGCCCTGGGCGAAATCGCGACAAACCATAGCGGATCGACAAGCGGTGAGATGGCGAAGGTGATGGGCATTGATCTCGGTATGTTCTACGCCACTTGCGCCGTTGCTGAACCAGCGGGGAAAGTGGAGGTTCTTACGCCACTTGAAAATGGCAAGTCGCAGCAGCGATTAGCGATCGCCGATGGCGAGCCCTTGGTGTTCGGCGAAGCGGCGGCGGCGAAGCGAGAAAGTTTGCCGGGCAGTGTTTTGCATTGCATCCCCCTTTACATCGGTCAATCGAAAGTTGATCACTTGATCAATGGACGTCATTGTCCTGCCGAAGTTTTGCTTGCCATGCAAATCCGCAAGTTGATTGAGCTGTGCTGGACCGAGAAATCGTTTCCGCATGCGGTTGCGATTACCGTTCCGTCAAGCTATGACCAGTTTCACCGACAAGCAGTGATTCAAGCGGCAACGATCGCTGGCGTGCGATCGATTCGGCTCGTTGATCGCTCTGCTGCAGTGCTGCAGTCGTGGCGGCATGACCGATCCAGCGACAGTTCGGCGGCGCTGCTACCGCTGGATAAAAAAGTCGCTGTGGATCGTAATGGCGAGCGTCCTCAGGTTGTGGTGTCGGTTACGGGGCATGCGACGGAGGTCGTCGTTTCACGATTTCGCGGTCAACGCCTGCAGCAACTCTCTGCAATCGGGCATTGGCACTATGGTACGCTTCAATGGCAACAGAAACTGGTCGATATGGTGGCCGAGTCGTGCCTCAAACAATTTAAATTTGATCCTCGACAGCTTCTGCAAACAGCGACAGCACTTCAAGTTGCCTGCGAGCGGGCTTTACCAAAGTTTTTGCTGCTCGAGTCGGTAAACATTTCTTTTCAACGAGGAAATAAGCCGATCGCGGTTGCAGTGACTCGCGCGGATTGGCTCGATGCTTGCGAACCGATGATGGTCGAGTTATTGCAGATGATCGACTTAGCTTTGGAAACAGCAAATATTAATTCGGATCGAGTGGGTGACTGTTTGTTGCTTGGGATCCTGACTCGAATGGGTGAAGTGCGAAAGCGAATCGAGAAAAAATTCGGCGATGAAACAGCTTTTTCATTGGTTGAAAGGACAGATGTCGCACGCGGTGCGGCGCTGTGTGTCGCAGGTGAATTGCCGGGGCGTGGCGATATTCCATTGCCGCCCCAGACCTCGACCACCCACGACATCGGTTTGCTAGTGATCGATACCAAAAATCGACGTCGAATCCGCCCGATCATTCCTCGCGGGACGGCGCTGCCAGCACGTACAAATCGACGGATTGCAGCGGGGGCAGCTCACCTGCAAGTGTTAACGGTGGTCGAGTCGTCGACCTGGCGCGAAACATCGTGGCGTTCACTTGGCAGCCATCAATTCGCGGATAAATCACCAGAAGCTTACCTCGATTTAACATTTGAAGTCGACGTCGATGGCCGCTTGGTCATCCGTCGGCTGGATCCAAATACAGGTGGTCTGGTAAGGCTCCCAACGCTGCCACAACCGACGTTATCTCCCGAAGAAGTCTTGCAGTGGACGGAGTGGGTTAGGGACTGGATGCCAAGTCCAAAGCGACGTGCCGCTGATAGATAGTCGATCGTCAAATAAAAAAACCTGACGATCGAGACCAACGTGTCTCAACCGCCAGGCCTTTGCTCGCTATTCACGAAGTGATCGCGAGTGGGGTGGCCGCCGGCGCGTTCGCAGCCCGCCGACTTTTCTACGGGTTACCACCCCGTTGGCCAGTACAGCAATATTCCACTTGATCACCTCCTTTAAAAACTAGGAAGACAAATTCGGTTCGGGTGCCAACCAGAACAAACCGACCTTTGTCAAAAAGGGACCATCGCGATGCGACATCGCGATACGCTGACACTATTATTCTTGTCTGTGCTTCGCGTGACAAGTTAAAATTTTGACAAATTCCGACACTTCTCTCCGATCGCCCAGCATTCAGCACTCTCGTTTGATGGCTCCGCCAGGGAATGCGATGTCTTTGAGGGAATGCTTTCGTTCACAGAATCGGCTGGCCGGTTTTTGAAGTGGGATAGGCTTCCAGCCTGTCATTTTCAATGCGACAGGCTGGAAGCCTATCCCACAAATTGATCGAGCGATCCTAACTGGCACGGGCCTCTAATGTTTCATTGAATGTCGCCGCGTTGTTCGATAGCGATTCGGCAAAGTTGAGCACGCATCATGCTCGATCTATTTACGATTTAAAATCGTTGTGGAGCGCCGTGGCTACAAGCACTTGATCGCAGCCTGAGTCGAGTAGCAATTGCACATCGGCAGCATCGCGAACGCCGCCACCGCTGATCAATTCTATATTGGGCCAATGTTGGGCAATGGCACGACAGGCAGACGCAGTGCCTGCGCCTCGACTCGTGCCGACATACGACAAATCCAAAACGACGATTGCCGATACGCCGATCGCGATCGCTCGGTTTATCCAAGGAGTGACGTTGTCTAGCAGGTCAGCGGACTGCGTCTCGGACACGGTCAATTTGCCGCCGACGCGAATTTGGGTGCCACATAGGTCAAGTCCCAGGACAACGCGTTGGCTGGCGAGCTGCTCTGCTGCTGCTGACCAAGCGTCGATGGAAGCAAACGATTCACTTGGCAGGATAAAGCGTATGGGTGCCGTTGCGGGAATGGCTTTGGCAATGGATGCTGAAACTGGCCCGGCGTCGATCAAGACAGAATCAGCAAGCGTCATTAACGAGTCAAGCAACGACAACTGAGGCAATTGCAGGGTGATCGCGTCAAGGTCCGCGATATAGAGAGACGAAACGTTTAGTTCTTGGTATCGCATCGCCAACCCGATGGCGTCGCCATCATTAACTCCCGATGCCACGACATCGCGATACTGATCTCGAAACCCGGCGATCGCATGAACGGCGCGGCCGCCGCGCAGGTCGATCACACCGATGATTGACGATGCCAAGCATGTCAATCGCAGAGGCACCGTCATTTCGCCGAGGGCAAGGAGAACAGCGATTCGATTTTTAGGATCGCGTAATCGTCCGGGAACGTATGGATTGCCTGGATCAACATGCTGTTCAATCGCGTTTCTATATTGATATAGCTAAGGGCCCCCAACGCCATGCGTCCATTGGAATCGAATCGATGAACGAGGCCCTGCGTCGCTTCGCCGGACAAGGTCTGACCGACCATCCAAAACATTTCGGGCGCGACGGAATCCAGCTGAAAGCTAGTCCGGTACGCGGCTTCCCCATGTTCCGCTCGGTCGGTTCGGCTGGACTTGACGGGGTACGACAGTAGGCAGCGTTTGGTGGGCAACGGCTGGCAGGCGCTGGCGACGACTTCGCACAGCGTTACGCCCCCGCTGTTCCAGGTCACCACATGGCCGGAACTGGTGATATCAATTCTAGCGGCATAATGGCTTCGATCGATGCAACGGGTCTGATGAACCGTGTATAGTTCAGGGTGTAAACTGCGACTAAAAACGCGCAATGCCAATTCGGCAATTTTGGGACGAACCGAAAGCACGAGTCTCTTCTCAAATGGGCCAACAAGTTCTCGTTGCGAAAGTTTTCATCCGCACCATGTCCCCAGTATACGCAAAGATTGCCAGCCCGCCAAAGACCGTTTACGAAGATCCTTGGCTGAAATAATCTTTTACTTAATTACGCAAAATACGTCTTGACATCCATTCGCTTTTTTGACCGCACCACCCATGATCGTCGTCATCGATAATTACGATTCGTTCACGTACAACTTAGTCCAGCGTTTAGGTGAGATTGACCCCGCGGTAAATGTGCGGGTGCTGCGGAACGATGAAACCACGCCAAGCGAAATCGAAGCGATGGGTGCAACTCGCCTGTTGATTTCGCCAGGCCCCTGCACGCCGAACGAAGCGGGCATCAGCGTTGATTGCGTGACGCATTTCTTGGGACGGATTCCGGTTCTTGGCGTTTGCCTCGGACACCAATCAATCGGACAAGCGCTTGGCGCGACCATTGTCCGAGCACCGATGTTGATGCACGGCAAGACGGATTCGATCAGTCACGACGATGGTGGATTGTTTACAGGAATTGAGTCGCCATTCATCGCGACACGATATCACAGCTTGGTGATCGATCCACCGACCCTTCCCGATTGTTTACTGGTCAGCGCATGGAGCGATCTTGGCCCCACGCGACAGATCATGGGGGTTAGGCATCGCGAGCACAAACTTGAAGGCTGGCAGTTTCATCCCGAGAGCTTTTTGACACAACCAGGCGTTGAGTTGCTGCGCCGATTTTTGCATTGGTAAGCACTCTTGCATAAGTTTTCGCACATTACTCGTTAAACCGCGTGCCCATCGGGCCGCGTGTTTTGAGGCAAACGCGCGGGGCGATGCCCACGC
>JAYVSE010000008.1:0-31022 GCA_043775635.1 Planctomycetaceae bacterium | reverse complement strand
GCCTTTCGCGCCGCGAAAAAGCGCTCTTTCGCGGAGCGAAAGGCGACACTAGTCTCTGAGCAAGGTCGCGGCGGAGTGAGCATCTGGTTGTGATCGTGGCCCGACGGGGACAAGCCCCGCGCGCGGCGAGATAAGGGATTAAATCTGCGCAAAGGCTTCTTGCCAACAACCCCAAATTTTTAACACCTCAGCACAAGGCCAATAGGGTCGATTTGGTACAATCGAACTAGCGAAAACTTTGTCAGTCGAAGGAACGATGCATCACTTGGCTGCTGTGTATCGGTACATTCGCGGGATTTGCGGTGAAAATAGTCCGACTTGATTGAATGGCTTTAATGCATCGTCGACTGCTTGTTCAAATTTTATCGCTGCTTGAACAGGACCTTCGCACGCGTTCAGCACTCGGTGCGAATCTTCAATTTGTCGCATGGCCTCCAAAAAATCATTGTTGTTTGCGAGCAGAAATCCTGGTCCATGACCGTCTTTGGCATCACGAGCTAGCCGTTCACAACTGGTCGCAGCCGCAAAATAGGGCATCGTTGCCGCGACATATTGGCCGAAATTCGGTGAAGCCCGGTAAGCAAGTGAAACGAATCGGTCGATGAGATCAATCTCTTGGCTTATGCAAAGCAAGTATTCCGCAAGCGATTCTCGAAGGCGTTTCGGCTCATCCAGGTCACGCAAAGCCGTCACGAGTCGGTCAACCGCAAATAACGAATGGCCGATACCGGTGCTGAACAATGGATCGGAAAATCCGACGGCTGCGGGCAGAAGTGCCCAGTTTGAACCAGCGATCTGACGCAGCTCATGCTGTAGCCGATTGACTCGCTGCAATCCAGCTTCGGGCCGTACGAGCGTTGCTTCCGCAAGCTGATACTGAATCGAAGGAAAGCGATTTAACCAGCAATGCCATTCCGCGTCCGCTGTCAATGTTGGGTCAACCGGCTGGCGATGATTGTCGAGCAAGAACCCGATGCTTGTCGTGTCATCATCAAAACGCAATTGCCACATCCAGCCGCCGTCAAACACGTGATGCAGTGCCGCTTGGTCGCAGTCAAAAGGATGCTCGGACGTTGAAAGCCCAAGCTCGTGCATCACGTCGTTCCAAGGTTTTACATTGGCGAAGTGCGCAAACAACGATCGCGAATCCGTTCGTAACAGTTGCCCCGACGCTGGGATTGGAAATGCTTGGTTCCAAAGCTGCGGGCTGCCCGTCGCCACGATGAGAAAGCGTGCATCAATCGACATCGGATGACCATTACGATGACACGCTAGTCGTAATGAATCCCCAGATTCGGACGATTCAATCGACGTTTCGTCAAGATAGATCGCTCCTGCGTCGATGGCTTCCTCTACCAAGAACGCATCAACGTCCGATCGCAACCAATGTGTGTCAGCCGTTTGGTGACTTGAGTTTGCTGTCACCAGCAGTTCGCTCCCGTGCTGATCGTCGGTTTTATATTCCTTGCCTGCATGATGGAAAAAGTAACTAAAGCCGCGTTTCACACCGCACATCAGATCTGGGTAGGACTCTTTCCAAGTCCCATGCTGCGATAGTGGTTCTAATCGCGGTAGGTCGTACTGGCGTGCGATGTCACGCAATTTGAAGTCAGCCAGCGGTGTCGAAGACTCACCGATTGCAAACCGTGGATGCTTCCCGCGCTCGACCAACGCGACGGAGCGACCTTGGCGCAAAAGCAGCATCGCAGCCAAGCTTCCAGAAAAACCTGCGCCGACAACAACAACATCGACACGGTGGTGATTCATGGGTTGACTTTCACTGCTGGCAGGATTTGCTGCGTTAGGTTCATTTCTTGAAGTCGTTTTATTCGATCCGTCGAATTGGCGGCTCCGTTTGCAAACCGTTCTGCGTCCCACAAATCGACGAAGACTCGTCCACGTCCAAGTGCAAGCCCCGTCTCCAGTACCGCTTCCAAGGATGCCAGCACTGGCGGTGCAAACAACCCATCGGCATGCATTTGTTCCATCATTCCATTGCCTGATCGAGTCGGGATCACCGCAACCGCGCTCACGCCGCAGTCGAATGCAAATTCCGCTGATCTCAGCGCCCACTCCAAACCTTCTTCCTCCGTTAACGTCGGCGGGCGAAGCAACACAAACGCGCGCGTCCTCACATCCAGCGAATGCAAGTAGTCACACGCGCGACGGAACGCTCCTGTCGTCAATCGCTTATTTAACAGGGGAAGAACTCTGGGGTGGATCGTCTCCAGCCCCATCGCAACTTCTAGCGTTGCGGTGGAACCGGCGGCTCGCAATTCGCTGATAAAACGGGGCACTCGCGATCCACACATCTGTGGATGATTTTCAACGATCACCGTTGCGAATGCTTTCACCCGCATCGCAATTGCAGCATAATCGTCGGGAGGAATGGCAGCCGGATCAAAGAAATTACCGCTGTTGTAGAGCTTAAGATGACGAGCGGTTGGGAGTTCACGCAGCGCAAAGTCTATCTGCGCGGGAATCGCACCATGAGGAACGGTTTCATTCGTGGTGTTCTTCCACAAGTCACACATCAGGCAGCGATAAGGACATTCGCGATTGGTGAGGAACAAGACGGCGACGTCTTCAACCTGACCGCTTGGCTGATGCTCTGGCTCGACAAGGAACGCATACGGCCGATTGACATCCACCAAGTTTTTCGGCGGCCGCATCGCAATCATCTGCTCTTCCGAAATTGCCAGACCGGGGTTCATCCGACGACCAGTTCAAAGACGCGGCGCAAGTCGGATTCGCTGCTTGACATCACCGGCGATAACAGCGAAACGTCCCCGACTCCATGTTGGAAACGGCGCTTTGGAAAGACCGGCAGGTCAAAGCCAGTGACCAATTTAACGCCGCGAGAAACCACTTCACCTTTTAGCGAATACAGCCGTTCATGATCCCAATCGGTCAACTCGATAAACGGAATCGACTCCGCAACTTCGATCACATTAGGCAGCGCGAAAGGGCTAAATCCTTCGAATCCAAGCTTGCACGCCGGTGCGTATGATCGCACATGTCCACGACTCTGGCCGCCCGAATAAACGAGCGAATGCTTGATCGCATCGACGCCCCAACCTTCCTGATAAAGCATGACGTTGTTAAGCACACTGCGGATGGTCAGCTCTGGGTTTTCCTCAATCGGATAGTCTTTCAAGTTCTCATCACCACCATCACCATCGATCAGATACTTCCAATCGGGATACCGCTCGCGGATGCCTCGGCATAGCGCTAACGCCATCGTTGCAGCCTGGACATCGAGCGGCTTATAGTCTTCGATCACACGAATGGTTTCTTCGATATCCAGACGACTCGCCGCTACTTCGATTGGCTCCCAGAGCATCGACAAGCCAAGCTTGGATAGAAACTCATACGCCTGCTTTGCATCTTCGCCGCCAGCATCCGTTGTCAACGTGAACGCTTTCAATCTTGCTGGCGATTCACCTCGCTGTAGTATTCGCCAATAGAGCGACAGCAGCACGGCACCGCTGTCGATGCCACCGGAGAACAGCACACCAATGGGAGCGTCTACTTCCACGCGATCAAGCCAATGGTCCAGCTCCGCTGCGAGCGTCTTTACGTAAGCCTCGCCAATCATGTCGATATCCGCAGGTAGCTTTTCTCGCTGTGGCGTAAAGAATCGAGTGCAAGTTGGGCTGGGATCGGGACAACCAACCAGCTCGATTTCAACCAAGTAATGTGCTGGCACCATTCGCGTGTAAGACGGATGGAATTGGCCATGCAACCCTTCGGCTTCAAGGAAATCGCGAATCTCGTCCATTCGTTCCGCGACCACTAAGCAGGGACCGGCAATCTGCTTGGCAAGGAAGTATCGAAGTGGCCGCCCCAGTGAGCGAGCCAGACGAACTTTGCGGCCATCACGATGAACCAGCGCGAATTGGCCATCGATCGCACGAAGCCGCTCGGCGTCACCAGAAGCCAATGCCGCAACCGCTTCCGCTTGAGTGACATTTAGTAAAATGTTGCGTGATGGGTCGGTTAAATCGACAAGTCGCTCCACGTATTGGGCATGCGAAGTTGGTACGCGCGTTGGCATTGGATCGTTCCGCTGTAGGCCGTGTGAGATGGATAAATAACGGGAGCTCTCATTGTCGCCTGCCTCAGGACCAACGAATAGACCCAAATCATCCGCGAATCCTTGAACCGCAACAAGCTTGTATGATCAAGCAAAAATCGGATTAAACTACGTCCACCGCTCGCGGCGAGCGATGGTGGTGGGCTTTGTCACGGCGGTGGTTCTGGTAGGGTGATAGGTATGGACAACGAAAAATCAGTACAAAAACCGTCTAAACGCTCCACGTCAGCAAAGACGCAACCAGAATCCTCGGGTTTACCTAAAAAATTAAATCCTCGAGTTCGCTTACAACGGGCGCTTGCCGCTGCCGGTTATGGGAGTCGTCGACACTGCGAAGAGCTGATCGTCGAGGGGCGGATTCTCGTCGATGGCAAAATAGTGTCTGAGCTTGGAGTGACGGTGGACCCAAGCGTTCAAAAGATTTTTGTCGATGGAACACCGCTGAAACCACGGCGATTGGTCTATTACGCGCTCAATAAGCCGGTGGGCGTTGTTACCACCAACGTCGATCCTGAAGGTCGGCCACGAGTGATCGATTTGGTGCCGCCTGACGAACGGGTGTTTCCAGTCGGACGACTCGACCGCAGCAGTGAAGGCTTGATTCTACTGACCAACGACGGAGATCTTGCGCAGCGGCTCGCTCATCCCAAATACGAGATTTGCAAGGTTTATCGAGTTACTGTCGCAGGTAAAATCGATGTGGAAACGCTTCGTCAGATGGAGCGTGGCATTCACATTGCCGAAGGTCTTGTCAAAGTCGAAGGGGCGAGACTGCTGAAGACTCGCGGCCGCGCGACGGAACTTGAGATCACATTAAAAGAAGGAAAGAACCGGGAAATCCGCCGAATTCTGGCGCGATTGGGGCATAAGGTTCAGGAGCTGAAACGCATTGCCATCGGTCCACTGAGACTGGGTGAATTGCCGACAGGGGCGCACCGCAAGCTTGGATTTGAAGAACTGAAACGGCTGAAGGCTGCCGTTGAGCCTGTCGCGAAACGCCGCCGCATTGAGGATGCCGCCGAAGAGGCGATGGATGATGATGAAACTGGCAGCAGCGCTCGCAAACGCAGCGTCTCGAAAGCCAGCGGTCGACAAACCAAATCAGGGTTTCGCGACGCTCCGAGGAAAAAGTTTTCGCCCCAAGGGACATCCAAAGAAGTGATTGGCGAACGACGGCCAGTTGGCAGTAAGTCAGTTGGCAGTAAGTCGCCCGGCTCGAGACGGCCTTTGCCGAAACGAAAGGAAGCATTGGATGCATTGCCTGAACGTATGAAGACGGGGGCGGTGATCGGTGCGGATCCACCTCAAGTTGATACCGAGAAGCTCGCGCGCCGAAGCCTTGGCGCAAAAAACGGCGTTGGCAAACGAGTCTCGAATCGAGACCGTAGTCACGTTGTATCCGAACGCCCCAAAGGTGCTCAAAAGAAAACAGGCGTGACTGGTGCCGTTCGCGAAGGCCGCGCCGAGTCAAGCGGTAAGCGAGGCTTTGGCAAAACGTCACCCACTAGCGCGCGCGGCAAAAGTGCAGGCAAAGGCAAGGCGCCATCTGGTAAAACCCAAAGTGGTAGAACCCTGGCTACTAAAACACCGGGACGTAAAGCGTCGAGCCAGGCAAATGTGCGTGGCAAAAGCAAAGGCCCGAAGCGAGCTGGCGGCAAAAGAAAGGACGACTAAAGCGTGAGCGGAGACGATCAACCCATTGGTTACGCGGACCATCTAAGCATCGTAGAAACGTCGATCGAACGAGTGGTTGAGATCGCACAAGATACGTTCTTGATTCGCTTGGAGGCTCCGGCAATCGCGGCGGCCACGGTTCCCGGTCAGTTTGTGATGATTCGCTTTTTAGGCCGCGAGGCACCACTGATTGGGCGTGCGCTTGCCGTCTATAATGTCATTGATGATGCCTTCGGTTCGCCGCGGGCGATCGATCTTGTGTTTGTGCGAAAAGGTGCCTTCACAACACCGCTGGCCGTTGCACCTGTGGGTACAGCGGTTTCCGTGTGGGGACCGCTTGGCAATGGATTTTCAAATCGCCCTTGCGAAATTTTGGTGATGGCCGTTGGCGGAATCGGACAAACACCCATGCTTACGTTGGGATTAGAAGCGCTCGGAGTACGTCAGTTCGGCTCAACCGTTCGCGCGAGCGGTTGGGCGAAGCGTGTGAAATTAGTTTACGGTGCGCGGACTGCGGCGCTGCTGGCGTGCGTCGACGATTTCAAAAATGCGGGATTCGAAGTTGATTTGTGCACCGATGATGGTACTGCTGGAACGCGTGCCAGGGTTCCCGATCGATTGTTCGAACGGTTGGACCAAGAGTCAGATCATGCGGGGATCCGCGTTGTAACCTGCGGACCGGAGATCATGATGGAAAAGGTCGCTGCTGGTTGTCTAGATCGAAAGCTTGATTGCCAAGTTTCGATGGAAACGCCGATGGCCTGTGGGATCGGCATTTGTTTTTCTTGCGTCGCTAAATTACGCCCTGAAGTTGACCAGGCCTGGGACTATCGTCGGACTTGCGTTGAAGGTCCTGTATTTGACGCGTACAAGCTCGTATGGTAACAACAAGACCGCCTGTGTTTTGTCACGGCT
Source organism: Planctomycetaceae bacterium (assembly GCA_043775635.1). Classification (GTDB taxonomy): domain Bacteria; phylum Planctomycetota; class Planctomycetia; order Pirellulales; family Pirellulaceae; genus UBA6163. Next base: position 24,337 of record JAYVSE010000008.1, on the reverse strand, counting down.
AAAATCATTAACGGTTTGTTTCCGAATGTTGATCATCCGATATCTCCTCGAACATCTTCCACCTGGAGCGAATTAGTGGAAACCTGCATCACAGCACGATTGTCAAGCTGAACTTGAGCAGTTGCCGCCTGGAGGAAGCCCAAGACAAACAGCGACAGCCAAGGAAAACGCTGCTGCCGAAGAGAAATCAGCCAAAATCCAGTCAGGAGGTCTAGTTGTCGCCGAACAAGAAGTCAATCCAAAACGGACATCGCTGAGCGGAATCGCTGATTTTTTTTCGGTATCCGGTACACGAAATGCGTGTTCGCGATCACGTCCACAGGCTCAGTCGCTCTACATTCAATTGACAGCCCGTCAAGCTGAGATAAGTCAGATTGACTAATTATAAGCCAGTTGTACTCAGTATCAATTGATTCGTTTAGGTCACTGAGATTACCTGCAAAACAGTACGCATCAATCGGAATACAATCCGTATTAACGGTGCACTTTAGTTTAAGTGGGCGAGACTTAGGATGAAGCTTGATCCAACGTACAACATCGTACGCGCTCTGCCCCCAGTCGGTTGCATCATTAAACAAGTGATGGAACCCGTTCTTGGACCCGCCTGCAAGGGAATTGATCGAGCTAAGCCAGAACGGCGCGACCATAGCAGCCGCGACGATGGTCGAAATGCTCCCGGCAAAGATACAGTACGGAACTACCGAGCGTGTTTGCGTTTGCCTGAACGGGACCGCAAACAAAACAAACACGAAAGGATAGAGCGGAAAAATATAACGATGTTGCTGGCCAATTCCATCTTTGAACCCAGTGACCTCAAGCATCAGTATGATTGCACATAATATTAGCATGATCTCCCGGTTTAGGAGACGCGAGTTTTGCACGACAAAAACGAACATCACGGCGATTGCGAACAATGTTCCCAGCGGTAGTTTTACCAGCATCGAATACATGTAAAACCACCACCAACCGCGGGACGTATGCTTACCTGCCGCATAAGACGTGAGTCCCAGGTCAAAGTCAAGCTGTTGGCGATCCAATCCTAAAACAAAGTGCTCCGGAAGCGGCGATGGAAGCATCCCCAACGTAGTTCCGACGAATCGATTGGTAAGCTGGCTGGGAGTTGAGGTATCGAGGGTTAGTGCTACGCTAACGAACGGGAATGAATCCAGTCGTTTACCAATACCAACGAAACCGTACATTGCCCCAACCACTGCCCATACAATGACAGCGAACGCAAATGCATGTACGACTCGCCTACGATAAAAAGTACGGTCGATTGCTAGCCCAAAAATCAAAAATAACGGGAGTAGAATTAGCGCAGTGAACTTGCAGAGCAAAGCGAGGCTGAATGCAATCGCACATGCGATCAAATACTTCCAACTTAAATCTAGTAACCATCGCGAAAACAGGTACAAAGCGAGGAACATCGATACGGCAACGGGAATATCATTGGTAATCAGAGAACCGTGAGATAATGTCTCAGGTTGAAAAGCCCAGAAGGCCGCCGCACTAATGCCACCAAGTTGATTGCCGAGACGGCAACCCCAAAAATAGCATACAACGGTCCCAACGACGCAGAAGATCGAGACAAGCAACCGCCCCGAAAACAACAGCTTCTGGAATAGCTGCGGTTGACTTTTAAACAACTTCCGGCCAGCTTCGAACTCAGGCCTCCGTGGTGGAGAGGGTGCGATATAGGCGACTTCATCCGCTATCCTACTTTGAGACGCCAGCATTGTCCCTAGTGCTCTGACAAGCGGCGGGTTGACGTTAAATAGGCTCCTATCGTCATACTTCCAAAAGACAATACCCGCGTAGAAATGGCCAAATTCATCTGAAACAGGAGACGAGCGGTAAGCATGAACAACCAAACAACCGATTTGCAGCAGCAAAATCAGCGTTAGAACCCAGCGGGCAACACGTTTAGAAATATCCATTTAGCTGATTCGATTAGACGAATTTCGACGTCGATTGTAAAACGAGACACACGGGCAATAAAAATGGTCAGTTCACAATTTCAATCCCAACCTCTGCGGTCAAACGAATTTCTGATTTTGCCGACGCCTGCTCACTGGTTTTCGCTTTCAAGAGCACCGACGCAAATTGAATTCCCGAAACTTCAACGTCATCTTTAATCGAAATCACAACGCCAACCGCTCCACCGGCGGTAAACCTCGAACCATCGACCATTCGTATGTCCAACGGGGAACCCGGTTGCATGTTGTCTGCACTAACGACGTCTAGCGTCATACCGCGATAGCCGTCGATTGTAAGCCAGTGCGTAAGCGGCTCATTAGCTGATTTGGAAATGGAGCCAACGATCGCCGTTCGCGGTAGCAGTCTCGTGCCGAATATCCCGTTATATTCCAGCGTACACTCGTCCAAGACTGACGAGTCCGAGATGGCTTTGACGCTAAAACGCTGTTCTCCAGGAGCAATTGATGAGAAACTTATGTCGAGGGTTTGGCTTGCACCAGCCTTCAAGAGAAAAGTTGATGGATGAATATTGATGCATCCGCAACTGACCTCAAAGCCAGTAACGTTTACATCACCGCTGGATTTATTTGTCAAATCGATAGAAATTGGTTGGGACCCACCAACAAGCATTTCTCCCAAGTGATATTGCATTTTCGAAAATGCAATGTCAGAACTCCGTTCAGCAGGTGATGTTGCGGGTTTCCTGCCGTAGACAATGTAAAGGCTCATGATTGCGACGGCCAAACCAACAGCTATGATCCAACGGTAACGAAGTCCAAAAGCTTTTTTTGTGATGTCGTGTGTTCGCTCATTACGGGTCGATCTTTGCCGTATGGTTGACAAGCATAAGAGAAGGCAAGTTGAAGCGAGGGTTACGGTGGTTGCGATGTTAGAACCGATTGAGGCGAAAAACTCAAGAATCAACGATGTTTTGTCTAAGCTTAGATGGTCCGATATCGATTGCTTTGAGATCAATAAAAGGGGCAACATATTGTCAGCGTTGACTTGCATTGAGCCTACCTCACTACTGGTGGCGTCGAAAGTTGCTACGGCACCTGTCCGATCGATATTGGTAATCGAAAAAAAATGACCGATATTGTCTCGCAATTCGCCTGGGCCTAGGCTTGGACGCCATCCAACAGCGACTACGCGACAATCCGGTCTTAAAAACAACTCTGCGACTTTTTCAACGTTATTGCTGGTTAGTTCGAGAGGAATTGTATGGAAATTCAAGGAGCCAAGAGCAGTGTTAATTTCACGAAAACTTGCAATTGAAGATCGCTCTAGGTGGGCGGTTTCCTCAGTTTCTCGCCAGCTCACACCAAGATGCTCCGCGCAAGCCTTGGCTGAATCACTTCCGCAAAACGCCGTCAGACTGGAACGGTCTGGCATTTTGGTATCGGTCGCACCAAGCGATAGGCAAAGGAGTAAACAAATACAAAACAGGCGGATTGAAATATGGAAACTTACTAATCTTTTCATCTGTAGCTATTCTTTGTGCGAACATATCGCCAAGCAAAAAGACCGACGACAATTCCGGCAAGCGTCATGTTCAGGATCATAAAGGGCGACCAAAACGATGCTCCGGACTGCTTCTGACGAAGGGCGCTGATCTGAAAATTTTCAATCGCTTGACTTTCAGCAACTGTAAATGGAACAGAAAGCAACTTGCCGTTGGTTTCGTCGTTAACTCCCGTTCCCGTTGGCCAAGCCGGAAACCAAGAGCCTTGAGGCGCTTCCAGCGACTCCACCGATACTAGTTCGTAAGTCCATCTCGCTTCATAGTCATTCGTCTCACCCTTGGCTGGATATCGTACGCCATCTATGGAAACTAATTCCGAGACTCTGATGTCCGGGCGCTCACCCGTTTTTTTGGACAGTAAAAGATATTCAGGCGGTCCGCTTACCAAGCCCCAAATTTCGCCGTCTTTGTATGAAAGCTGGAAGCACCTGCCAAAACGGGGGTGTGTTTGTTCCACAACCTCCTGGCTGGCAAGCATGTCCGCACTGAACTGAACTGTTGCACCTCCAAAAAAACACTGTGTTTGAACATCGAAAAGGGTTCGGCAGAGCGGATCCATCGTGGTAAGCAGCAAGATTGGCTGCGAACGAATTGCACCGTGACTTTCGGTTATTGATCCTGCATAGTTCGTCAATAGGTGCCTGTTATATACTCGGGATTCTCGCCCGTCGAAGCCTTGCCAAAACGCGACAATTACCGGGGAAGTCACATGCGGCTCGCCGGGATTCTGGATGCTATGCGTTAGCAAGTTTGGAATCGTAGACGCCCCCTTTTTGGGGCTGCCGACCAATAGCTCTCGCGTACCAAACGAGATTTTAACCGGACGCTCCACGCCGTATGCGTATTCAGACAATTTCCCTGAATGAGGCTTACACTCGACGGTGTAAGTGTATCTCTTTCCAACAAACAGCCTACGATCAAGCATACCTTTGATGACAGTCACCGCCGCATCATCGGACAATTTCAAACCTTCGGACCCAAACGAATTGACCGACAAAGCGAATAAGAAAACGGCGATTACGGTCAGATGGAGTAGCAAACTCCGCGTCCTCGCCAATTGGACATAAGTCGTAACAGGTGGCCAAGAAACCATAAGTACCTCGTAGCGAAAACCAGTGTTTGCTTACCCTGCGCGTCAATGCACAGCAGCTTGCAAAAAGCTGCCGTGATCACAAATTGATGCTTGATGCTTATGCCATCGCATTCGATTACGTCGGAGCTAGTCACACTTCGGAATGAATCCACAGCCAGTAGTGCCATTGCCGTTCGGCATCCAAACCTTCGTAAAACCACTGTTTTGGCAAGTCACGCCCACCGCTGGACAAGTTACCAAGGGCTTTGCATCGCAATATTGATAAAACCCAGCGGCTGTACATGACGTCGGAGCCGGTGCTGCAGTGCAAAATTGGCCTGTTTGACCAACGGTGTTACACTGCGCCCCAATTGCAAACGCGCTGTTGTTTGCCGGCACAGTGCAGGTCTGAGTCGCAGGTGCACATCTCTGGTACCAGCTGCCGGCACCCTGAAGGTCAAGCACGGAGCTGCGTGAAACGCTTGCGGAATATACAACCGAGGCGATTCCAGATAGTACGCATAAAGTAACCAGCAGAAATTTCATCTTCAACCCCTAGTTCAAACGAGTGTTACACACATCCCAAAACGAGATGTTTCACTAATGTTGTCGCTATGCAACTTGGAGTAAACCCCCCCCACCACCATAAGTTTTTTTTCCTCGTTTGACTTGGCCAGCAGGTGTGGTTTCTAAATATACAAATGGATCGACGTATTCAGGCACCACAACCACGGTAGTCATGCGTCGCGCCGCAACGCCAGAACACACCAGAACGTTGTCGACCAAACTAAAATTCCAGAGCACGTCCGCTGGGCACTCGGTAGGGGTGCACAAGTTAGAGAACCGACGAAGAATTGTGATGCCTAAATGCTGTGAAGCCGCTATGCTTTGGTTGCAGGGTATTGCTTCCGTTTGCCGAACTCACGATCAGGAATATCGAATATGAATCGCCAATCCCAGCGCCATCGGTTTGGCTTCACGCTGATCGAACTCGTGATTGTCGTTGCAATCATTGGTCTTTTGCTTTCGCTGACAGCGTCTGGGGTTCAGAAGGCGAGAGAAGCATCGAATCGCGTGAGTTGCGAGAATCGAATTCGGCAACTTGCACTGGGTGTTCAGATGTTCCACGACACATCTGGAATCATCCCACCAAATGGTGGACAGGCGCCAAATAACTTGCTTAGTCTCGTCGGCGGCAGTGCCGTGACAGCCCAGACGTTAGATCTCCACACGGGTTTGCTCTATAAGTGGGGTGTTGGTGATGCGAAACGACCAGCGCGGGACCAAACCGGTTCGTGGGCGTTTTCAATCCTGCCGTTTGTTGAGCTACAAAACGAGTACGACACAAAAGCTGTTAATGGATCGTATGCGTTGTTTCGCTGCCCATCACGGCCGAGAGGGGATGCACTTGTTCCTGTGAACGACTTGAATGGCGAATACGAATCAGGCGGGTTGGCAATGGCAAAGACTGATTATTGTGGCAATGGGAGGCTGATGCCTAATCGACCTGAGTTCGTTAGTTTTAGAGATTTGCTTGACGGTCACAGTCAAACCATCATGCTTGGGGAAAAGGCATTCGATCCAGTCGTACAAACCGATACATCGTGGTTTTGGGACGAACCGATTTGGATAGGCGGCAGTGCGGGTACGACGCGCAACGGTTTCTTGGTGTTTCGAGATGGTGTCGGCATACCATTCGAGCAAAATTGGGGTTCGCCCCATGACGGAGGTGCGTTTTTCGCATTTGCCGACGGACATGTTCAATTTGTGACAGTTAGCGCTGATTGGCGTCTCTTCGCGGCAACGCTTAGCCCACGAGGACATGAACCAGCAACGATAACAGAATGAAAAGGGGAGGAAGCACAGGAAGCACCAAACAAATTCGGCTTTGATCGTAAGCCGGGCTGGCGGCATTTACTAGCAACTGAATTGGTGGGCGGGATTGAAAAGTCGGTTGCCTAATCGCCCAGCCTGAAGCTCCAATCGACAAGCAACATCCCAATCCAAGGAGCTTCAAGCATGGGGTGCGTTGTTGCTTTCTTTTGGGCGACGACCCTCTCTTCGGTAAGAACTTCGACCATCGCAAGCTCTGGATTGAACAATCGAGCTACAATCATTAAAAATTGGTCATGTGCTAACGATCGCAATAATCACAGCGGAGTATGTCGAACGTTGAGCTCGGAAATAAAATCGGATCAGGTCAGCGAAATCTATCTATGAGAGTCGCGTCGCGTGTTTGCCACTCTTGTTCGTTTGATTCGCGACTTTGACATGGCAGAAGAAATGCTCCATGAAGCGTTCGCAACAGCAGTCGAGCGCTGGCCTATCGACGGACTTCCCGACAACCCGTACACCTGGCTCGTTTCGACAGCGAAATTTTCATTTTCCGCGTCATGAGTTCTCGGCGAGTGGGAATCTATTCGTTGCAAGCCGCCATCGCCGCCGAACACGCTCGTGCCCCTGCGGCTTCGGCCACTGACTGGCGTCAGATCGTGGCCCTCTACGACGCGCTGCTTGAGATCAGCCCGTCGCCGATCATCGAACTGAATCGTGCCGTCGCAGTCGCGATGCGCGATGGCCCCGACGCGGGCCTGAGTCATCATGGTGAACACTGGGTTTCATGGTTGGGCTATCCAGTCACAGTTCGAAAAAATTTTCATCGAGTTGTCGATTTCGATTCTCGCCGCTCGACTATTGGGTGAAATACTAAGGATAATTGGCCTCAAATACACCAGTCATTGGGAAAATTTAAGATGAAAGTTGCCGTTTTTGTCAAAGCCACGCCGAGTTCGGAAGCGGGGACGTTTCCTAGCGAGCAGTTGCTTGCGGACATGGGGAAATACAATGAAGCCCTCGTGAATGCTGGAATCATGAAGGCGGGCGAGGGACTCAAACCCAGCTCGCAGGGTGCTCGAGTTCGGTTTAGCGGAACAGATCGCGTCGTTACCACGGGGCCGTTCACGGAAACGAATGAACTGGTCGCGGGCTTTTGGATGTGGGAGGTCGCCTCACTGGAGGAGGCAATCGAGTGGGTTAAAAAGTGCCCGAACCCAATGCTCGAAGTTTCGGATATCGAGATTCGTCCATGCTTTGGTATCGATGACTTTGCTCCGGTTGACCCGACCGGCCAGCTTCGGCAAGAAGAGCAGGCTCTGGCGGAGCGTATCAGCGGAATATCGGAGGCTGAAGCCTCGATCCGACGGTTGATATTCAAGTGGTCAGCAGCGTTAGAAGCAAAGGACTTGGACGGCCTCGTCGCCGACTACGCCGATGACGCTGTCCTGTTCGATGCGATCCCGCCGTATAAGACTGTTGGCAAAGAAGCGATTCGTCAGGTCTGGGCCAACTGCCTGCCGTACTTCCCCGAACAGTTCAAGTCCGAACATCGCGATATCGTGGTCCACGTCAGCGGTGACACGGCCATCATGCATGGACTGCATCACTTCATCCCGACTCCAGCGGACGACCCCAGCGGGCAGACGTGGTTGCGCGTCACGATCGGTTACCGCCGAATCAACGGTCAGTGGAAATCAGTGCATGACCACATCTCGATCCCGTTCAACCCGATGAACAGCCAGGCGTGGATGATTCGTGACCCAAACTCGCTCGACATGCCCGACTACAGCGAGCCGTGTGGCAACTGACGACAACCTGATCCTCAACCAACCTTCTCACCACAGTAAACTTCAAACGAAAATCCCCATGTCGACCAAGATGTTCGTCAACCTCCCCATCAAAGACCTGGACAAGTCGATGGCTTTCTTTAAAGCCCTCGGCTTCTCGTTCAATCCACAGTTCACCGATGAAACGGCAGCCTGCATGATTATCAGCGAAGAGAACTACGCGATGCTGCTGACCGAAGCTAAGATGCGGGAGTTCACGCCGCGCCCGATCGCCGATGCGACCAAAGCAACCGAAGTCATTGTCTGCCTGTCGTGCGAAACCACGGAAGATGTCACACGGATTGTGAGCGCTGCACTCGAAGCGGGCGGCTCCCGCATCGGCGAACCCAAGGACTACGGGTTCATGATTCAAGATGGTTTCCAAGACCTCGACGGCCATATCTGGGAGTTCATTTGGATGGACCCGAACCACGTGCAGTAGGATGCAAACTCGCAGGCCATACACGAAATTAATAACGGAAAACAACAATGTCGAAATACCTTATCTCATTTCCTAACGCAGCACTGAACATTCCCGCCGAGGATATGCCCACAGTCGGCGAAGCGGCGCGTGAGGTCATTCGCCAGGCGAAAATTGAAGGCGTTTACGTGTTCGGCGGTGGCATTAACAAAGACGTCGCACCAGTGATGGTTGCAGCTAACGGAACCGTCACCAGCGAGACCTACCCGCAGACCAAGGAGTTCGATGGAGGTTTCTGCGTTTTGGAACTTCCGTCGCGCGAAGCCGCTGTCCTATGGGCCACGAAGATCGCCAAGGCCTGCCGTTGCTCCCAGGAACTTCGTGAGTTTGGGTATGATTCTGAGAGTTGACCAGGACTTCAACTTAAAGAACACAGAAACTTACAAACATATTATTTAACTAACCAAAAAGAGTAGAAAGAATTCCACCCATCAAGAACATCATCTGTCTCTGGTACATCCGCGATGCCGTCGAAGCCGCGAACTTCTACGCCCATACATTCCCTGATTCCTCAGTCGGCGCGGTACATTGCTCGCCGGCAGACAACCCTTCGAGCAAGGAAGGCGATGTGCTCACCGTCGAGTTCACAGTGATGGGCATTCCATGCATCGGGGCTGGTTCTCACCGGACTGGTCGGCCTTTTTTCCGATTATCATCTGCCGTCCACTACGGAGCCGTCGAAGTCTGCGAAGTATTCGACCTGAACTCATTGGTTACGGCCCCGTCGGATCCAAATTAACAAGTAGAACCTCATGCACCCGGACATCGCCACCTACCACCAGAACCTTAATGACAGCGACCGGGAGATCTGCCAATTGCTAGCCAGTGAAATCGACCGAGGACTGCCAACGGCCGAGAGCAAGATTTGGCACTCGCATCCGGTCTGGTTCTTGAATGGCAATCCCATTGTGGGATACAGCAAACAGAAGCCAGGAATTCGGCTGATGTTCTGGAGCGGTGCGGATTTTCAGCAGCCGGGGCTTGATATGATCGGCAAGAAATTCAAAGATGCATCGGTCTTCTTCAATGACTTGACGGAGGTCAAGAAGGCCGTTCTTTGGCGATGGCTGAAGGAATCGAGACTGATCCAATGGGATTACAAGAACATCGTCAAGCGAAAAGGAAAACTTGTGAAACTTGAATAGAGCTACGATCGCTTACGACTTAAACACTGTTACACGTAATATCTGCTGTTATTCCAACACCTTCCAACCCGGAGACCAACTCGTGTCCACAACAACAATCACACCGTACCTATTTTTCTCAGGTCGCTGCGACGAGGCCCTTAAGTTCTACGAACAGGCCCTTGGTGCAAAAACCGAAATGATCATGCGATTCAACGAGAGCCCCGCGCCAGTGCCGGAAGGAATGCTTCAGGCTGGATTCGAATCGAAGATCATGCACTCATCGTTTACGATCGACGGCGTTCGAGTGATGGCTGGCGATGGTTGTGACGACAAGGGAAAGATGGAGGGTGTTCAGTTAGCTCTCTCGGTCGCCACCGAAGCCGAAGCCCACAAAGCTTTCAACGCGCTGGCCGTTGGTGGCACCGTAGGAATGCCGCTCACGAAGACTTTTTGGTCCCCTTGCTACGGCATGGTCACTGACAAGTTCGGTATTACATGGATGGTGATGGTTCCGAGCGAGCCGGGTGCTTGATGACGATACCGCTTACAGCGGCAATGAAGGCTGCGTTGAGTTTCCCGATGCTGCCTTGACTAAACTTCGCGAAAGAAGCGTTTAGCAAGGCATGGTCGCCATGGTTTTCATCGCCGATAATCACCTCAACGGATTAAAACGAACGTAGTTTCTGGCTTCTGGCGAAACCAGGAACCAATTTGCTAACCACATCGGCGGGTGAGGGATTCTGATAACAGGACCAAGGCTCTTCCCACCGCATACAAGTTGAGCTTGCTTGGGGGGACGTTGGTGCATGTTTTGCGTTTTTGCCAGCGCAGAGGGTAAGAAGCATAGCCTGAGTGGGCTCTGGCAAAAAGGTGTCTTTGAAGCTCAATGAATCAATCACGGCGCGACGGGTACTTGAAATTCCCAATATGGTCCTAGCCTGCCTGAAACTCGCTTTAGGAACGGACGCGGGAGTACTGGGCCGTGGTTGATCAATTGGTGAATGTCACTGATCACAGAGTTGCTGTCACCGATGTAAGAATGACCCAAGAAGTCTGTTTTGATCAAGCTCGCGTCGATAATGGACAATCGCTGGCCCTCCGCAATGGTTGGTTCTCCATTTCGAACCTCGCCGACTCGCGGCACGTTGGACAACGCCTGTGATCCCCATAATGCTTTGTCGCTAGAGCTCGCATACACCGTGGTGTTGTTGTAGTAGGAAGAGATCATCGGTACCATTTGCTCGGCAAAAAGTTGCGAGTCCACATCCGCAGCCGCGAGCACCAATTCCTTGAATTTCTTTCCGCCGCCGGTTGATTGAATCTGCCGTAGCGCTTGCAGTAAGGCACGGTTGCCCATGCTGTGTGCAAGGATGAAGATATCATCAACGTCTTGTGCTTCTAAGTCCATCAAGAATTTTGCTAGATGGCTAGATGTCCAATCGGCGTCTGCCATATCGGATACATACTCGGTCAACGCTCCGTCCGACGGCCATGAATAGAACATCGTCACACCGGGGAAATCCAAGTCGTAATGCAATTGAGCAGAACGCTTTGCCGCGTTCTCGAAGTTCACGTTGTACCCGTGAATGAACACGAGAACTCGTTTCCTGGTTGGGCCCGATTCTGTAAACGCTGAGCCGATTGCTCGAAAAACTTCAGCTCGCCCAATTTGGGCGACGCCACGAACGACAACGAATTTCGCTGGATTATCACGACCTATGAAAGTCCAGAACTGCGGTGCCTCTAATCTTCCTTGGATATGATCAGGCGGAAGGGACACGTTGCAAGCCCCATATTTCAATTCACCTAGGTCTCGATTTCCTGAGTATTGACCATCCTTTAACTCGCGGTCGGTTGCGTAATAAACGCCGACGAAGACTTCACCGACAGGGCCGATGTCATCAGCCTGGGGGGCACTCACCGTGTAGTTTTTCATGACTGTCTTGGTCACGCCAGACGGGATCACTAAATCCGCAGGGCTGACAAAAATCACTATGGCGATAAATCCTGCCTGATCGTCTGGGCGAAGAATGCTCAGCAGCACGGTTTCACCGCTGCCCAGTACCGCCTTGATCGCATCGATGTCTGCTCCACTTTCAATTTGATGAACGAGTCCGCGTTGCGAAGCGAGCTCATGAGATCGCAGCAGATCACCCTTCATAAGTTTCGTGCCGATGGGGCGTGTGAGTGCGATTTCAGCAACTTCAACGCCAAGCGACGTGATTTTGATTTCCATGCCAAACCGCAACGTGGGATTGAGCGGCAAGGGAACTTGCCCTTGTCCAAAGGAGCACTGGTGGGACGCCAAGATCACCATCAAACTTATCATCCGAATCAGCACGATTGACTCCTTCAGCGAAAAAAACAGGCTCAACGACGAATGATGTGCGCGATATGTTGACCAATGGCGTGAAAGTGGGCAAGGCGGTCTGATGGAGAGTTGACAAATACTTTATCAGGGATGCCGTCATGAAAGCAGTATCGGACGTTGCCACGGCTATACACGCGGCAAGGAACTGATCGATTAGGGTATCTCTAACTTCGAGTTCCACTATCTTGGTTCCGCAAAGATTCTTGGAGGCATCGGCAAAGGCTTAGCCGAGGCGATGGCAGAACTCGATCACCTCAAAAAGGAAAATGAATGACACATAGCCAAATGAAAATCGCTTTTACCCTTTCACTCGCACTTACACTGGCCGCGCAAGGTCCGGTTTTTTCCGCAGGAAAAAGCGAAAATAAGACACTGGTAGTTCCTGATTTCATGCAGGGTGATGTTATTCCTGCGGGGGCCAAACACGACTGGAATCTCGGGCCCACAGGCCTAAGAGGCTGGATGTTTTGCGACCAGATGGTGACCACTGACGCCCGCCAGATCGCCATCACCATGGTCGAGAAAGGTTCTCCTGCTGAGCAGATCTTTGCGGTAGGTGACGTCATCCTGGGTGTTGGTGGCAAGCCGTTTTCCTCTGACCCTCGCACCGAGTTCGGCAAAGCTCTCACTGCCGCCGAATCGGATGCCGGTGGCGGAAGACTGGTATTAATTCGTTGGCGGGCTGGTGTGACAAAAGAGGTTGTGCTTCAACTGCCAGTTCTTGGCAGCTACAGCGCCACAGCACCTTATGACTGCCCAAAATCGAATCGCATTCTTGAACGGGGATGCATGGCACTCGCCGTCCGCATTGCTGATCCCACCTACAGTAACAGTCCCAACCAAAATCCCATCACGCGAGCCCTCAATGCGCTCGCGTTGTTAGCCAGCGGGAATCCCACCTACCTACCGCTGGTCAAGCAAGAAGCTCAGTGGGCAGCGAACTACTCAAGCGACAGTTTTCAGACCTGGTATTACGGATATGTCATGATGCTACTCTCCGAGTATGTCATGGCGACCGGTGACCAGGCGGTCATGCCGGGACTGCGTCGTCTGGCATTGGAAGCCGCCAAGGGGCAAAGTGCGGTCGGCTCCTGGGGGCATGGGTTCGCGATTCCTGATGGTCGCCTGCGCGGCTACGGGATGATGAATTCACCAGGGCTGCCACTGACCATTTCTTTGGTGATGGCCAGGGAGGCTGGCGTGAAGGAACCCGAGGTTGCTCGCGCGATCGAACTCAGCGCCCGCTTATTGCGATTCTACATCGGCAAAGGCTCGATCCCGTATGGCGACCATCACCCGTGGATTGAGACCCATGAAGACAACGGCAAATGTGGGATGGCCGCAGTTCTGTTTAACCTGCTGGGCGAGGGGAAAGGCGCGGAGTTTTTCTCACGCATGAGCATCGCCTCTCACGGACCGGAGCGAGACGGCGGGCACACTGGAAATTTCTTCAATATTTTGTGGTCGCTGCCTAGCGTTGCTCAATCCGGCCCCCACGCAACCGGGGCGTGGATGAACGAGTTTGGTGCCTGGTATTTCGACTTTGCACGGCAATCGGACGGAACCTACCTTCACCAAGGTCCGCCGGAGACTGCGGAAGACAGCTACGCGGGGTGGGACTGCACCGGTGGCTATCTGTTGGCCTACGCAATGCCATTAAAGAAGATTTATCTCACAGGCAAACGCCCCGGCGTTGCCCCGCAACTAGACGCAGTGGCCTCCCAATCGCTCATCCTCGATGGGCATGGTTGGGACAACAAAGATCGAGTCAGCACTTATGATAAACTCAGCATCGCTCAGCTTGTAGAACGCCTTGGCAGTTGGTCGCCAGTGGTTCGTGAGCGCGCCGCCATGGCGTTGGCTCGCCACCAGGAGGCGCCGATTCCGCAATTGGTGAAAATGTTGAAGGCACCTGCTATCGAATCACGCTACGGTGCCTGCCAAGCCCTGATTGCTCTTGGCAACCGTGGAGCTCCTGCCGTGGAAACACTGCGCACCTCGTTGGCAGAAAAAGATCTTTGGCTGCGCATCAAGGCCGCCGAGGCACTGGCACGAATCGGTACTCCCGCGATGCAAACAGTGCCGCAACTCCTTGAACTACTGGCTCAAGTGGACAAGGAAAATGATCCTCGCGGCATGCAGCAGCGGTATCTGTCGTTCGCGCTTTTTGATTACGACGGTGGCATGCTCAGCCATTCGCTTGATGGTGTCAATCGCAATTCGCTCTACAAGGCCGTGAGGGCTGGGCTCCGTAACCAAGACGGCCGCGCCCGGGGCAGCATCGGATCGGTCTATCGGAATCTCTCCGCCGAAGACATCAAGCCATTGTTGCCAGCCATCAACCAGGCAATCATCGAGCCGGCTCCGAGTGGAGAGATGTTCGCGGACTCGATTCGCGTGGAGGGGCTTCGACTTTTATCCAAACACCGGATCGAGGAAGGTATCAGCGCCTGCGTGAATTACACACGCGATCAGAATCCTTGGGATAGTCAGGAGCGGACACCTGAACTGATGAATGTTCTGCTCAGCTATGGAACTCACGCAAAGTCAGTTGTTCCGGAACTGCTGAAGATCGCCGACTACTTCGAGAAAGACGAGCCAGACTTTCCCCCGAAATTGATGGCCATGAAGGCGCGGTGTGTTCGCGAAACGATCCGTGCCATCGAAGCTTCGACGGACACTCCAAAGCTCATTTCACTCAAATAGCATCAGCTTCGACGAACGATGTCGAACCAGTTTAAGGCGAGTTTCTTGATCGAATTGCCTCCGAGATCGTCGAAAGTATTGGTGCCAACGCTGCCATCGGCGTTCAATTGGGCAATGACAGAGCCTTTAACGGCGAGTGTGCTATCCCCAGGCCCCAAAACGACTTTCATTTCGCCGCGAATTCGCGAGTCCAGAATACTGACATTTTCCGCGCCTTTGACGCCGACTCCCTCCGTAGCATGGACTTTGCGGAGACCGATGGTGCCATCCGCCGAAATGCTCGATGCTCCAACCAGCAGCGTCTCAGCCAAACTGATCTCGCTCGTCCCGATGAAATCGGACGTTGATTTGAACGTTGCCCCAATGATAGCCACGGCACCTCCCGCATCAACTTCGACATCACCGTCTAAACGAATGCCCCCGACAAAGCGACCAGTCACGTTGGTACCGGGTTTTCCTGTGGGTGAAACCAATTGACTGACTTCGACTCCGTTCAACTTGACCGATGTGAGTTTGGTCAATTCAATTACCTCGCTCGTGATATGGTCGTACCCGATTTCTTCAAGGATGCCGATACCTGGCGCGTATAGCTTGTCTTTCAAACCCGTTGGCTCCTTGACGGAGGTATCGCGGGTGCGCAGGAGGTTGGTGAACGCGCCTTTAGGCACCGTGGCCGACTCACCTTTAGCTAATACAGCAGCTTGATCGAGTACATCGTTGGCGTTGAACTCTTGATAGTAGCGGTCACCCACTTTGGGGACCGCCTCCATGATGATGCCAGCCACCGCCCCGTTTACACCGGCTTCCCATGTTCCACCCGAAGTCGTTCTCAAGAAATGTCCTTGGTCGTCATACAAATAGTTGGTCACCTTCTCGCCGAGATACCAAACATTGCCATTGTCGTCTTGGGCGTACCAATCCACAGTATCCTCTTTGAGCTTGCCGTCGGCGCGGTAAACAGTGTCTCGAACCTCTTGCGTTTGAATTCCCTGGATCGTTTTCGTTTTGGCTGGCACACTGACAACAATGCGTTCCGTCAGTGTTCCTCCCTCGGTGACGTCGTATTTGAATTGCGATTTTTGTACCAGTGGGAAGTACGGATTGTCGATGGTCAGCGGACGTGTGAATGTAGCTGAAGCGATGCGAGGCAACGTTGCCCGGCCTGAGGCCATATTCACGGTCCCAGCGGACCTGATGTCAGTCTTTCCTCGAACTTGGACTTCGTTGCGGAGTGTCACATCACCGTTTGGCCCAGTGCGGACGTTAAGGTCGTTGTTGATGGTCACTGGGCCTGCCGAACCTTCGATGAGGACATTTCCGTCATGCAGACGAACACTGAGATGGCCTGGGAGAGTGAAACCTCCTTGAATCGTAAACTTATCGATACCGCCTTGCTGCATGAGCACATCGATATCTTGGGCGCGGGCGCTCGCATCGAATGCTGGCTGGCTGTTAACGGTGGTTCCTTCGAAGCCTTGGATGTGAAAGACGCCGGAGGGGAGGCGAGAAACTTGAACGGCATTGTCGGCATTGTCGCCTTTGAGAATGAGGTCGACTCCATGCAGGACAGCCGTGACATTTCCGGCCATAACGCGACGTCCCTCAAGCGGCTCCACAGATAGTTTTCGACGAGTGTTACGATTTGACATTTCAAGCTCCAGGATAGTGAGGTTGGGATTGGACTAAGTGACACCAAGAGCGGATAACTCTTCGGCTAGAATAGAGAACGGACGCTGCGGACCGGACGAGCGCGATTCCTTGAGAAATTCTCGGCTCGGCCTGGGAACACAATGAATTGCCGAACGAGCGTGTTCAAGGTTGTAAGCACTCAATCAAAAGTTTGTTTGCTTAATTCACGTAGCAGCGTCTCTCCGAGACGCTGATTGCCGCGAGTCTCGGAGAGACTCGCCTACGTGCAAATCTATTTGTGCTTGGGTGCTTATTCAGCGAAAAGCGTCAGGAATTTCGCGAAAAGGCGCTCGCTTTTGTCGGCCTCTGCGTTATATATGAATGGAAGTGACGACTGGACTATCGAACGATTTCGTATTTACAGCCGATGGCAAAAACACAACGATTGCGGGCCAATCGCCTTACCTTGCAGCCCCTTGAAGCGCGTTGGCTCTTTAGTGCAGTTTGGCCCCAGCTTGAACCGCTTGATACCAGCGGCCCGGTTGTCGCTGCCCAGGTACACCAGCCACTTGTCGCACGTGCAGGGGAGGAGCAGGAAGCCGATATCGACCCGTCATCCCTTCCTCCGACGGTCCGGCAAACGGTCAGCGAGGCATTGGCCGGTTGGCGAACACTAGGGGCAATTATTCAGATCGATGAAAACGGCACTAACTACGTTGTAAGCGCGGAGCGGTCCGGTACGACCGTCGAATTCAAGATTGGCCAAACAGGTGGCGTGCGAGAGGGCGAGCAGAACCTGCAAGTGGCCGAGGTGCCAAATTCAATTCGCGACTGGGCTGAGACGAACTTTCCAGGAGTCGAAGTCGCAGAAGTCGTTCGTGTAACGGGAACCCAACAAGTTAGCTACGATGTAACCTTTGTAATGGCAAACGGTCAAGAGTTCGAAGCGACGCTCCAAGAAATTGACTCGGCGAGCCCGTTGTCTGTCCGAATACCTTCAAACGAAATAGAAGGTCGGCGGGTCGTCACGGAAACGGATCAGCCAGTTGTGTCGCGTGAACCCGGTTCGCGGTTGTATGATCGCGAACAATCAGCGATTGAAAATTCTGCCTTTCCGAGACTCGTCTCGATCAGGGTCACGGACGCCAAATCGTCCCCGACCGAAGATCCATTAGTCGCACAAGAACAGGCGGACCAGCGTGTCACCGAACAGGACGCACTGGAACCATCACTTCCTGCCGCTCATTCGATTGGATTTATCAACGCTGTTGGACCAGCCGCAAGCATTGTTAGGGCGATCCGTGATTGGGTGTCATTCGATGGCGACGCCGTCGAGCGGAGCTTCAGTCAATTCCTCCACAGCCTCGATCAACTCATGTTAGGCGAACCGGGTGGTGGCTGGCGCGACAGGGCATACCAAGTGCTCCCTGCCATCTCAATCCTCGTCGGCGTGCAAACGTTCGCGTTGAAGTCCCTGCGGCGAAAACGGCCTGAACTTACGAGACTTGACGAACGATGAGCGTTGATTCTCTGCAGACACTACTCGACCAACTCAACCGTGGCGATGATAAGGCGGCTGAGCAAGTCTTTCGCGCGTACGAGCCTTACCTTCGAAAAGTTGTCCGGCGTATGCTCCCCGATCACCTCCGGCCAAAATTTGATTCCATCGATATTGTTCAGTCAGTCTGGGGAGACGTGTTCACCGTTTTTCGCGAAGGGGGAACGAGCTTCGCGGGAGTAGCACAGCTTCGCGCCTTCCTCGTTCGGGCCACTCGAAATCGGTTTATCGATCGCGTGCGACAGTACCAGACGGCCGCCAACCGCGAGGGACCTGGAGCAATCGAAATAGACGAGTTACCCGCTAAGTCACAACCTCGACCGAGTGAGGCCGCCATCGCCAATGAACTGTGGGAGCAATTACTGCAAAATTGTCCTGCGGAATATCGCCCCATTCTCACGTTGCGCTACGCCGGTGCCAGTCCTCGCGAAATTGCTGAACAAGTTGGCATGCACGTCGGAAGCGTGCGGCGAATTCTTCGCGAAATGGCGTTTCGATTTTCTTGCGGTCCCCTAGAGGCCGATGAGGAATGAACGTCGAAGCCTCACCGACGATGGATACTTCGACCGGTCTCAAAGCCGCCGAGGAATTGCGCAGTCGCTGGCTAAATGGCGATCACATCGCGAGTGAAGTTGTTTTGAATCGGCGACCTGACCTTTGGCGCGACCCAATGCAAGCCGTCGATGTCATCTACGAGGAATTCTGCCTTCGCTCCGCTACGGGTCAAGTTGATGCTGCGGCAGAAATCTTTGCGCGCTTTCCACAATGGGCCGATCGACTTCGCTTGATGATTGAATTTCATGGCATATTGCAGGCGGATGTTGAATTAGCCGAGGTGGAGTTTCCAACGGTCGGCGAATTGGTAAGTGGGTTTAAGATCATTGAAGTTCTCGGAATTGGATCGCGCGGCCGAGTTTATCTTGCCACGCAAGCCGATCTTGCAGACCGTCATGTTGTCCTCAAAATCACACCCAACGATGGCGACGAACATCTGTTGCTCGCTGGGCTACAGCATACGAATATCGTTCCCATCCATGCAGTCGTTGATGCGGGGCGTAACCTTCGCGTTATTTGCATGCCCTTTTTCGGCCGAAGCACTCTCGCGACTGTCATGAGTCGACTCGAGTCCGTTACCCCAGCGTCGCGGTCCGGTTTCGACATTCTGCGAATTGCTGGCCCGGAAGAGTTGACCCTAAGAAGCGGTTACCGCCATGAGACGTTTGCCCGAGCAGCGTGCTGGATCGTGGCCGCTATCGCCGACGCACTTCAATTTGCACACGATCGCTCTTGCATTCATTTCGACATCAAGCCAGCGAATATTCTTATCGCGACCGACGGCCAACCGCTGTTGCTCGACTTTCACCTTGCGAGTTGCCAACTGAAGCCAGATGAAATGCCTTCGGGCCGGGTCGGTGGCACGCGCCAGTATATGGCACCCGAACAATGGGATGCAATGCAATCGCTCAAGACGGGCAGGCCGGTCGGTTCAGCCGTAGATCATCGGGCAGACATATTTGCCCTCGGGGCCGTGCTACAAGAATTGCTTGGTGGCCATCTAATGATCGATAATTCTCAAGTCACTGTCGGTCTTGCGGACATCGTCAACAAGTGCTTGGCGCGGCTGCCTGAACATCGTTACCAAACCGCCGCCACCCTGGCCGACGACCTCAGGCGACACCTCGCCCATCGTCCACTTAAATACGTCGGAAACAGCAGCTTAACTGAGCGTTGGAAAAAGTGGCGACGACACAGGCCGAGCGCTCTTCGTGTGGGCATCGCGCTATCCGTCGCCGCGATTGCAGCCATAGGGCTCGCGGCAGGGATATATTGGCAAGTCGACGACCGCAATCGCGAAGCAGAGCGAGCCTTGCTCGTCGGCAATGAATTAATTCGAGCGGATGCTCGCTATGCGGATGCAGTTGACGTCTTTGAAAGAGGTCTTTCCCGAATTGAGTCGTTGCCACTTCAGCGAGAACTCCAAGCTCGACTTCGGAACGCCCTCGTGACAGCCCAACGTCTGGAACTCAGCCGCCAGTTGCATTGCCTTGCGGAAGACGTACGCGGTCGTTACTGCGCGAGCCAAAAGCCGCGAGGGTCGATGCACTCTCTCGCTGCGAAGTGTCGCGAATTCTGGCAGGAGCGGGAACGGATTCTAGCAGTTAGTACGGCGACTTGGGATGCGAATCCCGTGGACGATCTTCAAGACATCGCTTTGTTCGCGGCTGACTTGGAAATGCATAGTGGAGCCGACGACCTATCCACCGCGCATCGAGAATCGTTGAAGTGGATCGATGAGGCGGAGATGCTACTTGGCCCGAGTGATGTGCTCAACTACGAACGGCGCTCCCGGCGGCGAGTCTTAGGCTTGCCGGATAACGTGGTCCAAACCCCAACGCCGACCACGGCACGAGCGAACTATGCCCTCGGTCGCGCGTATCTTGCTGCGGGAGATGCGACTGGTGCTGAAGTGTATTTGGCACAAGCGGTGGCGCTGGAGCCTGGTGGGTCATGGCCGAATTTCTATCATGGCCTATGCACTTACCAGCTCGGCAGATATCAGGACGCAGTTACTTCCTTCAGCGTTTGCATTGGACGGTCGCCTCATGTGGCGGTTTACTTCCACAATCGCAGCCTAGCATACGCGGCACTTGGCGATTCCGAGCGGGCTCGCCTCGATCATGTTCGAGCCATTGGCATTGACCCGCCCCAAAATCGGTCCCAGGCAGCGACGGCACTTATGCAAAAAGCTTCGACCGACACTCCAAAGCTCATTTCACTCAAATAACATGAAAACCAAACTAAAACTTTTTTTTGCCCTATTGCTGGTTTTTGGTGCAGCTCTCTGTACCGAAATATCGAACGCTGAAGAACGTGATGCCGATACTAATACCAATATCAAAACCTTGCGTATCTTTATCTTCGCGGGCCAGTCAAACATGGTTGGCTCTGATTCGAACGCAAAGGAAATCAGCCGCTTCCCGCCTTTTGTCGGCTTGCACCTGCCTCAAGACAAGGTTTTGTTCTCTTTCAACATCGGACGCGAGGACCAGCTAACCTCCAACGGTTGGTGCGCTTTGCAGCCTGTTGATGAGGTCGTCGGGCCGGAATTGAGTTTTGCCAGAAGCGTTTCGCAAGCGATCAATGACCCCATCGCCATCATCAAGTGTGCCGCCGGTGGAACGACCTTGGGAGGCGATTGGAACCCAGACGAACCCAGTGGCCTTAAGCTCTACCCGTTGACATTGCAGTTGATTCAATCATCCCTGGCCGAACTAGACCGCAAGAAAGTGCCTTACCAGATCGAAGGCTTCATGTGGCATCAGGGTGAAAACGACATGTTCAGCGACGAGTTCAGGCCGACCTACGGCAAGAATCTGAAGAATTTTCTGGCAAGATGGCGGCGTGATCTCGAGGCTCCCGAGCTGAAGTTCTACATCGGCGAGCTTTGCACCAAGACGATTTGGGGCATGGACAATCGTGAGAATATGTATGCGATCCGCGCGGGACAGAAATTCGTAACCGAATCGGATGCGTTGGCTGTATACATCCCGACCTCTCATGATGCGGTGGAGATTGGTGGCGAAGATGGATTTCATTATCACTACGGAACTTTGGGACAACTTGAGCACGGCGTGAACTACGCCGACGCCTATCTGAGAACGATCGGAAAGAAGCCAGCCAATGCTCGCCCACTCAAAGTATGGCCTTACGAAACGGGGACCACGGTCAAGCTGTTCATCCTTGCGGGCCATCGCAACATGGAGGGCGAGCGAGCGTTCAAGCAGGAACTCGAAACGCTGGGCGAAGCGAAGGCCCTGGCAAACGACAATGAGAAGATTGCTTTCAAATACAACATCGGTGGCGGCTACAAAATCTCGAACGGCTGGGAGCCATTAGGTCCCGCTGGATTCTATGACACCTTCGGTCCTGAGCTCAGCTTTGGAAGGACACTGCATGGCAAGGTTCCTGGCAACATAGCCATTGCCAAGTTCACTCACAGCGGTTCGCAGATCAACGACTGGACGCCACAGGGCACAGTCGCGAAAGATCGAAACCTTTACCCGCAGTTCATTGCCTTCGTTCAGGAATCAATCAAGGAACTTCAGGCCAAGGGTCATTCGGTGGAACTGGCTGGCATCTTTTATCATGTCGGGGAAAACGACATGTCCTTTGGACCATATCGCAATAACGCGGCCCAATGGTTGCAATCAACGGTAGTCCAAAGCCGCCAGGACTTATCTCTTCCTTCGTTGAGATGGTTTGTCAGCCAACAACCTTCCACCGATGACAAGGGACGCAAGGCGATTGGCGTCACCGCGGACCTTGCTGCCATCGCCGCCATAGACCCGGCATTCATTCACCTCAAGGCATTTAGTCTTGCCCCACAAAAAGAGAAGCTAGTTGTCACCGCAGCAGGCATTGTTCAATTAGGTGAATTACTTGCCCAGTGCTACATCGAGCATCGATAAGCCGCAACGCGTAAGCGTGCGGGCTGAATTGCCGAGCGCGGACGTTCCACGACCGAATTCCCAGCGACACCGATTCCAATACGCAGGGTTCAATCATCAATCCAACGCGACCATCCGGTCGGCCCGCAGGCTTACGCCAAGCGGCTTAGACCACGCTATGCTCAATCAGCGGCGAAAATTCTAGGGTTGGCAGCACGGCAATCGGTTCGGTGCCACGTCTCCGTCTTACCCATTGAGTGACTTCAAACATGCTTTTCCAGGCAGCATGATGAATTCGCGCACGGGTGGTGTTTGGTACGACTCGCAAACGCATGAGGCGACGTGGCCGGGCTCGCAATTCGGCTTTATAGGCTTCGTCTCCGCGCATATAGTCGATACCCGGCAGCGAATGCTGATACGCATATTGAATGGTATTCACATTCATGATTCGCCCTGGTTTGATATCAGCGAATTTCATGTCGATGCCCGTGCTGTACGCCGAGATGGAACCATCCCCACCGACTATCTGCAATTCACCGCTAATGACTTGGTCGTTGTGACGGAGCGTGGCCATTCGCAGCAAACCGCCTTGAAGGAAGCGACTCGTGGATTCGTGGATGAATTGCCTGAACTTTGGGTCTGCAAAAGAACCCGCGTGCCCCGCATCATTCCAGCGGTGCTGATGCAGTTGAATCATGGCATTCAGATCGGATCGTCGCTCGTCGTCCGTTTGTGAAATATGACGAGACAACGCCGGAGTTTCATCGATTCTTTCTGACAGTCGCCGCATCAATCGTCGTCGCGATTTGCTAAGCGTTGACAAATAATGCTCAAAGGTATCCGTCGTTGGCTGGAACCAGGTATGCATGCGTGATTGCACGTGTGCCATCGCACCGGCTTCCGTCAATCCTTGGACAAACGCAACCATCGCGCGATTGCCAGCGATTACTCCATCCAGGTCCATTAGGCGCCAACCATCATGACGATTCCCGGCGATCGAGGCGAGCCAATGTCCCATCTCCAATCCAATGGCATCGGCATCATGTGGTGCACACAAAATCGATAGGTCGTCGCTGCACGCTTGACCAGCACCGACGAAGCGAAGCACTTCACCGAAACTTCCTGATGAGTACATCGGAAGTAGACCGCGAACTATACCTTGGTCGTTTTTCGCAACAACAAAGAACGCCTTCTCATCATCGCCAAAGTGGTTCCACCATGGCCCGAGCCACGAAGACTGTCGAAACGGACAGTCGCCAGCCAGTGCATCCCAAAGTTGGCGGTTTTCAATTAATTCGCGGCAATTGGCCACCCGTTCAAACCTAAACATTCGGCGCTCTTCACAGAAGAAATTCGGTATTTTGCGTTTGCATGAGAGCATGCAGTCCCCGAACTCTACGTCACTAGCGATCACAAGCGAGCCGTTTTGCACACCAAAAGAGTGGCGTTGCTGCCGTTTCAATCGCTTCGGCCTGATTGACCGCTAAAGTCGATTTGACTTTCGTTTCTTGATAAGCTGTTCAAACGTCCTTCTGAAGCCACATTAGGACCGCCGGTTTTGAAGTGGGATAGGCTTCCAGCCTGTCATTTTCAATACGACAGGCTGGAAGCCTACCCCACTAATCGATCGAACGATCCTTAATTCGAGTTTTGCACTTTTTGCAAATCAAAAAAGCTCGCGAAGCGCAGCAATTCCCGGAACGCCTTTGTGTTATTGGCATAAGTTGTTTTCTGGTATGTTCTTATGTTGAATTTCGAGTGATCTATATTGGCCGAACTATCGT
>JAYVSE010000007.1:0-6716 GCA_043775635.1 Planctomycetaceae bacterium | reverse complement strand
CAGGGGCAATCGATCTACAAGACGTTTGGAAGCATCAGTTTCCGGTTGCTAATTTAGTCACACGATGACTAAAATTCTGGTCCGCCTCTAGATACTAGGCCGGGCACCCGTTCTCGCGATGCATTCAGTCAGAGATGATGCCACACCCAGCCCGGCGAGGGAAGCTGCAACAGATGGCTAATCGATCTTCGTAAGACGCTTTCATTCGCACCTTGCGCTCAAGCAAATCGCCAAAGGCGATTTGGGACGAAGGGGCGGGGTGTTTTTATGACCTGGCGATGTAGCTGCCAGTTGTTGCACCGACCGGGACGAGCCCGACGGAAGCAGATGCAGGGCCAATGTCAATCTCGAAAACGGTGCTGGCAAACGGAACAAAATCTGCGCAGACGCCGCTTAGCCACAACCCCAAATTTTAACAGCCCAGGCTTGTCCCCGTCAGCAACCCACGACGACGCCCATAAGCAACGCAACGCATTCATTACTCATCTCCGTTAAACTTTATATTTCATCACGCCCCAACCGCAGCGATTATACACGGTACGAATCATCTCAGCGAAATAACTTGGACTTGTCAATTGTGACAATGCAGTGTTCGCACAGCCTCAACTCGATACTCAACTCGATACTCAACTCGACCGACTCGGCACACCAACCTGTCGAGCGATTCCGCTGATAAGCCTCGATCGTCTGTTGAGCGGGATCAATGACCAGATACACGTCGACTCCCTGTTCTTCGTAGAGGTCTCGTTTATGAATGCTGTCTCGCCGCGAACTCGAATCCGAAAGAATTTCTGCAGCCAGTGTCGGTGTTGCCTCAAGATGTTTTTGTGGCGGAGGACCGCAGACAACGACAAGGTCAGGTCGGACGACGGTGTCGTGGGATATGATCCAATCAAGCTCGACGATGACTTCCGCTTTGCAACAGACTCGCTCGATTTCACTGGTGAGCTGGTAGGCAAGTCGCGTCAAAATTGTTTGATGCAGTCCAAACGGGCTGGGACTCATCGACACCGGCACTCCAGCCCACAGTTCCCAATCGCCTTCCCATGTCTGGTAATCAGCCACCGTGTAATGTGGAACGTATTTTTGTGCGGCGGACATGGCGAAGACCTTGCTCAATACCGAGGAATCAATCGAATCATTCTAACTCGGAGACTCGGATTGTTCCACAACGCTCCACCTTCGTGCGAGACCGAAAAGGAGAAAAGGCTTGAATCTGCGCCTTACTTTCTGGATAGCGAATCAGCGGTCAGGGTTGCGATTGTTCGCTGTTGGGCAACGCCGCTTTGATCTTCGCCCGATCAGTGTCAGAGAGTTCGCAGTTCTCGAAGCGAATCTTGGGGACATGCCGCAGGCAGCGGACTTCCGGCACTCGGTCGAGCCCCATCAGTCTGCCCAGTTCTCCCGGCGATTCGTATTGCAATTGTTCGACCGTTTTGATGCGGCACAAAGCCATGTAAGCTAACAGCCTCCCAATCGGAGGAGCCGCGCGGCCACGTCCTGGTCACGAGTGTGCGACGTGTCGCTGATCACATCCAGGAAAAAGATTCTTTTTATTTCCCGGAAGAAATTCGCAGGGGCCGCGTACTTCTGTTTACACTTCCAATTAGCCTTGCGTTGGGCATGGCGATTGCCTTTTGACGCGATCCGATCGAGAGATTTCTAATGCTATTCAAGCTACTTTTTCAACGAAGCAAAGTTGCTCGTCCCCGCAAACGTGCTCAGTTTCTTCGTCGTTTGCGGATGGAATCTCTCGAACGTCGTAATTTACTGGCTTCGTTTCTTGTCACGACTACGGTCGATGAAAATGACATCGCGCCCGTGGTGGGAGCCGGCCTTTCTCTCCGCGAGGCAATCGGTCTGGCCAATGCAGCGGCTGGGGCGGACGAGATTAACTTTGATCCCGTTGTCTTCGCTGGTGTGAAGAAGATCGATCTGGTCTTTGCCGCGCTACAAAGCATCGACACGTTAACGATCAACGGGACGGGCCAAGACCGTTTGACGATCGATGCGGGTGGCAGCAGTCAGGTCATCAGTTCTACGAATGGTGATTTGACGTTAAACGGATTAACAATCACCGGAGGAATTGGAAGTGGACCTGGAGGCGGCATCAATTTTGCATCCAGTGGAACCCTGACACTGGCGGCCAGTTCCGTACGCAATAATCAAACGAGCTTGGACAATTCCCCAGGTGGCGGCATCTACTCCAGCGGAGGGCCAATCATCTTGGTCGGAAGCACCGTTTTTGGGAACAGAACCATCGGCTTTGGTTCGGCAGGTGCCGGTATCTCTTCAGTCGGTGGAACGATCACCTTGACCGACAGTCGGGTCACTGGGAACTCGACGAGTACTCAAGGTGGCGATTCCCCTGGCGGCGGTATCGGTGGCACGCCCAGCATAGTGACACTGCTCCGCAGTTCGGTCAATGCCAACTCGACCGGCGGAAGTAGTTCTGGCGGTGGCGGGATCTATCTAAACACTGGCGTCCTCGCTGTGACCGATAGCACAATTTCGGGAAACTCAACAAGCTCCCCCGACAGCAACGGTGGTGGCATCCACGTGAGGAGTGGTAGCGTGACAATCGTAAACAGCACTATTTCGCAGAACGCTAGCGCTAGTAGTTCGAGTGCTACGCCGAATCTGGGCGGTGGAATTTTTTTGAACGATACGGTGGTGACGATCCTGTCGAGTACGATCACAAACAATTCATCAGGCGTGGGCGGCGGCATCGGAATTCATGATGATGCCGGCGACAAACAACTCACGATACTCAATTCGATCATTGCGGGAAATTTCGTCGCGTTCAGCAATCCGGATTTTACGTCGCCGACGTCTCCAGCGACAAATCTTCGTGTGCAATCTAGCTTGATCGGCAATAATCAAGGCACCAGTCTTACCGCTTCGCCGACGGCGGACAGCAACGGGAACTTAGTCGGAGCCCCGGGTTCGCTGATCGATCCGTTGCTTGGCCCGCTGCAATCCAACGGCGGTCCGACCAATACGCATGCCCTGCGACCAGGTAGTCCGGCGATTGAGGCCGGGGCTTCTGAGTTCAACACCAGCTTGTATCAACTCAATGGAGATTTGATCGATTCGTTTGGCGGGCCAGCCTTAGTCTCTCAAGGCGGTACGCTGGTCAACGGCGGCTATCAGTTCGCAGCTAATCAAGGACTGAGATTGACATCGCCCGCCCTCAACGCCGGGCAGTATCTTTTGGAAGCGTTTGTGAGGCTCGATTCGGCTCCGCAATTTCAAAAGCTCATCGATTTTTCGAACGGAACTTCCGAAGACGGACTTTATACTTTCGGAACGAGCTTTGTCTTTTTCGGAAATGTCGTTGAGAATCGTGGCCAAGGTGGGGTTCTGACCGTCGGCAACTTCCAACAACTGCAGCTCAGCCGCGATCCTACCACGAAAGAAGTGATCTTCAAAGTCGACGGCGTGCAAGTCTTCAGCTTCATCGATACCTTGGATGAAGCCGTATTTTCCGGACCAACGCCAACGGCTCGCTTTTTTCAAGACGACGACGTTTCAGGTGGCAGCGAGTCCGGCCCTGGCTTCGTGGAAGAGATACGCCTCTTCACCCAGACTACGACTTACGACCAACGCGGCGCGCCCAATCTTCGCAAGTTTGGCTCGCGGGTCGATATGGGAGCCTTCGAAGTCAACGACTTCAGCCCGTTCGTCGTCGTCAACACGACCGTCGATGAACTTGACTACACAAACTCGACCGTCTCGCTGCGTGAAGCCATCACCAGTGCCAATGCGATCGCCGGCCCCAACACGATCACCTTTGAAGCAGCCGCGTTTGCTGGCGTTCAGTCCATCAATTTGACACTTGGCCAACTGGAAATTACGGAAGCGTTGACGATCAATGGAACCGCCGCATCGCGTTTAAGTATCAATGCCGGTGGTCTGAGTCGCGTGATATTATTCTCTGATTCGAGCGGCGACCTATCGCTGCGTGACCTGACGATTACCGGTGGCCTTCCCACCGATAGTTCCGGTGGTGGAGGTATTCGTTCTACATCGTCTGGAACATTGGCTTTAACGCGTGTTGCGGTGACCGGTAACCGTACAAGTGTGGATTTCGCGGAAGGCGGCGGCATCTCTAGCCGTTTTGGCGCTGTAGTCCTTACCAACAGCACAGTGTCGGGCAACAGCACGGCGGGGATGAACTCTCCTGGCGGCGGAATCGCTGCTGTTTTTCAATCCGTAACTTTGGTCAGCAGTACGTTGTCTGGCAACAGCACGACGGGGAATAATGCGGCAGGTGGCGGTATCTTTTCTGATAGTGGCGCCGTGAGGTTGATCGATAGCACGTTGTCGGGCAACAGCACAACCGGGAATAGTGCCCCTGGTGGTGGCATCTTTGGAATGACCAGCCTGATAACATTGTCGAATTCTATCGTGGCATTGAACACGGTGGGTCCGGGTCCGGGCGTTTTCAGCCCCGATTTAACTGGCGCTAACGCGAATACTTCCAACATTCGGTTTAGCTTGATCGGTGACGGCTCGGGCTTCTTTCTCGCTGGTGCTCCGGTTGGTTCGCCCGACTCTAACGGCAACTTGGTCGGTACCGGTGTCGCGAAAATTGATCCGTTGTTAGGGCCGCTACAAGACAACGGTGGTCCAACCTTCACTCGTGCATTGCTCGCCGGCAGCCCGGCTATTAACGGTGGCAGCAATGCTCTGGCTGTAGATGTGACTCAGCCTGGCAGTCCCGCCCTGACCACCGATCATCGAGGCAATCCGTTTGTTCGCATTTCTGCGACGACGGTTGATATGGGGGCACTTGAACGACAAACCCTTGGAGCCGTTTTCTTTGTCGTCACGACCACCGTTGACGAACTGAACTACGGGAACTCGGCGGTCAGCTTGCGTGAAGCGGTCAACAGTGCCAATGGCAGCGTTGGGGCCAACACTATCACCTTTGCCACATCAACCAACGGTACCGAATTCGACCTGACGCTGGGTGAGTTGTTTGTGACCGACACGCTGACCATCACTGGCAACGGAGCCACCAACACGATTATTGACGCTCAGCAGTTGTCGCGGATTTTTAATATCCAGTCCGGTGACTTCACGCTCAACAGTGTGACTCTGAAGAACGGTAAGACAACGGCCTTTGGAGACAGCGGCGGAGCTATTGCTTCATCGTCCAGCGGTGTGCTCACGATCCAGAACAGCACGCTGTCCAACAACACCACAACCGGGAACAACAGCCGCGGCGGCGCTGTTTACTCCGACTCGGGCGCGGTGACGATCAGCCAGAGTACGCTCTCGGGAAACTCAACAGCCGGTAGCAATGCCGATGGCGGGGCGATTCGCACATTATCCGGCGCGGTGACGATCAGCCAGAGCACGCTCTCCGGGAACCAGGCGACCGGACCAAATTCCGATGGCGGCGGTTTGTGGTTTCAAGATTCCGTGGTCACGATTGTGAACAGCACGATCACCGGAAATACTGCCGCACGAGCGGGCGGTGGCCTGGGGATTTTGGCAAATTCCAGCAACAAGAAACTGACGATTCACAATTCCATCATTGCGGGCAATAATGCGGCTTTCGATCTGGATTTCACAGCTCCAATGTCACCTAACACAAATTTAGAAGTCCGCAGCAGCCTGATCGGCCGCAGCGACGGTACCACACTGACATCCAGCAGTGTTCCTGACGCCAACGGCAATTTGATCGGTGGAGCTACGGATGCTCTTAAGATCAACCCGCTGCTTGGCCCGCTGTCCAATAACGGTGGACTCACACAGACTCACGCGTTGCTCACCGGCAGCCCGGCGCTGAATCGAGGCAGCAATGCTCGGGCAGTGGATGTGACTCAGCCTGGCAATCCGCCGCTCATCGTAGACCAGCGTGGCAGCGGCTTCGCTCGAACGCAGTTCGGCATCGTCGATATCGGATCGGTCGAAATGGTCGGCGTCTCCATCTCCAGCGCCTCGGTCCTCGAAAATGCAGGTGTACTCGCTTTCACCATTGCGCTCTCGAACCCCATTCCCGTCGGCCAAACCATAACGGTCCGTTTCAGTACCGCCAACATCGTCGGTCAAGCTGTCGCCGGGACTGATTACACCGCCGTGACCAATCGAACCATCACCTTCGTCGGCGGTGGACCGTCTCTTCAAACAACCTCGGTCCCGATCACGAATGATTCGCTATTCGAAGCCAACGAAACGTTTGGTGTCTCGCTCTCCAGCGCCACCGGTGCCGTCATCACGACGGCGTCAGCCATCGGAACCATCTTGAATGACGACTCAGCACCGACAGTCACCTTATCTCGTAATTTTGCAAGCATCAACGAAGCGGCTGGTGCTGCAACGTTCACGGCCACTTTATCCGCCGTTTCCAGCCAAACGGTCACTATCGCGCTCGCCTACAGCGGTACCGCAACACTGACCAGCGACTACACGCGCAGCAATACCCAGATCGTGATTCCAGCAGGTCAACTGACCGGTATCGTCACGGTCAATGCTGTGCAAGATGCGCTCGACGAGTTGAACGAATCGGTGATCGTCGATATCACGAGTGTCACCAATGGCACGGAATCGGGAGTCCAGCAAAAGACGACGACGATCACCGATGACGACGCCACACCGACGGTCACCTTATCTCGCAATTTCGCGAGCATCATTGAAGCCGCTGGAATTGCCACGTTCACGGCCGTGCTCTCCGCCCGATCGGGCTTACCGATCACCGTTGCGTT
>JAYVSE010000006.1:0-7157 GCA_043775635.1 Planctomycetaceae bacterium | reverse complement strand
CTTTCGTGGACCCGAGGACGCGGAACAGTACCTAGCCGAGGCTCGCATGGTGGCAGGCTTGGATCATCCGCACATTGTGCCGGTTTACGACGTTGGCCGCACGGAAACCGGTTCGATCTATGTAGTTTCCAAGTTCATCGAAGGCTTCACGCTCGCCGATCGGCTCAAGAACCAAAACCAAAACCAAAACCAAAACCAAAACCAAAAACTATCCCCTGAAGAAATCACCAAACTGCTGGCCACCGCCGCAAAGGCTCTGCACCACGCTCACGAGCAACGCTTGATCCATCGTGATGTAAAACCGGCCAACATCTTGATCGAAGAACGAACGGGCACCACCTACGTTGCCGACTTCGGGCTAGCGATCCGCGAGGAAGACTACTTGCGAGATGGTCGAATAGCCGGAACCCCGGCCTACATGAGCCCGGAACAAGCCCGTGGCGAAGGCCACCGCTTGGACGGACGCAGCGATATTTTTTCGCTGGGCGTGATAATGTACGAGATGCTGACGGGCAACCGGCCATTTCGCGGCAGCACCACCAACGAACTGTTGCATCAGGTTATCTCAGTCGAGCCAGCGACGCCTCGCACACTCGACGACACGATACCCGCTGAACTTGACCGCATTTGCTTGAAGGCACTGTCAAAACGCGCCGCCGACCGTTATGCCAGCGGAAACGAATTCGCCGATGACCTGTCGCACTGGCAACAAGGCCCCGACATTTCCTATCGCGAGAAAGCGGTCGTTCCCAAAGGGCTGCGTTCGTTCGATGCTGACGATGCTGACTTTTTCTTAGACTTGCTGCCAGGGTCACGCGATCGTGACGGATTGCCGGAAAGCATTCGTTTCTGGAAAAAACGGATCGAGGAAACTGACCCCGAGAAGACGTTTAGCGTGGGCTTGATCTACGGACCATCGGGATGCGGGAAATCATCGCTTGTAAAAGCTGGGTTGATACCGCGATTATCGAAAGACGTCGTGGCCATCTACATCGAAGCGACGCCTGACGAAACCGAGACTCGCATCCTGCGAGCGTTGCACAAGTCCGTCGCCGACCTGCCCACGGACCTATCGCTGCCAGAAACCTTTGCTTGGCTACGACGACAGGGCGGGGCCAAAATCGTTATCATCCTGGACCAGTTCGAGCAGTGGCTGCACGCGCGTCGCGGCGAGCAAGAGACCGACTTGGTGACTGCGCTGCGGCAATGCGATGGTGGCCAAGTGCAAGCTATCGCGATGGTCCGCGATGACTTTGCGATGGCCGCCGCCCGGTTCATGGATGCACTCGAAGTCCCAATTCTGCAAGGTGAAAACTTTGCCACAGTTGATCTTTTCGACGTTGACCATGCCGTGCAAGTTCTCGTCAAGTTTGGTCGAGCCTTCGGCAAGCTGCCGGCCAATAGCGGCAGCCTATCCACGGATCAACAGGCGTTCGTATCGGCCGTTGGTTCGGGAATAGCCAGCGACGGCAAAGTCGTCTCGGTGCGATTGTCATTGTTTGCGGAAATG
Source organism: Planctomycetaceae bacterium (assembly GCA_043775635.1). Lineage (GTDB taxonomy): Bacteria > Planctomycetota > Planctomycetia > Pirellulales > Pirellulaceae > UBA6163. The sequence continues at coordinate 5,647 of JAYVSE010000006.1, read as the reverse complement.
ATCAAAGGCAAACCCTGGACGCTGCAAACGCTCGCCGACGTCGGTGGTACGGAAGGCATTGGCGTCAATTTCTTGGAAGACACATTCAGCAGTCGCAATGCAAATCCCAAACACCGGCTGCACGAACAAGCCGCCCGTGCGGTGCTCAGAACGCTGCTTCCTGATGTTTCCACGGACATCAAGGGCCACATGCGATCGCACGCTGAGTTGCTCGCTGACTCTGGCTACGAATCTCGTCCCGCCGACTTTAATACGTTGCTGCGAATCCTCGACGGTGAACTGCGTCTGATCACACCGACCGACCCGGAAGGCCTCACCGATTCTTCTCGCGACTCGTCGCTCGCTACTCGCTACTACCAGCTCACGCATGACTACATGGTGCCCAGCTTACGTGAATGGTTGACAAGGAAACAACAAGAGACCCGAGCCGGCCGTGCCGAATTAAAACTCGCCGAGCGAGCGAACTTGTGGACCGCCAAGCCCGAAAACCGCTACCTGCCGTCAATCACGGAATGGAGTGCCATTCGCACCTTGACCGACCGCGCCAAATGGACGTCGCCCCAACGCATCATGATGCGACGGGCATTCAAAGTTCACGGGCTGCGATGGGGAACGGGACTTGGGGTTGCACTTCTGATCGGCATTGCCACACTGCAAATTTTTTCCTCCATTGAACGCCGCAACCTGGTAACGCGGATGAAAACAGCAGTGGCCTCGCTCAATACAAGTCGTGGGATTATCCTGCCACCGCTAACCAACTTTGAGGAATTCCCTCGTGAGATTCTGGCAGAAGAACTACGATCTCAGTTCGCCGAAAGTAACGACAACCGCAAGCTGCCCCTTGCCTATGCACTTTCTCATTTTGGCGACGTGGATGTTGACTTTTTGGTGTCGCAGGTGAAACAGGCCCCGGCCGATGAGATTGCAAATTTCGTAGCGGCATTAGGGCACGACAAGCAGCGGGCGTTGGAAGCCATCAACGCCGCCGCGAAGATATGTGATAGCCAAGCTGCGGAGCCCAAAGGCGAACCAAGCGATCCAATCACCATCTGGCGTTACAAATCCCGCTTGGCGATGCTGAGTTTACATTTCGGATCGCTGTCCCTAGCCGCCGAAATGTGTCAGTTGCGCCCCGACCCGATTCAGCGAACCGTGTTCATTGATGAGAGTTCGTCATGGTGTGGTGATCTGATTCAGCTCAGCCAAGTCGTTCGCTCGACTGACGATTCGGCATTGCGATCCGCGATTTGCCTAGTGGTCGGTGGCGTGCCGTTACCGCAGGTGACAGCCGAGCAACGAGCGGAATGGCAAGTACTCCTCAATGACTGGCACCAAAATCAACTCGACACCAGCACTCATAGCGCGACCGGCTGGGCTCTACGTAAATGGGGACTCCCGCTTCCCGCCCTGACTGCAAGCGGCCCGGAGCGAAACATGGAACAGCAACAACAGATCACCAACGTTGCTGATGAATTAGCCGAAGCGAACGCGAAACTGCAATTAGTGACCTGGGACGATGCGCGCAATTGGCAAGTCAACAGTATCGGTCTCACGATGCTGAGAATTCCAGCCGGCCAAGTCCAGAGCGAAGAGAACGGGAATCCGTCGACCATCTTGGCACCCCAAGACTTCTTTATGGGAGATCGAGAAATCACGGTCGGTCAGTTTCAGCAGTTCATCAATGATTCAGATTATCCTGCCACCGAGAAGCCGCAGAATTGGCAGGACGTTGATACGCGCGCCAGTCCTACGGCGGACCATCCAGCTCAGCAAGTCAATTGGTACGACGCCGTGCTGTTTTGCAATTGGCTGGGTCACCGCGAGCGACTCGCGCCCAGCTACGTTCGAACTGGCGAAAAAGAAAAGGATTATAAAGGCATGGAGACAGAGTACGACGCGTGGCGACTGAAGAACGAAGGCAGCTACCGGTTGCCGACTTCGGCCCAGTGGGAGTACGCCTGTCGGGCAGGGTCAACGACAGCATTTTCGAGTGGACACGATGATACGTTGCTGAGGGGCTACTGCCAGATGTATCCATCGAAGCTGTCGGCGATCTGCGGCAGCAAGCTGCCAAATGGTTGGGGCATGTTCGACGTCCATGGCAACGTATGGGAGTGGTGCGAGGATTTCGTGGTCTCGTACCGCGTGAGCCGTGGTGGCAGTTGGAGCAGCGACTCGGGGCTTTGCCGGGCGGCGTTCCGCTACTCGATCGATCCGGCGAGCCGCACGGGCGATTTCGGCTTCCGCCTGGCTCTGAGTTCCCCGTCCATCCAGTCGCCGGAGGCGGAACCGGTCGTGAAAGCGGAGCCAGTCGGCGTAGGCACGGAGGGAGTCGCGGAGCAGCGACCGTAGCTGCCGTAGCGCTGGTGTCCAGGCTTCAGCCGCATCGGATACAATTCAAAAACTGACCTTCTCACTACCATTCTTAAGACATCCCCATGCCCCAAGATCCCAATACGATGTATCGGTGGCGAAAATGGACGAGAGAGCAGCGAGCCTCCATTCTCACCGAACGCCGTCAGCGGCAGCACCCATCTCACTCTCCCGCTCACATCGCGAGCGATCACACGTCGATCTATCTCATCACAGCCGCATGTTATGAACACGCGCCAATCATTGGAGTAACCGATCAGCGACTCGCAGATTTCTCCTCACAACAATGCGAGTTTATGCACACATATTGCCGAACCGTCTTCGCTTGGGTCGTGCTTCCCAATCACTATCATGTCCTGTGCGATGTGTTGAACCTTGAGTCGATGTTCAAGGAACTCGGCAAATTGCACGGTCGCACATCGTTTGAGTGGAATGGCGAAGACAACTCACTCGGGCGACAAACATGGTGCAAAGCCGCTGAGACGGTGATGAAGTCCGAAGGGCATTTCTATGCCTCTCGAAACTATGTTTTGAACAACCCCGTGCATCACAGCTACTGTGGGAGATGGACCGAATGGCCATTCAGTAGCGCGACAGAATATTTGGAAAGCGTAGGACGCGAGCAAGCTCTCAAGTTTTGGCATTCCTATCCGCTTTACGATTACGGCAAAGACTGGGATCCGCCAAGTTCATGAGCACGCGCTGGTGTCCATGCTTTAGCCGCTCGGTCCTATAAGAATCGCCTAAAAGCTATACAGCAGCTCAAGACATAACCGTAACCGTTCACGGGCTGGTGAAAGAATTATGCCGCAGCGAGAGTGGTTGCTGATTTGGTTGGGGCAAAGAAAGGGGCAAAGAAAGGGACAGGCGCAAACCTATTGACCGCCAGCAGTCGATTGGGAAGAAAGTGGACATTGACCCTTGCCACGGAGTATCAAAATGCCTCGTTTCGCTCGTAAAACCTGCGTTGACCCTGCTGATGTTCAGGTGCTGCATACCGTTCAGCGCTGTGTCCGGCGTGCTTTCCTCTATGGCGCCGATGAGAATACGGGTCAATCTATCGAGCACCGACGACTCTGGATTCGCCAGCGATTGGAATTCCTCGCCTCGGTATTTGGAATCGATTGCTTGACTTACACAGTCATGCACAATCACATGCACTTGGTGCTGCGTAGCCGCGCTGATGTCGTGGCGACTTGGGGTGACGAGGAAGTGGCGCGGCGGTGGTTGCGGCTGTTTCCTCGCAGACGAAACAAAGACGGTTCACCTGCGATGCCCACACAACCCGAAATCGATATCATCATCAATCAAAAAGAGTTGCTTGCTGTGCGGCCTATGTGGATCTGAATCCGATTCGTGCTGCGATCGCCGAAACGCCAAAAGAAAGTGAGTTCACTGGTGCCAAGGACAGGCTTGACGATTTGACGGAGCGCAGCGTCGCTGCCGTGGAAGTAACGGCGACAACGACGTCCACGAAGTCTACGAGAAGGACTCACTCGTGGGAACGCAGTCGCCGGCGGAAGCAGATCCGATCCTGACCAGGATCGGATTGGACGCAGCGGACTAGTGCGACTTGGTAACGAAATTCGGCAAAGTATTTAAGCGTGAAGCTGGGACGGCAGAGCATCTTGCTGAGGAAGCAAGTCGTCGTGGTGTTGGCTGGATACAAGCCCCCTTTCGTTCCCTTCGGCGTTCCTAAGCATCAATCGCTCGGCTTCATCGACCAGCTTGCGCAATCGCGCTGCTTCGTCTGAGTCTAACGCGACGAACTGGTTCTTCTCCAACAATTGATCCAATTCACGTTGCTTGTCAGGATCAAACTGCTCAATCGCATTCGCATTCTTCATATTTATCTCGAACTGGAAACTAGAAATTTGGGCAATGTTTCCTCGCACATTGTAGACTTAGGGGCGAAGTTCGCGGCCCAATTCAATTCGCGTTTGCGCGGAGCGTCGACCGCATTTCGTTTCTTGAACAGTCGATCACGAGGATGGCCGTGACGACAGAGACGGAATCTGAAGCCCAATCCGGTGGCAATCGCACCATGGGCCGGAAAGAAATTGTGCCCGCTGGAATAGAGATCATCGAAAGGCTTTAGTCATGTCGTCGACGGTTTTTGAGAACACTTCGCCCTATCGGACTTTCACGCCGCCACTGGAAAGTGGTGATGTGTTAGACGCATCGGAGTATTGGCGTAGGTATTGTGCCACGTCAGAAAAGCTGAAAGCGGAACGGATCAATGGGAAGGTGTACATCATGAGTCCGTTACGTGCGGTGCATCATGGCAACCCTCATTTTTTGTTCGCCCATTGGTTTGCTACTTATGCAATACACGACCCGACTTTGATCGGTTCGGATAACGCTACGATTCGGCTGAACACCGACAACGATCCGCAACCCGATCTTTGTCTGCTGCGCGTCAATGGACAAACGCACTTCGACGACGAAGGCTACATCATTGGTGCTCCCGAGATGATCGTTGAAATCGCTGGCTCATCGGCCAGTTATGACTTCGGCGAAAAACGGGATGTTTACGAAGCCGCCGGAGTTGGAGAATATCTGGTGTTCGAGACCATCGAAGGCCGGATACAGTGGTGGCGTTTGTCCAGCGGCCGGTTTGTCGAGATCGAGGCTGACGACGGAGTCTACAAAAGCGTCCTGTTTCCGGGCTTGTGGCTCGATGCCGATGCCCTCCGCTCAGCGAATTCCCTGAAGGTTATCGCTACCTTGCAACGAGGCATGGATCAGGCGTGAGTTATAGCGACGATGAACTGCTGCCCATTTCGGCACTTCAGCATTTGGGGAAGAAAGGAAGAATGGGTGCGTCGGCGTAAGCCGGAGAGAGGTAGCGAATGAAAGAGTCGTACGAGGTAAGACCTAGCCAGTCGCCTTGGCCTGATTGGTTTCACCCTGACGGCGCAGAATGTCCATAGTCACGATCTCTTCCTTGAGTGTCTTCACAGCAGATCCTTGATGTGCAAGCAAACGCAATCATCAAAGCAACTGATCCAGGCCGAGGAAAGTCCATTTCCCTAAACAGCCCAAATTAACAGGTCCAAATCGTAAAGGTTCGGGTTCATTTCAACGTAATTGTTCGGGTTCTGTGACACAAGGATAACTAACCGCTGAGAACGCAGAGTTCCGCAGAGATTTGTTCAATGACGATCTGACTCTGCGTCCCTCTGCGACCTCTGCGGTTAAATAAAAAGAGATTTCAAATGATCACAGAAATGCATACGATCGCAGCCATTTCGTGACCACCTATGAATAATCC
>JAYVSE010000005.1:0-21589 GCA_043775635.1 Planctomycetaceae bacterium | reverse complement strand
AACCGTGTGGGCAACGCCCCGCGCGAGGCTCGCGGCCCGTTGGGCACGCGGTTTAACGATTCTTTCAAGCGGCATCAATTAGTTCTCGGACCACTAGATACTACACGCAAATTCCGTTTATCTTGATACTGGCCATGGCGATGTCAACTAGATTCGCATCGAGCGCAAGGTGGATTTGTTCGTGGGAAGACGACTCGTCGGTGGATCGTGTGGCAACGATTTCATCGCCGGACGCCAGCGAGTCGATCGAGCCCTGTTCTTTGTGAACGTCGCTAGTGACGATAATCGAAGTTTCAAAGTCGAACACCAAATCGCACTCTTCGTGAGTGGCATTGAGCGTTGTAAGGATCGGTGTTTCAAGCGTCCAGTTGCCTATGATTACTTCGCTGACCTGAGAGCGAACGCTGGCTTGATTGATGGCAACAGAGGCTGCTGGGTCGGCGACGACGAAATAGGAACAATTCGATTGCAGTTGGCTCCACGATAAAGGGGTCGGATGTGATACTCCCCAAGGGTTGTGTAGAGAGAACGTGTCGGTTGTTGCGTTGTAACCGGTGATGGAATAGGCATGCGATCCGACGAGACCACCGGCTGAGGCGTTTTGCATGGTGCCCAGCGTCACTGACTTTGTTGAATTCAACGCCTCCACTAGCGTTTGCTCGCTAGAAGATGCAAACGCATAGTTTGACGAATTATAACCAAGGACTTGCGCGTTAACATTGGCCATCCAGCCTCCTTCGATCGCGGCATATCGATTGGTACCATCACGACCAGCTTGTCCGGTTTCGTTCCACTGGGCATAGGCTTTCTCGGCGAATGCAATCCACAATGGTGTCGCTGCGCTTAGTAGGCTCATTCCATAACTGGAATAGCCCAACGCACCGTTTGAATAGGCGGGCAATCGGCGATTCACGGTAACGTAATCAGCGGTACGTGAGCCGGACGCAGAGCTGCCGTAAAAACGAATCGTGTACGTTTCGTCGCCGTTGTCGATGAACAAGTTTCGGACTGCATCAGCACTTTTGTCAGCGATCGATGCCAACGCTGCAATGAAATAGCAGTCCCCCAGCATTCCTTGTTTGGCATCGGCACGCGATGGCGTCGTATTGAACAAACTACCAACAACAGTCTGGTAGCTTAAGCTCGATGTGGTGAGTATCGGTTCGTCGGCACCGAGAAACCATTTGTCAACCAAGTTGTTGAGCAGCGTTGAAGAGCTACCCGCAGCTAAATTCCCTGCGGCTTGCCCCTTGAATGTCTGATTGGCTGCATTGCTGTTAACCACATCACGTGCTAGTTCTCGAACATGGCTAGGCATTGCGAACGTTGAATTGCTGGACACGATATACCGTAAATCCACCAACTCCGTTGAATCGACGGTGCCGTCGCTGCCTGCGCTTCGTAGGATTTGTATCATCTCAAGGCGGCTTAGCTGATTGTCAGCGTAGAGGCTTGTGACAAGGTTTGCGAGTGCTTGATTGCGAAGAGTTGTCGACGGTGTCGCTGCGGTTACCTGGACCGCAACGGAGCTGGAGCGTGTGCCAATATTTGCTGTGATCGTAAAACTGCCAGCACTGTTACCAGCAGTAAAGAGTCCTTCGCTGGTGATCGCACCACCCGTGGCTGACCAAATCGTGGCTGTTGGCAGGTTGGCTATTGCTTGTTGGAACTGGTCTACGGCTTGGATTCGATACTGCTGCGTTGCGCCAGCCGCTACGCTTGACGTGCCGGGAGTTACCGTCACGCTGGATAAGTTCTGCACTACGTTTAGTCTAACGTATTTCGCTTGACTACCAACGATCGCACGTAGAACGTACGAACCTGCTCGATTAAAGGTGAAGTTCGCATCCTTACCACTCAGACTGTTTGTCGCAGAACCATCCGGTGGAGCGGAGGCCGTCGTCCAACTGATCGTTGGTTGTGTAGCCAGTGGATTGCGAAATTGATCCAAGACCGCCACCGAGAGCCGTTGACTGGAGCCTGTGACTGATAGCCTTCCTTCAGCAGTAACGACTCGATTGTCCGGTGTCGTTATGCTAACGCTGGTTACTGTTGGTACGACATTGATGGTGATGTCGCGTCTTAAACTGCCGCTTTCCGCACGAAGTGAATAGCTACCTAATTGACTAAAGCTGGCCGTTATTGAGTTGCCATCACTGGTCAACGAGGCGTTGCTGCCGGATGGAGCGGACGTCGTCCGCCAAGTAATTCTTGGCTGCACTGCCATGGGCGTTTCAAATTGATCTAAGCCGACAACCGAGAGTCGCTGTGTCGTACTGACCGTGTTGATCGCTACTCCTGAGCTGATAATACTGCCGTTGGGCGTTGTTGCACGCAAGCTTGTGAGGGTGGATGCAACGGTAAATCGAAGCGTGCTGTTCGTCGTCAAGCCTTCCTGGTCTTGAATCGTTACGCGGACTTCGTACGTTCCTGGTTTGTTAAATGTGAGTGTGTTTCGCTTGGCAGCGTTGGTACCGTTAATTGCATAAGAAACCAACCCCCCAGCGGGTTGCGACACGGTTTGCCAATTGTAGCGAAGGTTCGATTCGCCTTTGTCGTCAGCGCCAAGTACTGAAACCGTTGTCGTCCGACTGGTAACCTGCGAGTTTCCCGTTAGCAGTGTTCGACTTGAAAACGATGGCGAAGAATTCGGAGTTGGGGACACCGCTAAAAGGGATGGTACCGATCCGACTGTACTCGAATCGTTGAATAAATTGAGGTTGTAATCAATTGTGTCGATCGCATTCATCAATCGAGCTTCGAGTTGTTCAAAAGCAAGTCGGCTATTTTCGCGTGATGAATTCTGCTTTGAACGTGAGTGATCATATCGCTGTGACATAATGCGAGAGTCCAGATGAGAGTATGCGATTGCAAAGACTCGAACGTTTGTCCGCTGTGATTCCCATGCGAACCGCAAGCCGAATCAAAATTCGTTTGATAAGAAACAGACAAGAGACTCAATCGAAATCATGAGCCGTGATGAAAGCTAGGTCGCGAATCGGCGATGAGCAAACGTGGCGAGAGAAAAAAGTAATGAAATCATCAGCTTTTACTGAGCGTTTAAGCCATACAACCCGAAAAACGCCCCTCGCTCCGACTCGCGTTAGGAATAAGTGCGCCTTTCGCTCCGCGAATGAGCGTTCTTTCGCGGAGCGAAAGGCGACACTGCAGACAGTGAATCCTGCGCCGGTCCTTACTTCTCTTCGCCGGTTTCTTTGCCAAGCATCAGCATTATCATCGGCTGCTGCTTTGACTTGCCATTGAAGCTGTAGCTCGCTTCTAACACACGAGCGATACGTTCTTGCGATTCAGTCAAGTGCGCTGCTGTATAGGAGTCCACCTTATTTGCGCACGTTGCTAAGCACGCTTCGATACGACTTTTGAGCGAACGCAATTGCATGCGAGCTAGGTTACCGATCGGCTTGTATGCCGCTGTGTCATCGGAATCTTCAAGCACCAGATCCATCAATCGCTGCAGGTGCTCGCGCTGAAGATTTCGGCGCAGGCTGCTGATCATCGGTTTGCGATCATTGCGGGCATCGGGACACGGTTGGCTCAGCTCAGTCCAAGCGGCTGCGGTGAGCGTGTCGAGCAGTTCTGGCAACGTGAGTGCTTCTTTGTCCTCGGCCAATCGCAGTTCGTTGTCGTAAACACGCCGCAATGTTGTTGGATTCATCAACAGTGTCAGTGCGGACGACTGAATACCAAGGATGCGATCGTGGATCGGCCAAGTTGCTTCTGCGGACATCCCCATGTGGTTTCCGCCATCGAGCCATTTGTCCACGGACATGCGTTCGAGCAATTTAGCACTAAGCCCGTACGCTTCATCCTTAAATGTAGAGTCGATGACAAACGTCAGTGCATCGCGCTGCTGTTTGGCAGGCACAACGGTAACCGGCGCGCGATCGCCGGGATCTCCCTTCTTATCGCGATTGACGAACGCACCGCCGACCCAATTGGCCATCATGTTGATGGTTCGCATTTGCAAGCCGAGCGTAAGCTCATAGCCGCGACGCGCCTTAGACCAGCTATCACCATCTTTGACGAACTTATCCAGAATGCGCTCACGGTAGATGCGTACCAGCTTGATTTGCTCGTTCGCATAGTCGAGAGGATCGGCGCTAAAGTCATAGCGAAACGCAAGCGGATCGGGGCCGCTGGTATCTTCATCCGTTGCATATTGGAGTTCAGGTTCACTGCATCGCTTCAGTATTTCCGGAAGCTTCTTATCATCAAATGTGTAACCGTATTCGATCGCCCAATAGTCATAGGGGCCGATGTCAATCATTGTGTAATCGCCCTGGAGTTCACCCGATTCGTGGCGGTAGTTGATCGGGATGTAGTCCATGACGGATGATGTCAATGTCTTTTTCCCTTTGATTTCCGCGCTATTGATTTTGGCGAGTGGCAATTGCCCCGATGCTTTAAAGTTGTGACGCAGTCCAAGGGTGTGGCCAACTTCATGAGCAACGAGGTCAGCGAGCAAGGGGCCAACAAACCATTCGGGAATTCCGTCGAGCAGGTCAATCTCTTTACCAGTCGTAGGGTCGATCGATGCTTTTTTGGTTGGATCACCGGAGGCGGCAGGTTTGTCGTCTGCGGGTTTATCTTTTGACTCGTCTTTCTTTTCGCCGTCTTTATTATCCGTTTTATCGGCAGGTGGGGCAGTTGGATTGTCTGCTTTGGCTTTCTCGGCAGCCGCCTTTTCTTCTTCCTCCTTCTTTTTCTTTTCTTCTGCAGATGGCTCATCTTCGAGCAAGGCGAACGACCAATTCATTCTCGCGAATGCCAAGTCCAATTGACGCCCGCTGGCCGCCATGCACAAGCCATTCTTCTGGCTGATTTGGCCATAAAGGCCATCATATTCGTCATCACCCAACAGTGCGGGATCGGCACCTGCCATCGTGAAACCTGCCATCGGTTCTTGAGATTGGCGGGAGTATTGAGCGCGAAGGTTGTTTGCCTTTTCGGCGGGGGCAAGGCGAACACGTGGGTCCCAAGTTGGATGACTTCCAAGCCAAGCCAGCGTTTCGGGGCTCGTGCCTTCCATCGCAAGTTTGGGCATCAACTCGTGGTAGTTAAGGTTGTAATGACGAATCCAGCCATCGGTAAGGATGATGTCCGCGTCAAGAATTTCTCCCGTTTCGGGATGCACTCTACTTGGTCCGATGGCGGTCCCAACGTTGTTGTTGAGCCAGCGGACAAAGTTGTAACGCACGTCTTCTGGATCTTTTTCCATATGCGCACCACTTTCGGCATCTTGGTATTCGACAACAATCGCATCGATCAAGCCAACTTTCTCGAAAGCGCGGTTCCAATACTCGATGCCTTCTTTAACCCAGCGTCGGTAACGAACGGGAGTGGTATGTTCGATATAAAACCGGATGGGCTCTTTAGGCGGGCTCAGCTTCAGACGTGAATCGCGTTTCTCGAGGTGCCAACGGTTGATGTAACGTACGCGGGTTTCTTCATCGTCATATTTGCTGAGATCGGAAAACGAGGTCGTAAAATAACCGACTCGTTCATCAGCACCGCGAGCTTTGAAACCGTTGGAGGCTGGCGGTACTTCGCTAAACGAGTAATGAATGGTTTGCAATCGACCGCCCATGCCAACAATTTCGAAGGCCAGTTCAACGTTTTCAGGAAATACTTTGGCCGATGGAATGGATACCAAGCCTGGGTTGGTCACTCGTACCGTGTTGCCAAAGAACTTGGTGGCGTTGCTGACGCACAACGAATCAAAATCGACGACCGGGCCTCCGCTTGGCCCCATGGCGAGAATCGGAACGTCCATCAAAACTTGATCCGTGAACAATCGCTTTACGGAAGCCTTCGCTTCGGCTTCGCCATCAGCGCGAATTTCAAGGTTCGGCGCGATCAGGGCAAGTCGATTGTTGTAACGACGCCACTCAATCACCCACTCGCCGGACTGTAAGCCTGCGTATTGATCGCCGCTGCTGAGGGTAAGGGCGACAAAATATCGCTTGCCCATGAAAGATTTTGGCAGTTCACCAATCAGTTGCGAATCGCGTTCTCGTTTCCAAATGTTAAACAAACTTTTGGAATTCTGCTGATCCGAGCTGGCGATAGCCACATAGTCTTTGCTGACCTCAGCGAACGGTGGCAAATCGTCGTTTGCAGCGCCAACGGTCGAAACGCAAATTAAAGGCAGTGCCAGCAGGCATGAAGCTATAAATTTCATCGGCGAGACTTTGTCATTCGCTGTTGGGGTGAGAACGGAACTGTAGTTTGCATGGGCGTTTAATTACTGCGAAAACGGATTGGCGAGCCCCAGCATTGGCGCGGCAGAACCGTTATCGCCGGTAGCCTAGCTCGCATCACCGAAAAATCATGCGAAGTTCAGAACAACGGCATGGATTGGTACGCTCGAACTGTGCAAACCGCCCAACAGATTGTATGGCGCAATCTTTGTGGATTGCGCCGATTATTCTGAATGTCGAGTTTATTTTTCCAGATAATGCTGGGAACACGCCCAAAGCGGTGGGCGAGAAATGTCTGAGATTTGAAATCTCAAATCTCGAATATAAAAAGAACCTGTCGCTTGCCTAAACATTCATCCAAGACCGCTGGGAGGCACTGGAGAGGACTGCATCACAGACTTTTTGCGTTTCCAGGGCGTCGCGAAAATCGGGATGTGCATCGACGCCCGTTTCCAGGGATTTGAGAAAATCGGCGACCTGGTGTGTGAATGTGTGCTCGTAACCAATTTGCAACCCGGGTACCCACCAATTGCCCATGTAAGGCTGGTTTCCATCGCTGACGTGAATGTTTCGCCAGCCGCGTACGATCCCTTCGTCACGGTAGTCGAAGTACTGCAATCGATGCAGGTCATGCAAGTCCCAGCGAATCGATGCATTCTCGCCATTGATCTCAAGCGTATACAGTGCCTTATGTCCGCGAGCGTAACGAGTAGACTCGAACAGGCCCAATGATCCGTTGTTGAAGTGACAAAAGAACGAGCATGCATCGTCGATCTTGACTGCCTGTTTCTTGCCTGTTTCCGCGTGAGTCCGTTCCTTCACAAACGTTTCTGTCATCGCGGAGACATCTTGGATGCCACCGTTAAGCCAGATCGCCGTGTCGATGCAATGTGCGAGCAAGTCGCCGGTGACACCGCTTCCCGCCGCGTCGGCATCAAGTCGCCACGTCGCTGCACCGCCTTGAGGAACGTCAGCGTTGATCGTCCAGTCCTGTAAAAAATTGGCGCGATAATGGAAAATCTTTCCGAACCGGCCATCATCGATCAACTGCTTTGCAAGCGTCACAGCCGGTACACGTCGGTAGTTATACCAAACCATGTTCTTGACACCGGCTTTTTCCACGGCGGCGCACATTTCCTCGCCTTCGGCGGTATTCATCGCCAGTGGTTTTTCGCAAAGAATCATCTTGCCCGCTTTCGCGGCGGCGATGGCGATTTCTTTGTGGATGTTGTTTGGCGTGCAAATATCGATGACGTCAATGTCATCACGTTTGAGCATCTCGCGCCAATCGGTTTCGATCGATTCATAGCCCCAAGTACTGGCGAACTTTTCCACGTTGTCTTTGTTGCGAGCACAAACAGCCTTGAGGACCGGTTTGTATTCGCTTGGAAAGAAATGGCTCGTTTGGCAGTATGCATTGCTGTGCGTACGGCCCATAAATCCGTAACCGACCATTCCAATATTGAGAGGTTTCATAGCAGTATTTTTCAGGTTTAAGTTTGGAGGGTTAAAGTTAAAAGAGTCACATCATCAAGGTCATGGCACTTAATCCGCCTAAGTGTCGCTCGATCAATGAGTGGGATAGGCTTCCAGCATGTCGCATTAAAAATGACAGGCTGGAAGCCTATCCCACTTCAAAAACCGGAAAGTTCTTGATCGAACGGTCCTAAGTCATTAGCTTGATCCAATTTATGTCGATTGACAACAAGGGGTCTCACCTGCGATGAGTTTAGAAACTATCGACTTCACAGTTCGGCGAGGCAAGGGGGGTTATTGATTCCGCACGACCTTGGCTGCGTTGCGGCAGTCGCCAAGTGGATCGCCTCTCGATGTACTGCTGGACAATTGCCATGCTCGGCTCAGACCGGAGCTTATTGCATCGCGAGAGACAAACTCACTCGTGGGAACGCAGTCGCCGACGGAGGCAGAGTGGTTGGCTTAGTCCAATCGAGATTGACGAGGCGATTGATGTTGTGGGTGCAGACGCCTGCGAGCATGGTCGGCGCTGCAGCCAGAAAGGTTTTTTTCGCTGCACGTTATCGATGTATATGGAACTGCTTGATTGGACCGGTCGCCAAATCAGCGAGGTCAAGCGTGGGCAGATTCCGGCGCACTTGAATCCGATCCTGACCAGGGTCGGATTGGACGCACCGGGCTGGTGCGACTTGGTAACGAAGTTCGGCAAGGTATTTAAGCGTGCCGCTGGGACGGCAGAGCATCTTGCCGAGGAAGCAAGTCGTCGTGGTGTTGGCGGGATACAAGCCCCCGGCAATCCGCTGGCAGCGGCAGGTCAGTCGCCTTTCAGACGGTTTATTTTCATCTCGCGATTGGAAATCGGATCGACGCTGCGCGGTGGGTTAGGCAAGCGTCGAAATTCACGCGATTGGCGCAAGCGATTGGTTCAGTCGGCTTGATTTCTAATTAAAAAGTCGGGTAGGTAGTGTTGTCGCAGTGGGAAACAGCCTCGGCGTAACTTGCTTTGTGCGTGTCCCTTTATGCTGCTTTCCCTTTATGCTGCTTCGTTGAATTTAAGCTTCCGATAGTGGTACCGGCTGGTGAATTTTCTACGACGCTTGAATTGCTTAACGTGAGCCCAATGGGAGCAACATTACCGGTAGTCACGCTGGTCGTAAACGCTTGATCCAAGCTGACTCCATTGATGTCAGTCTTACGAACACGGACCGAGTAAGAGCTCTTCGTTGCATGGGCAAGGAAAAAGTGGGCAAGGAAAAAGTGTGCGACACCGTTGTTTTGCAGAACAATGCGTTGCACTATATGAAGCCAGTGTTTTCTCAACGAACCATCCAAAGGAGAGAATAAAGGGCCAGGATCCGTTTTAGTAAGTAACACTTGCGTACACATGAGGTGAGCGACGGTGATTGAACGAGCGAAGCTCGTTTTCATACCGGGCGAGTGGATGTGATATTGGTTGAAGCTGACCGCCCGCGAAACCGACTTGACGGTTGATCTCGGAACGTGACGCTCAAGGTCGTTCACCGTGTCAAAATAGTAGGCGTGCTCTCCGAGCTCGCTCTGGCTGTCTGATCTGCGAGCTCGGAGAGCACGCCTACTATTTTTGGCGTGGCTTCCCACGCGACTGGCGCGCGGTGCAAGGAAAGGGGAAGGTTTTAGGTTTGGAGGGCTAAAAGTTAAAAGAGTCGATAGTTAATATTCGTCAGAATGGCGCGATGCGTCCCACAGGCGATACCAACATTCTTGAACGTAGGAGTTAAGTTCATCCCCGAAGGCTCGCGGAAGGTCATTCTTGCGAATCAACTGGATCACATCATCAAGGTCGCGAGGCCGGTCGGGAGCGGTCATGCCGCTTGCCAATTTAAGCTCGATCAATACAAAAAGCTGTAGGTACGGAATTCCGTCAACATCGAATTCAGAGACATCGCCAGGGCTAGGAAACGAAACTGGTTTCGGCTTCCCGTCACCTGGGAAATCGCCGGCCAAAAGAACGTCAACAGGGGTGTTCGCGATTGTGTCATAAAAACCTTTTGAACCTTCGAATTTATTTAGCCATCCGAGTCCAATATTCTTGTCCTTAAAGACCTGCAGGCCCTCGCGGGTCAGAAGCAGGTCAATGTCGGTAGTTGCCCTTAAATGACCGTGGTGATTGACCGCCAGCGCGCCCGCAATAGCAAATGGTATGTCCATCTGTTTAAGCAGTTTTGCCAACCGCGTTAAGGCTTCATGAACGGCAGACGTGCCCATAAAAAATTCGTCGATGAGATGGACGCGAGAGGGTTTCGGCTGAATCATAGTTAACTAACCACGCCGTATTCATTCCAACCGTGCTTATCTTGGACAGAAAGCATGGCGGACAAGATGCTGTTCCAGGTTTCTGGTTTGTGCATCACGGAGTTCGGGAACATACATCCGTCCCAACAGATGTGACGACAGTTTTGCAGCACATCGCCATGTTCATCGCGAAGCCAGAAACCCGCGTCGTTCGCGATGTCGAGTTTGCCGTTGGGATCATTGGGCAAACAATGACGACCGGTCTTATCGTGGCTGCCGGTGCCGTGAACCGTGGCATCGTTTTGGGCGACGTGGAAATCGATTGTCCAGGGACGCAGGGCGTGGGTAAGTTGCTTGAGCGCGTCTTGCTTTTTGGCCGTGTTACTCCAGTCAAATTCCGCAGGCAAGATCGCGTCTTCGGCGGCGTTGTAGCCAAGCAGATAAAGCAGCGTATGCGCCATATCGGCTTGGAATCCAAGGCGTTCCGGATGTCCAACTCGCTCCAACAAGTCGACCATTCGCCGCCATGAGTGCATGCCGCCCCAGCAGATCTCTCCTTCTGCCGCGAGTCGCTCGTCGAACTCTTCGGCAATGTCACAGGCTGCTTTGAAAGTATCGGCAATTCGCGATTGATTTCCTTCCGGGTCGGCAATCCATTCATTCACTGAGGTTGCGCTGTCGATTCGCACGACTCCGTAAGGACGTATGCCAAGTTGACGAAGCTTGCTACCGATTTGGCAACCTTTACGGACCTGGGTTAGGAATGCCTCCACTTGCTCCGGCGCACCGGCTGCCGAGCCGCCGCCGGTCGGTGGCCAGACCGGCGCGACAACACTGCCAATCACCAAGCCGCGACTCTTGACTCGCTCAGCCAAGTTTTCCAACTCTTTATCCGATGCATCAATCGACACGTGCGGATCGAACAAGAAAATATCAACACCATCAAACTTACGTCCATCGACATCGGCCGCCGCCGTCAGGTCCAACATCGTATCAAGATCGATGAACGGATCTTCAGGCCCACCTTTACCTACAACTCCTGGCCAAGCCGCGTTATGAAGTTTTGGAAATGCGTTGGGATGTTTTGAGCTGACATTCGAACTGGACATGAGATTTGATTCCGAGACGGCATGGGGACGCAAACGAAAACGTAGATAACTTCTTAGGTTCGAGCGGGAAATAAGTGTCCGGTACCTTTTGTGCGAAGCACCCGATGGGCGAGTTCCTCGCAAAAGGTACCGGACACTTATTTCCCGCTCATTGCTTAACTACCAGCCTTAGGCAGGTTACTGTGCACTCCTGGACCAAAATATCGTAACCCAACGAGTGGTTCAGTGCCTGTATTTTCGATCTCGATACCCGACGTCGCTGCCGTATGGCTGATAAAAACTTCGTCGGAGGTGTTTTGACCGAACCGAATCATCGCTGGCGTTTGTAAGTCGAGCGAACCGATGCGTCCGCGACCTTGGACCGTGATCCAGGAACTTGCACCAGGATCTCGAAGAGTGCATTTCGCTCCAGGCTGAATCGTCAATTCCTTGGCGCTGAACAATTGCTCTCCGTCGACGGTGCCGTAGACGATCCACAAGTCCTCGAATCCATCACCACTCTTGGCATCATCGCGGATTGGTTCCAAATAATTGGAATTCTTAAAATGGGTGTCGACGTTCTTATCCCAATCGAGCTGGCCAACGATGAAGTCGAGGTCTTGGTGCTTCTCTTCTGGCATGTCTTTAACCAGCAATGACCAGGGCACGTAACGACCTTCGACGATTGATTGGTACATGCCAAAAACGTCGCTGCCCCACTGCGGCTCGTAAGTGCAAAGCGAGCCTGGCGCATGGAGAACACCTGGGGGAATTAACCAACCAGTACCACGCTTGAGCCGATAAGCCCGACTGAGGTCTAAAATACCGTTGTCGCCTGCATTCCAATTCTCAAGGCAACGACGCACGTCCTCGGGCTGCGTTCCGGGCTCAAGGCCCATGAACGTATAAGCAAAGTTGTTATCAACGTTGTTAAGTTGCGGCGGGAAGTAGTAGCTCTCTGGCTTGCCTTCCTGGCCGACGAGCGCCGCGTCTTCAAAGCTTTGGTGCATGTGGTGAGGAATTGGCCCCATATTGTCAAAGAATTTCGAATACACCGGCCATTTCTTGTACTTGTCGTAAATCTTTGCACCAACAAGATCGCGTCCTCGCTCGGCAACTGCGTCGCGAAGCAAGAATTTCTGGCCTTCAAACAAGCAAAAGCTCAAGCCTTCATGCCAGACTCTGCCACCATTGGCCGCCTCTGTCGTGCTTCCGAACCAGCGTTCATCAATGCCACCGCGGTCCGCACCGAAGCGATAATAGTCGCTGGGGTGCAGCTTGATCCGGCGGCCTGGGTGCAAGAACGATCGCGGGACCCAGGTCGGCGTCAAACGGAGCAACCCACCGCCTGCGTCCATGGCCGAGTCGAGTAACGCGGCGACGCTGTCACCTTGGATCAAACCGTCGTCGAGGCGAACACTGGTCATCAAAAAGTCTCCGGAATGTCGAGTTTGGAACGTGATATCGGGGAACCGGACTGGCGCCCCGCTGTAAGGCAACGGAGAAAACGAGTCCAATAAAATAGTTCAAGGGAGAGGGATGTTTTATTGCGAACCGCGACGGGTTACAAGAATACCAAATTCGATTTGATCACTGTGCAGGAAACACCATGACGTCTGACATCGTTTGCCACCGTATTTTCGACGGCTCCCCCTTGCATGTCCGTTGGGCCGACGCATCGCTTGTCACCGGTGACTTTAGCACAAAAGACGGCGTAATTACGGTAAAACACGGACATCTGGTCGGTGGCAAAGCGGAGGGCGTTGAAATTGTCCTGGTCGACACGGGTGCGGTTCGAGCCCTGTTGCTGCCAGGTCGCGGCATGGGAATTTGGAAGCTTTGGGCTGGCGGAATCGAGTTTGGTTGGCGTTCTCCGGTCGATGGTCCCGTGCACCCGTCGTTGGTTCCTGTAATGGATCCAGGTGGGTTGGGGTGGCTGGAAGGGTTTGATGAGCTCGTCGTGCGCTGCGGCTTGGAAAGCAATGGAGCCCCAGACAAGGATGATTCGGGGACGTTGCGACTACCGTTGCACGGGCGAATTGCCAACTTACCGGCCCGCGACGTCCGTGTCGAAGTGAATGCGGAGTCGGGACTGGTTGAAGTTATTGGTGATGTTTTAGAGACTCGGCTGTTCTTCAATCGCTTGCGTCTGCGAAGTCGCATTGGATTTCGCGCCGGTTGCGTGAATATCCAAATCGTCGACGAAGTCACCAACGAACGAGCCGTGCCTACGACGATGCAAATGCTTTATCACATTAATGTGGGTTCGCCTGTCCTCAGTTCCGGCTCGCGAGTCGAAGTACCGATCAAAACGCTCGCCCCCAAAGATGCCTTATCTGCCAGCGAAATCGACGGTTGGAATGAAATGGGTTCCGCGCAAGTGGGTTTTGCGGAACGAGTTTATTTTGCGTCACCTCACGCCGACAATCATGCGTGGACAGCCGTGATGCTACGCAGCGGCGACGATTCCTCTGGACTTGGCGTGCAGTTCGACACGTCAACTCTGCCCTACTTTATTCTTTGGAAAAACACAGCGGCCGAAAACGACGGCTACGTGATCGGCCTTGAGCCTGCGACCAATTTGCCGAATGCCAAATCCTTTGAAGCCAAACAGGGGCGTGTGGTAACGCTTGCTCCAGGCCAGACGACAACCTTTCGCGTCAACCTGCAGCCACTCATCGGTGTAAAGGCTGTTGAGGAGTGCGCCAACCACATTGACGAGCTTTCCAAAACCGCCTCAGGTGAAATTTTGCGAGCGCCAAAAACCGGCTGGTCGATGGGTGCTTAGGAACAGTCCCGATATAAAGTACGTTAGCCTTTCCAGGCTGACGCGTATTTCTCCAAGTCAGCCGGGAAAGACTGACGTACAAATCGAGAAGTTATTTCGGGACAATTCCTTAGCTGAGTTCGAGTTTTGCACTTTTTGCATATCAAAAAGGTCGCAAAGTGAGCATTGCAGAACAATGCCCTCAATTGTTTGATACCCTGGATCGAGCGCACCCACGAGCCTATTTATACCCCACATCTCATTTAAGACCCCTGCCAGCTTGCCTGGCAGGTGAATCGGATCACAACCAGACGACGAAGGCTTCCCATCCGACGTCAATTCTCCAGCTTCCGACGCTGAAAGCGTCGGAAGCTGGAGAATTGCGATATCTAGGCGATGAGGGTCGTTTTCTGGTGATGATCATTGGCTCCACCCAGGCAAGCTGGGTGGTGGCCGAAGGTCCTTTGAAGATGTGGGGTATAAAAAGGCTGCCAGCCTGTCATTTTCAATGCGACAGGCTGGCAGCCTATCCCGCTCATTTAAACCCAAATGAATCCAATCAATCCTCCCAGACTGTTCGGCGAGTCCATTGGATCCGCGCGATTCAAGTCGCTGCTGGAGGATTTTGAAGTCGAAGAGCTCCTCGGTTTCGAACCTACGGGTGAGGGCGAGCATTGCTTGTTGTGGGTCGAGAAAACAGATCGCAACACCAGCGATGTCGCAACGGAATTTGCAAAGAAGCTCGGCATTCGAAAACGTTTGGTCGATCACTGCGGTCTCAAAGATAGAAACGCCATCACACGACAATGGTTCAGCCTGCATCTCCCTGGCCGAGAATCGCCAACGGCTGAAGCACTCAGTGGCAATGGCGTACGAGTTCTGGCGATCACCCGCAATTTGCGCAAGCTTCGCCGTGGCTGCCATCACGGCAATCGTTTCGCCATTCGACTGCGGGACTGCACATTCACCAAATTGGCGGCCACTCACCGTTGGCAAGCAATCATCGATCGTGGTGTGCCAAACTATTTTGGGCCGCAGCGATTCGGTCGCGATGGCGGCAATGTTGAACTGGCGCGCCGACTGATGGCTGGTGAAGTCGAAGTCAGAGACCGAGCTCTTCGAGGAATTCTCATTTCTGCTGCTCGTAGTTTTATCTTTAACGATTGCGTCGCCAAACGCATCCAGCATGGGACTTGGGACGTACCTCAAGACGGCGAGGTTTTCGGCTTTGCAGATAACCGCAGCCTCGTGATCCCCGATAATCTTCGCGGTGACGAATTTGAACGTGTGATCAACGGAACCCTCGAATTGACAGCACCGCTCTGGGGCAACGGTGAGTTACTCAGCCGAGGACAAGTCAAGGCGTTCGAAGAAAGCGTTGCGGACAGCGCTGCCGAAATCGTAGCGGGATTGGCTCAATTCAATCTGAAGCAGGAACGCCGTGTCATCCGACTGAAGCCAGAATCTTCGGAGCTTACTTGGGAAACCGACTCGACACTTGTTCTGCGATTTGAGCTTCCCACAGGCACCTACGCGACGACGGTACTCAGAGAGTTCGCGGACTTGGTCGAGTCGTTCTCAGGTGATGAATAGGCGCTGCTTTATTCGCAAACTACCCATTCCTGAGCGATTCGATCAGCGGCATGCGGACGACCCGACCGACGGTGACTAATGCTGCAATGAAGCCGATCACGGTAATGCAAGCCACAGCCATCAGCGGTTGACTAACAGGCGGTAGCACTTGTCCTGCTAACGCCTGCGGTGCGATCGCAATCGCTGAACAAACCAGCCCCCATCCGATACCCGCAGCGAGCAACGCGACCGTTTCGATCATGACAACGCTAGCCAATCGCGACCGTGCGAATCCGATCGCGCGCAGTACAGCGAGTTCACCCTGACGTTCTAAGACGCTCCGAAGCTGTGCGATCGCCAGACCGAACGTGCCAAGCAATAGCCCGAGAGCGCCCAGGCTTTGAAAAGTCTTTAAATATGTGTTTTGCACCGCCATCATTCGAGACAAAACTTGAGCGCTGTCCGTCAAATCCATCCCGACGTCACCTAGTCGGTTTTCCAGGACTTCGGCAACATGTAACGGGTCGTTCGTAGCAACAAGAAAAACTTGATAGCCATTGATTTCAGGAAAGGCATGTTTGAAGTTTTCTTCTCCGATGATCAGGCTGCCTTGGAGGACTGAATTGGAGAGTAATCCGACGACGCGAAAATAGATCGGCTTGCCATCAATCCATGAAAAGTTGCAGAGTGAACCGGCACCTCCCATCAACTGTAAACTCCACATCGCCGTGTTTTGATCCAGTACTAGCGGTATCGGATCGTCCTCTGACCCGGTCGCCGGTTTTTCCAACAATCGCCACGGTGATTGGCCATTCGCGAAGCCAGACTCGGTTTTCAGGACCGCTGCCCAATCAAAGGAAACTCGCTTTGATTCCTTCGCCATCGATGTTGGGACAGCTAACACTTGGGGGCGTTTGGCTTGATAAAGGTTGTTGCAACTTGCGTCTTGGCCAGACTTCAGCCTTAACGAGATAACTTCGGCATTGCGAATTGAGTCGCGATCTCGCCCCAACAGTTCTGATTGCACCAACGGATCGTTGAGATCGCGGTAAAGCGGTGTCGCGGTCTTCCCGATTAAGGAAAAGCCGCCCACGCCCGCTTCCGTAGGTCGCAGTTGAAAGGCACCGATCGATACGATCAAGAATGTCGCGACCGCCATCAATCCGATCGCTAATGTACTGCGAAGCGGGTTGCGTTTCAAATTCCCAATCGCCAAGCTCCACAAGGTGTAATGGTCGTTTGCTTGAGAGCCTCGCGAATGCGGTAGCGATAATCGATGGAACGTTGCAATCAGCACCGCAATCAACAACAACATTCCGGAACCAACGAATGCACCCGCTTGAACGAGGCCGCTTCCTAAGGCACCAAAAACCAGCGCACCGATTGCAATGACAACCAAAATGCCAGCGAAGATCAACTGGCTTTGCCGAGACCGTTGATGTCGTCCGCTGGATGATTGGTTATCTTCGACGCGACCGGCGAGCAGCGATTGTGCTGTCGCTTGTCTCAGTCGGCGCGCGGTTGACCAAATCGTGAGTGTTGCAACACCAAGGGTAGCCAGTCCACCCATCAAAAGGCTTCGCGGAGTTGCGTGGAATTCGAGAAACGGAACCGTCACCGCGCCCACCCACCATGAGCGAAGCGCGGCGAGCACTAACCACGCGTAAAGCAGACCGCCGACGGTGCCCAGCAAAATGCCCGGTATCGAGCTGATCAAACCTTCCCGAATTGCTAGCCGGGATACGTCGCGTCCGCTCCAGCCTGTCGCGAGCAATAATCCATACTCACGCCCTCGCTGCAGCATCCCCAATCGATACAACAGCGAAATCAACATCACCGCAGCCAAAATCACAAACAGGCTAAGCGACAAGAACAAGGCATCAAATGGCGTGGTACCTCGTGAGGCTGCGATTTGAGCTTCACGTATTTTGATCGAAGACCAACCAAGCTGGCCTCGTATCGGTAGCAAGGATTCCCGAATTCGATCCTCCAGCGCCGTGAGACTCGGCACTGAATCAATTGAAAACCGCAGCGATGTTGTGTCACCAAATCGGCTGCCGAATAACTGCTTTCCGACTTGCAATGGGATGAAGACTTTGGGCGTCAAGCGATGTTCAGCCCAATACGTATCATCGTCCGCGCTGACTTTGCGATCAAGCTTAAATGGCAGGTCCCAGTCGGAGATCGAGTCTTGATCGGTGACACCGGGTACCGAGGGTGTCAGGTCCGAATCGTTGTAGACGGTCGGCGGAGCATCAAACTCATGCGGGCGATTGCGCCGATACGGCTTAACCGGTTTCGTGATCGGAACGATCGCCGTTAGCACGCCATCGAATGATCGTTCAACCTCGCGTCCAGATTCAACTTCGGGTTCGTAATACGCGATCCGCAGGCGATCGCCAATCGAAGCTGACAATGCCGTTGCAGTCCAATCGTTGACGACCATCGGGACGGCGTTAAGCGTATTTTCAGCGGAACTCTCACCGTAACTTTCAAGCTCTTTACTTGCGTTAGCTTTGGCGTAGTTAAGCGGCAGCGCATTCGATGTATCAATCGCGGTGACGATGCTGTAGGGGACTGATGCCGTTACATTGCCATCTTTGTCGATTCGCTCGATTGCATTGGCAAGGTATGTCATCGCCTGCTGAGGCGAAGCTGCTTCATTCCCAACATCGTTAAGTTTGTCGATGGCAGCTTTCGGCAGCAGCAGTCGTTCGCTAGTTAATTGGTAATAGTCAAAGACCGTGGTTGCGGGGCCCTCGACAGGCGTGAATTCCTTTGTCACACGAGTGAGTTTCAGACCAAGGTCGGCAAGCCGCAGTGGCAATTCGTTTAACCAAGCGTCGTCAACGCTCACGCTTGGCTTCTCATTCGCACCTTCCGATTGCTGTGAGACAAAAAGAATGTTGGCTTGCCCAGAACGGTCCAAAGTTTCAGCAATGGTCTCTCGCGACAAAAACGCCGTCATCGGCTCAACCTGACTAGGGTGGAGAGCAAATCGTCCCAAACCTCGGTTGTCGATGATGGCAACGACCTTCAAACGAGGAATTCCCTCCGTCTGTGAATCGCGTTTTCCGAGCGGACTGTCCGCCGGGACCGCTTGTTCACTGGGAAGCCGCAAAGTGACGGTATCACCAATTTTAGTGTTAAGTTCGTCGGCTGCGGCTTGATTGAGGATGATTTCATCAGCACCGATTTCGGCTGTCGGCAAGGTGTTCAGCGCATCGAGCCGATTGAATGCGTTGTCAATTCCGAGGATCTGGATCGAACTGGCCCGCCGCATTGGCCGTTCTGGAGTTGCTGTGGTTTCAACAATGCCTTGGTCAAAATAGATGGCCGGCACGATCTCGCGTGACGCTATCGTTGCGGGAATCCCGCTAGTTTGAAAAAAACCACCGGGAATGACGAGCTGGTCGATTCGCCCCAAGCGATCGATGGTCAACGATCGCAAGCTTCCCCGCATGGAATCACCGACGATCAATGCCCCCGTGATGACGGTTGCTGCCGTTGAAACTCCCAACGCGATCGAGATAGCGAGCTTGCGGTGAAACCAAAGGCTCCGGAGCGCATAGCGATTTTTTGTGAATGGGGCCGACATCAATCGCTTTCCAAATAATCCAGTCGTAAAACTACGTTGCTATTCAGTTTACCGAATGAAACGAATGGTGCACGTAGTCCGACCGCAACGAGTTTAACGTTTCTGGTCTAGTCGCCGGTACTTGAGGTCACGATTGTACTGCGAGCTCGATGACAAATGATTGCGATTGGACTATTGTGCCGACAAGTAACGAGGGTCCAGTGGTGAGCAGAGCGGAGTCTCTGATGCATAACGATTCGCGTAAACGGGCCGATATTCACGGATGAAGTTGCATGTCGCAGTCGCGCCCCGCTGGCTTGCTGGCGGTCCTATATATGATCGCGTGCTTGCTCGGCCCCCTTGGCTGCGCGAACCGACCTGCTTGGCGAGCGAGCCCAGATCAAGATTCGCTTGCAAAACAGAATCCACTCATTCGAACCGTCGCTCACGAGGAACGGCTACGCCCTGCCGACGGGATGATCGAGTCGGCCCCCAACGCTGCCGTCTCGCCATCTACCCCGCGCAACGTGTCGCGAAACGTGTCGCGCAACGTTTCACCCAACGAAGTCGCTCTCCATGGCTCAAGCCCAGGGGGACAGCGTTCCTCAACGCCGCGTGATGCAAATCAAGAGCCAACTCAATATCAAGATATTTCGCTAGCGTCCGTATTCCAGATTGCTTTTTCGGCGAGCCCCGTGATTCGATCTCTCGGCGGACGGTTGCTCGACAGCCCAGCAAACGCAGCGACGGTTTACGACGTCGAAATCAAGGCAAGCGATCCCTTTTTCGGCCCCGCTGCGGCGCTAGCGCAGTTTGACAGGGTGCTTGCCGCAAGCCTTAACTCAGCCAATAACGACCGTGTTTTCAACAACACCGTCCTTGGTGGTAACGCGCAGCAGCTTGTCCAAGATACGGCTATAGCCAATGCGTCGATGCAACGACGCACGATGAGCGGTGCGACCTTGGACCTGCGCGGACTGAACGGTTACGACGCTAACAACCGGACAGGAAACCTGTTTCCCAGCTATTGGGAAACTCAGTTGGAAACCGGTATTCGTCAGCCGTTGCTTCGAGGGGCTGGCCAAGAGTACAACCGGATCGCGGGCCCCAATGCGCAGCCTGGGTTTAACTTTTCCAACGGTATCGTGATCGCGCAGATGAACACGCAGATCGCGAGCGCTGATTTCGCAATTTCAGTACAACAGTTTGCACGTGAGATCCACGAAGCCTACTGGTCGCTTCACCAAGCATACCTTAGCTATGAGAATAAACGACAGATCCGGGATCTGGCCTACAGCACATGGCAAGCGGTTTCGGCCAAAGCGTCTCAGGGGCTGGAGGGTGGCCAGATTGACAAAGCATCTCAAGCCAAACAAAAGTACTATCGTTACAACCGAGCCATCGCGTCGTCGCTTGGTGGCGGCCAAGGTGAGATTGGTGTTTATGAAGCGGAACGCCGACTCCGGCATCTCATGGGCTTGCCGCTATCCGATGAGAGACTATTGCGCCCCAGCGATTCGATTTCGATGGCTCCCATCACATACGATTGGGATTCCTTGGTCTCGTCCAGCATGGCTGACCGTGTCGAACTGCACCGCCAAGCCATCAAAGTTCGACAACAGCAGGCCAAGTTGGTCGCTTCGAAGAATTTTCTATTGCCACAGTTAGATGTCATTGGGCGATATCGAGTCCGAGGATTTGGTGACAACTTAACGGGCAGCGGCCCGCGATTCGCGAGTAGTTACGCCGATTTTTTCTCGCTGGATCATCAAGAATTTGAATTCGGCGTTGAGTGGGGAATGACCGCCGGACGACGTCAAGCGAGAGCCGCCATACGGAATGCCTCCATTCAATTGGCTCGCGAAAGCTCGATATTGACGGAACAACAACGTGAACTGACGGCCAAGCTGAGCGAATCCGTCTCACGGGCCAGCTCGATCTACGTTGCTGTACAAGCCGGTCAGGAAGAGTTGGCAGCAGCCGAAGCGAGAATGCAATCTACTTGGGTGCTATACGAAGTTGACAAGTCAGACCTCTTTATGTTGCTGGATGCAAGAGAGAGCTTACTCGAAGTCAGCGATCGAAATCATGCGGACCAAGTCCAATACACACTAGCCCTGATCGATGTTGCATATCAATCAGGACGGTTGCTGCGCGACGCGGGTGTGTCCCTGGCGGGAGGCTGTTTGAGCCAAGGAGTTCCGCTGGTGAATGAAGCCAATCCGCTTGCACCTCAGGGTCAAGGTTCATCGCCAAGCCAACGAGGCGATGTTGAACGATTGCCTGCGCCCGTTCCAGTCGAAGACGAGGCATCGAGTCGCCTCAAAATCTGATTTTACGGTTCCTAGTTCAACTGACCCCATTGGTCTTGTGCTGGCCTGTTAAAAGTTTGCTATTGACACTGAATTTAATCGCGAAATTTTGAATCGACATTGTTCCGACCGGATGCTACGACGGGGTTCATCCCCGTCGGGCTATAATCCCAACCAGAAAATGCTGGCGGAGTGAGCCTCGCTACCATGCGGCTTGTCCGCGTGGAGCGCTAATCAATCGTTATACGCATCGCTGCACGATCATTTTCTGATCATGGCCCGACGGAGACAAGCTCCGCCCGTGG
>JAYVSE010000004.1:0-38402 GCA_043775635.1 Planctomycetaceae bacterium | reverse complement strand
ATGCTTATCCTGCCACGCCACAAACCGAACTCAAGGCGTTCCTGGCTACTTGGTACGTAGCGTCTTCGCTGATCGCGCCGGCCATCCGATTTTGGGAAGAGATGCACAATGCGATCGCTGCGGCAAACTATGAAACTCGGCATGCTTTGTATCAATCATTTCAAATGAACGAAATATTGGAACGTGAATTGAATCACATCAGTGACATCGCCGATCGGAGGATCGACGCTGCGGCCGATCGCGTTTTGAGATACCTGCTCATGTGCAACGAGTTTCAACTTCTAGACACGGTATCCGGTACTAGCTAATACGCCGGAGAATTTAGTGAGAAAGGTATCAAAAATTCAAAAGGCAGGTCATTGCGCGACCTCGATCTGAAGACACGACTGTTTCGCTATCCATGCAGTTACTTGTTCTACAGCGCAGCCGTCGATGCGTTGCCGGAGGAAGTACGTAACCGCATCTATACAGGTTTACTCGACATTTTTGAAGGGCGAAATCAATCGCCAACCTATGGCCATTTGGATATGACGATGCGCCGCGAAATTTTGGAAATACTCAAAGATACCAAGCCCGACTTATGGCCTTCCTCGATTTCTGAAAATTTAGGCGATTCTCGCTGATCTCCCGCAGGTTACATCCAACAACGAGTCCCGACGATTGGGTAGCCGCACGGCAACGCAAATCTCAATAAGTGGATTCACGGCGCATGACCGTTTCAGCCACGAAATCGGGGATGTATGGATCAAGGAAACCAGGTACCCAGCTCACTGTCGTAGGGTCGATACGGACGCGTACGGTTACATACGATCCCGGCTCCGCCGTTGATAGAGTGGATGGAACAAGCTCAATGGTTGCGTTATTGATGGCGAGTAACTGCAATGACTCCTGCACCTTGCTGGTCACCGTCGACGAGCAAGCGTTTGGAAGCACCGCTAATCGAGCGCCCTCCCGTGTCGCTTGAATGGCTTGGCTCTTGACCATCATATAACGACCTACTTCGACCATCCCGAATGTGAAAGCCATCATCACGGGTGCGATGATCGCAAATTCAACGGCTGCAACCGCTCGTCTTGCTCGACACACGGCTCGTGAGACTTTGAGTGGCGACGCCATGTCGATGTTACTACCAACTTGTTTTAAAACCATTTTGATCACTCAACAATTATAACAGGTGAAACGAGATAGTCGCTTGTAAACCCACCTTGAGTTGAAAGGATCGCATAACGCGCGATCATCTTGGCAGGCTGAATGGTGACATGCTTCGTTGACATGGAGCCGGTAAGCTTTACGTCCAGTATCCGAACGCCCTCAAAGCGAACGATCGTATACATCGCATTGTTTCCATTGCCAGAAACGTTGGTGTAAATCGGGATCATTCTCTTTTGACCGATGATCGAAGCTAAATCGTCCTTGACACCAGCGCTGATTCCCGTATCACCATTGAGCGTCAAAACGCCATTTTGATCAAACTCCAATAGCTTTCCGAGATCAAGAAAATCTTGCCTTGAGATCCCATATCGAACTTGGCGTGAAAGGTCGGCTGTGCTGTTGTTTTGTCCACCGATATCAACGGTCCCGCGGTTTCCTGGCGATCCGGTTCCCTGAGGATAAAGATTGCATTCGTAAAAGCCATCGCTTCCACTGCTCACTTGGTCTTGGGCGTAACAAAAGCTATCGGTTGTGCTGCCGGCGACAACGCTTTGCCATGTTCCGAGATCAAGCGCGATAGGAAGGATCTGAACGGTTTCAGTACTTGTCGCGGGAGTATAAAATCCCTTGATGTTGTTAATCATGGCCGCGACGGAGTATTGCTGGAGCGACTGGCTATTGCGACTGGTGATCGCTCCAAAGAAAAGTGGCACTTCCCCGTTCAGGTCTGACTGACGCGCAAGTCGCACGCGGACGGCGTTAGCGCCATTGGTTAAGGAAGTACTAAATTGACCTCCATTAGCGAAGGTGTAATTCCCGATCGCTAAGTCGTTGCTCGTGCTTCCGATGCTTGGTGCCGTATGATTGATTGAATTCAACGCTGCAACGCTAGTTGCGGCATTTCGGACAGGGCCATTCACCGTTGCATAAGCAGGGCTGTTATTTTGTTGTTCAAAAAGCTCCCAGCATGCCGCCATGGCAGCGGCATCAGCGCTGCGGCGGACCTCTGCTTGCGAGACGACAATGAAACCGAAATCGAGCGAAATCGCGAGCAAGACAATGAGCGAACTTGTCAGGAAAAGCCCCAAAACAACCGCTGAGCCTCGACGAATCCGTCGATTATTGTATTTTGACTTCGGGGAGTTCATCATTTCATGCCGGCAGTAATGTTGACGCAACACGGTGGGGTCGTGGAGCATGATTCATTCCATACGTGAATTGGTTGACAATGCAGAAAATGCAAGGGGTGGGACAGGAAAAACCTCATCCACAAATAGACGCTCAAATAATGGGCTCGACGGGTCATCGTTCGACTTGACGATTGAGTTCGATTGTTTCGACGTGGCCGTCTCGGTAGTATCCGCGAATAGTTTTAAGCTCGAGCTTTAAAACACGGTTACCACCATAGCCAATGTCGAGGTCCGCAATACTTTTCTCGGGTTGGTATGCGTCCAAAGAACACACGTCGCCCGCTGGCATTTGAACCAGGTATTCGGGTCCGCCAAACGCGCCCCAATCGCTGCAATGTCCGTTCTTAATTGCAAAGAATAATTTTTGATTGAGTAATGCGATCATATTCGTCCAAGTGATGGTATCGGTGTCGACACTTAATCCTTGACGCGTGCCGCTTCTGGCCTCGTCGTAATACTCTTCGTTCAGCACCGCAGCGACATGAAAGCCACCGGAAGAATAGTCATTCTCAATTGCATGATTCATTTGTAGCTCAAAGTAAGCCGAATCGTTTTGCGAATCTGGTTTCATGAAAAAAGTGACCTGAGGTGAATTCTGAAGCGATGAAGGTTCGTTCAATTTCATTTCCCAGTCTTCCTCGATACGGTAGATATCGTTCTCGGCTTCGTCACCGGTCGCAACGTTCGTCACTGATGCAATGCATGTCATAATGATGGCGATGCGGCTTAGTGTAAAAACCAACATTCGACGGTCAAGTAGTTTCAACATGGGTTCGACTCGGTTGAATAAATGAGCAGGGCGAGCGCATTCAACGGCCATCGCAAGTACTACTGAAGCAGCTTCGCAGCAAACCTCAGCTTCAAGACCAAACGGGCGACTGAATGTCTGATAAGGCTCAAGAAGTTTGGTGCTGCAGCATGGTTTAGGTCCTGCGTCAAACGCTCTTGAGTTCAATCTAAAAGCTACGTTTGAAAAGCTTGGTAAATCGGTAAAAAGGATCGAACGAGGCGTTTTTAAATCGAGTTCAGAAGTGAAATGAGCGCGACTATCCTGAATTTTCCGCTTGTGACGTTGATTGAGCGAGGTTGAGTAGTTCCTACTGACAGCGGTGTAAATCGATTTGGCATTCGCGGTTTTGGTCGCTTTGATGACGTTCGCGATGAACGCTTCGAACACTTGCCTAGACGCCTCGATTGCCTCGTCAGCGATTTGTGCATCGCCGGACTTCAATCGCTTTTCCCATACGCTGGTGGGAAGCTGCCGAATTAAAGCTTCGGCTTCGGGGATACGTTCGTGACGGTCCCTTGCGACACAGTTGCGCTGCTGATTCAATCTAGTAGTAAAGTACCACTCCCACTCCCAATTTGTTTGGGATCGATCCCGAAAACTAGAATTCTTGTCCCGGTAACAAAGCAAATGTGCAATCCACCCACAATGTGGTATCTCACCACGATTTTCCTAGTCCTTACCAGCGTTTATTCGGTCGCCGCAGAACCGACGAAGGACACGCTCGAGACAGTTAAGAAAGCAGTTTCTGACGAAAAAGCCGTTGTGGTTGATGTCCGAGAAAAGCCTGAGTGGGATGCTGGCCATGTCGATGCAGCGATATTCCTACCACTCAGCGAACTCCGCAAAGGGATCGACCAAGAGGCATTGGCAAAGCGACTACCGAAAAAGCGAATTATCTACACCCATTGTGCTGCCGGCGTTCGTTCCTGCGCTGCCGCTGACATTTTGATAAAGGCAGGCTATCGAGTAAGGCCGCTGAAACCTGGCTACAAGGACCTCATTGCTGCTGGCTTCAAGAAAGCCGGTACGTAACGAGGCTTGAGCAAACTGAGGTCGGTGCCAAGTGTTTCCGGCGATTGGTCGCACCACGTTTGGGATGCGAGGACGATCGGAGCTTGGACCAAAATCATCGACGGAGCAGATGCAGTGGTGAATTTAGTTGCCGAACGGTTAATTGCATTAAAACGCCTGATCACCACTCTATGGTCGGTATGTTATATCCGAGCGTCTTGCCGAACCGGGGTTCGAATTTGAATATCCAGAGCTGGAACTTGCTCTAAGAAACCTCTACGAGAGTACCAGCCCGCTATTGTGATTGATCGAATTGAGAATGATCGAGCATGGCCATTGCCAACGTCTCCTTGGGTCATGCGAATGACTTGGTCAGAGCTGCTGTTTGCACACTGGCCGATTGATGTCCAATTGATAGCCGAGCAATTGCCCGTCGGTTTAGAAGTGGACACGTTCAACGGACAAGCGTGGGTTGGCGTGGTTCCATTTCAAATGTCCGATGTCGCGCCCAGGGGTTTTCCACGCGTTCCCTGGCTCAGTCGCTTCCTGGAAGTCAACGTCCGAACTTATGTTGTGAGGGATGGAAAACCAGGTGTTTGGTTTTGGTCTCTCGATGCTGCCAACCCAGTCGCCGTGCGCGTTGCCCGAAGCACATTTAACCTGCCGTACATGGATGCCAAAATGTCGATGTCAACAGGTGAGATCGGCGGCGGAATCAACTATCGGTCGGATCGAACTCATCGTGGTGAACCTCCTGCGTCACTCGACGTCACCTATTGTCCCGAAGGCCCAACATTTCGTGCCGAACCAGGGTCACTCGAATATTGGCTGACGGCTCGTTATTGTCTGTACAGCGCCGATCGGCGAGGCACGCTTTATCTTGGCGAAATTCTTCATCCGCCTTGGACATTACAAAGAGCAAGTTGCCATATTAGGAAAAATACAATGGGCGAGCCTTGTCACTTTGATTTCACAGGAAAGCCGCACTTGCTTTTTGCCGCTCCCGTTCAGGTCCAGGCATGGTGGGCGACATGTTGCAATCGATAATCATCGATCCAAACCTGGATCAAACACTTCGCCTCGATGATGGATTCGTATTGATCCGAGTGACGCCAGCGACCGTATTAAAGTCAGTCCATAGTCAAAACTTGACAGAATAAGCTTCACCAATCAAGGTAAGCAGTGAGACGCAAACATCTACTTTTCGGTTCGGTCAAATGAAATTATCGCGTAAGGAATTGACGCTTAGCCTTGTCTTGGCCTTGATCGCCTGCTTTTGTGCAGAAGGTTGGCTGACACGTATTGCCTCTCCGCAGATCGCTGCGCGGTACTACTCCCGCAATCGAACCACCCAGTTTTTCGAGCGATCGGCGGCACAATCGCGACAACCCCACCAATCACAATGTCGGCAGATCCGATTCGACCACGAAATGCCAAAGAGATAATATTAACTACTTTAGATTTCTATTGCCCAGCTTCGCTCAAGGTCCTGAGCAAAGAATTGGCCTTTGCCGTGTTTTTGAGCGACGCTTAGCGTCTCTTCCACGCGCTGAACAAGTTGCTGCGCGTCGTCTTGCTTGGTCGCTTCGGTGATGCCAATCGAGATTGAGTATTCAAGTAACTCCGAAACGGTCGGGTAAGCAAAGCGATCCATCGTCGCCCGAAGCCGCTGAAGAATTGGCACGAGCGAACTAAAGGTTGTTCGCGGGAGCACGACGACAATTCTTGATTGGCAGACACGAGCGACAATATCCATATCGCGAAGCGCTGCGTCCAAGTGCAACATTTGGGCTCGCATCATGAAATGCAGCGCGACGATTCCGTAGGACTGTGCCATCTGTGAACTGCCATCGACGTCGATTGCGAGCACACAAAACGGTTCACCACCTCGCTTCCATTCGGCTAGTCGTTGGCGAATGCTCCAAAATAGCATCGCACCGTCGCACCAGTTTGCTCGTGTCGAGCGTGGTGTCAGTACCGAAGCACTTGGTGCACCCATGTCAGACTCGACCGACGCGACTCGATCTTGTCGAGCACTCAGGTCGATGATCGGGCAGTTCAACTCAGGACCTTCGGCCTCAGCACTTTTTTTCGCGAATCGGTCGTCGAATGCTGCCAGATGCAGATCGTTACCGTCGTGCCATGACGTACGGTTTCGGCCGGCTTGCTTCGATGCATACAAAGCCGTGTCAGCCCGCTGAATCAGTTCCTCGCGATGGTCCTCACTACAAAGCTGGGCAATGCCACAACTGATCGTGATTGCAATCTTCTGACCTTCATGGATGAATTGAGTATGCGCCACCTGTGCACGTAGCTGTTCAACAAGTTCAATCGCGTTGTCGAGGTATACGCCCGAAAGAACCATTGCAAATTCTTCGCCACCATAGCGAGCCATTAGCGCCCCTGGTGGACGATGGTCTCGCAGCACTCCCGCTAGGCCACGTAGCACGGCGTCACCAACATGGTGTCCGCGTGTATCGTTAACAGCCTTGAAGTGATCGATATCAAATAGAACCATAATCACTGGGCAACGACTTTGTTGAGCGGCGAGGCACCTCGCGCCAAATTCGTGATCGAACGAACGTCGGTTGGCAAGCCCCGTCAATGCATCTGTTTGCGATTCACTCGACCTTGCCTGCAATTGCAGTCGAAGCTCATGATTGAGCGAATCGGCTTGTATCAATCGCTGACGCAAATGCTCTGCATTTGTACTGATTTCGTTGAGCAGGTTCGAACAAACTGCAACTTCGTCGCTTGTTGAATCGCAGTTAACGCCTAAATATGCACTGTTCTGGCCGGTCAGCTTTATACGGAGGTTGTCGAGACCTTGGGTCAGACCCGTAAGATGCAAATTCAAATCACTACCTACCGCCGGTGCAATGCCCGCGGTCGCGTTCATCGCGAGTGAATGAGATGTTTTGATCATCGTAAGTGTCATGTAATTTCGTGAACTAAGCTGCCGGCATTTCCCACCCTAGAACCGCAAGTCTGCGCAATCTCGCAAACCGAAGATATTTAGTCGATATCCGCTAAAGCGATTCGCACCGTTAGGATCTCCTCGCGGATTGCCTTGAAAGCTTTGACTACTTGGGGATCAAAGTGAGCACCGCTCTCTTCGTCCAGGATCGCAAAACACTTCTCGACTGGAAACGCCGGCTTGTAGGGACGCTTGTTACTGAGCGCATCAAAGACGTCGGCGACTGCAACGATTCGGCCACTGAGCGGAATATCTTCGCCGGAAAGACCGATCGGGTAGCCTTCACCATCCCAGCGTTCATGATGTGTTAATGCGATTTGAGCAGCCATGGTAAGCAGCGGAGACGAACTGACATTAACCATCATCTCTCCCAAGATTGTGTGCGAGCGGAACGCTTTCATCTCGTGAGCTGACATCGGCTCAAATGCGCCTTTACCGAGTGCAACATGCCGCTGCATGATGACAAATTCCTCCGGTGTCAGCTTGCCGTCTTTCAGTAAGATCGCGTCGGGGATTCCAATTTTGCCGATATCATGCAATGGTGCCGCATGTTCGATCAATTCGATCGTATCGTCATCAAGTCCAAGTTCACGCGCCAAAAGTCCTGAGTACCTGCCGACTCGGATCACGTGTCGACCAGTTTCGTTGTCACGATACTCCGCCAAGCGTGCCAAGCAGTGAATCAACTCGGTCCGCGAAGCCATTACTTCCGCAGTTCGCTGACGTACCTGTCGCTCAAGCTCATGACTATAGCTCTGCAAGTGAGCAACATGAGATTTTACAAGCAGTGCATTTCTTACTCGCGGTAACAGTTCAGTGCTACGAAGCGGCTTTGATAACAAGTCAGTTGCACCGAGTTCGAGCGCTTCCGCTCGCAGTGATTCATCATCCGAAGCGGTCACCATGATCATGGAAATATGAACGAGAACAGGATCCGAAACGACGCGACGAAGTATCTCCATACCCGAAACGGGCATGTTGACGTCGCAGAGCACAACATCCGGACGCTGCGCAGCAATCATCTCTAACGCCGTATCCGAGTCCGTGTGAGCAATGACCTGCCGATATCCCGCTTGTCTTAAGGCTTTTTCGATAATGCGAACATTGATCGGCTCATCGTCAATGATTAACAACCTCGCCTTCTCAAGGTCAATGCTTCCCGTGCCACCTCTAAGTGTTGCCGGCGTAGCGACGACGCTATTGCTTTGGACTGCTGTTGCAACGGTGATTGCTGATGGAACGGTGCGAGCGAAAGTCTGTGCCGTGGCGGGCTCCGAAACGCTGTTCGTAATGATACTATTCATGATTGTGCTTCTAGGTGTTAATACCGACGATCGATCGATGCACGGACGGAACCGCCGCTAAACAACGCTCCACCTCGTTCCGCATCACGTTGACGTCGCGGAGCAACAACTCTAGGTCACAATCCTCGTCGCGATACTCTCGATCTACTTTCGTGCTTACCTTGAGCAATGTCGGGGCAGCCAAATTTCCTGAAACACCTTTGATGGCGTGAGATAGCTTGACTAGGCTGGCGCGGTCCTTTTTTGCGACCGCATCGTCGATCGCGCTAAGGTTGTCTGTAGCGCGGTTAGCAAACATTTTCAGCAGTTCTAC
Source organism: Planctomycetaceae bacterium (assembly GCA_043775635.1). Taxonomy (GTDB): domain Bacteria; phylum Planctomycetota; class Planctomycetia; order Pirellulales; family Pirellulaceae; genus UBA6163. The sequence continues at coordinate 29,665 of JAYVSE010000004.1, read as the reverse complement.
TACCAGCTCACTGTCGCCGAAACATCGGTCCAGTAGCTCGGCTTGATCAAAACAGGGCTCACTCTCGACGGCTTTGCAAGGCGGTTCAACGTTCGCGGTTGCTGTGACTTCGACCGGATTCGACGAACCTTCAACGGTCGGCACAGTTCGAGGTAACCAGCGATCCAAAATGCGGGCTAAGACTTTACGATCGATCGGTTTGGTGAGATAATCATTCATCCCTGCGGCCAAACAAATCTCGCGATCCCCGGCGATTGCGTTTGCAGTCAACGCAACGACAGGCAGCCGCCCTCCTCGACGCGCCCAACCGCCTTGACTCGTTTCAAAGTCACGAATCTTACCGGCAGCACCAAAGCCATCGAGCACAGGCATTTGGCAATCCATTAGCACCAAATCAAAGGCTCTTGTTGACGCATGCTCAACCGCTTCTCGACCATTATTCGCCAAAGTGCAGACGTAACCGAGCCGGGTTAGCAGTTCACGGATAACAACTTGATTAATTTCATTGTCTTCAGCGACTAGAATTTGGTGATCGGAGCTAGCCTCATTTCCCGTCGGTTGCACGCTTGGCTCGACGCTTGGATTTAGTTGAAGTAGGGACGTAACCGGTTCATGATGACAACTTGCGTCGATGACTGCGTCGAATAATCGCGACTGGCGGATCGGCTTGTTCAGATATGCGGACAACCTCCAGGCATCTAATTGCTCGCGCACAATGTCTTCACCGATCGATGTCAGCATGATTAACGGCAAATTCACAAGCTCGGGCGTGTCGCGAATCAGATTGATCAGCTCTCGACCATCCATATCGGGCATTTGCATATCGAGAATGGCGAGTCCATAAGGACGTCCCTCGCGATACGCAGACTTTAGCTCCAACAGCGCCGATGGAGCATAATCAGATACTTCGCAATCAAGTCCCCACCGCCGAATGTGCGTGCTGGTGATCTCAAGGTTGGTTGCGTTGTCATCGACAACTAGAACACGAAGCTGCTGCAAGTTGTTCGGTACGATACCGGTATCAACCCGCCCTTCAGCCACCTTCAAGCGAGCGGTGAACCAGAATGTCGATCCCGCCTCGCTGCTGTCGACGCCAATGTCGCCACCAAACAGTTCAACCAATCGTTTGCAAAGGGCCAACCCCAAGCCAGTGCCGCCAAAGCGACGAGTCGTCGACGCATCGACTTGTGAGAACAGTTTGAAAAGTCGATTGCGACGGTCTGCGGGGATGCCAATACCAGTATCCCGCACTTCGAACCGAATCATCATTCCCTCTTCGTTCGATTCAATCGTGCGGGCATGCAATACAACTTGGCCTTTCTCCGTGAACTTCACCGCATTGCTGACCAGATTGAGGACCACTTGCCGCAGGCGACCGACATCGCCACTCACCATCGCAGGCAGATCTTCAGGCAGGTCACAACAAATCTCAAGGCCCTTCGCGTGGGCCTTGGTTGCCATCATCTCCGCGATATCGTCAAGCAGCGTTTGCAGACTGAATACGGTCGGATCAAGCTCAATCTTCCCAGCTTCGATCTTTGAGAAGTCAAGGATGTCGTTGATCAAGCTGAGCAGACAATCGACTGAAGTTTCGGCGCAGCGTACATAGCGACTCTGTGTATCGTCTAGCTGCGTCGTTCCCAGTAGTTCCAACATACCAACGATGCCATTGAGCGGAGTACGAATCTCATGACTCATGTTGGCAAGAAATTCGCTCTTGGCGCGGCTGCCTTGCTCCGCAGCATCTTTTGCGGCTCGTAAGTCGGCTGAACGTTCTTCAACGGCCTGCTCCAGCATCGCAAGTTGATTCGTTTGCGCCAAACGCAACGTAGCCTTAGCGGTCAACGTCATCGCTAATTGACGGACCTCAACGGATTCGAACGGCTTCTTGAGAATCAGGAAGCGGTCGTTGTATCCCAATTCCGCGACGATCTCTTGCCACGAATAGTCAGAATATGCAGTGCAAATCACGACTTCCAAATCGGGATCGACTTGCCACAACCGCTTGATTGTTTCAATGCCATTCCAGCCCGGAGGCATGCGAACGTCAACGAACGCCATGCTGAATCGCTGGCCATTTCGGATAGACTCTTCGATCAATGCCAACGCTTGCTGGCCTTGCATCGCCGACTGGAATTCAAAACGAATATCGGGCCCGGCAGCGATCGTCGGTGCCAAAGAATCACCAAATAGTTCGGCCTCGACCGCAGCTAGTTCATCGTCTACCGGTGACTGCAATACTTTCTTGATATCTTCATGGATCGCTGGATTATCATCGACGATCAGGATGCGGTGGAACGACGTTGTTTTCAACATATTTATTTCCGAATTGACTTACGAAGTTATGGTGGTCGTTGCTGGCATGACGCGAGGAATCTGTATACGGAATGTTGCACCTTGGCCTGCACCTTCACTTTGCGCCGTGACGTGTCCGCCTGACTCGCGGATCGCGTTGGCGCAGTAGTGCAGACCGAAGCCGTTTCCTTCTGGTTTGGTCGTGAAACCGTGCGTGAACAATTTCGCTTCTACATCGGGAGTGAACCCCATGCCTGTATCACAGATCTCAAGCACAATTCCGTCGTCTTCGGCACATCGGGCCGAGATCGTGAGCCGACGACAATCCGATGGTTGACCTTGCATCGACTGAATTGCGTTGCGGATAAGATTGACCAATACCTGCGTCATCTTGCTCTTGTTCAGTTGCAATTCAGGTAACGCCGGCAGGTCGACGACGACTTGTGCCTCGCTCGATCGAATGAGTTCATGATTCATTTGAAGAATTTCATCGATCAGCGACTGCAATTCGACGTCTTGTCGAAAGTCAGAGCGTCCCGCAAAAGTCTGTTGAGTGGAGATCGCATCGCGAATATGCCGAACCGTCTCACGCAACCTCAAGACCTCGGATTTGTTGTCGATACGCTCATTCTGCAACGCTTCGTTGATACTGATCAAGTAATCGATCAGTTTCAGGCCACGAGGATCTTGGCCGAAAAACTCGGCGGCATGGGGAGCTTGATCACGGAGCATCGTAGCGGCTCGCTCAAGTCCAACGACTTTCGATCGGCTCAAACGCTCGTCCAAAACTTCGACCGAGCAGTTTGCCGAATTTACGGCATTGCCAACGTTGTGTAATACTTCGGATGCGATCTCAGCCATGCCAGCGCGATGTGCGGTATCAAGGACTTTCTTTCGCGACTGTGCAAGGCTTTCTACCATGCGGTCAAATTCAATCGACAGCGTGCCAATTTCATCGGAACGGTCGAACTGGAGTCGAGCTTTGAGGTCGTCTCGGCTGCCAACCTGAACGGCATGGACGGCCATCGTTCTCAGCGGTCCGACAATTCGCCATTGCAACACGATCCACATCACAAGCAATGTGAGAATGCCACCGGCAATGCTGCAACCAGTCGCTACGTAGGCAGCTAGGCTTCCCTGGATCGTAACCTTTCGCGGGATATGAACCCGGACCAGCACGGCCGGCTTGCCATACACATCGTTCATCACGGTATAAGCGTGCAATAGTTTCGAGTCGTAAACTTCGATCTGTTTCTCGCCAGTCCGTACGCACGCTTCGAGATTGGCCTGCGCAGAAGCCGGAATGTCAGTATCGCTACAAGCCCAAACGTCGAGTTTTACGTGCGTGCGATCCGCTAAGCTCTCAATCTCAGCTTCGCTAAGAAACCGCCCCATGATGACGGTGCCCATGGGAGGACCTTCTCGCTTGCTGGTCGTGATGGCGCGAGACGCGAGCAATAGCGGTCCTCGTTCGGTGAGCAAAACTCCCTTGCTTCCGCCGTCGACATTCTGCATCACGGCCAGCGGACACTGGTTGCCTTGCAGCGTCATAAACAAGGCTGGCACTTCAATGAGTTCCAGGGATTCGATGTCGCGAGCTTCACCCCAGAGGATTTTTTGCACTTTGTCCAGAATGCAAATCAAGTTGACATGCGAATTGCCAAACGCCTCGTCAATTAAATTGCACTCAACGAACGTTGCGTTGTGATCTTGCGCGTATTGGTACGTGTCATCCCAAGCACCCCAGTCACTGGCTAAGTTTGAAAGGTTGTCGATGTCGCGATCTACAGCATCGACACACCGGCTGACGTCGCGTGCAGCGTCCTGGCGCTCCAGTTCAACAAACGCTGGCATGACGACCAATGCTTGGACAGCATAAGTCATCGTTACAAACGCGAGTGAAAGCACCAGTAGCAACGATGCGATTTGGCTTCTTAAGGACATGTCGGGCCTTCGGACCCCAATTTTGTGTGCTGCCGCTGAGGATCAGCAAGCTACGAATACAACCAATACCGCCAAACTTAGGTTACGCCCCGATGCATGGGAGGCGATCGTGAAGTTTTTCGTCGGAATGAGAGAATGCAGAAGAAGCGGCATAATCGCCACAATAGGTGCGCCACCAAAACGACTTGGAGTGGAGCCAACGTTGCGACGATAGCATTGATGAATGGTGAAATTGCCATCGTGAAACACACAGCGACTTGTGCATGAATGTTATCTTCCGCAGCAATATCACAGCTTTAACGGTTGTGCTGTTTGCCTCTATCTCACTAGCGCAGAATTCACCGGATGCAGACTTCGTTAAATCGGCACCGGTCTTTGATCTCGATCAAACTTTGGAGAACGAAATTCCCAAGCTGGAATTCTCCTTGATTGAATCGGACGCAGATGCGAGACCTTCGGGCGAAGTTGCTTGCGACAGCATGTTCGAGCTATTGGATGGTGCCGGCCTAGCAGATGAGACTGACCAGTCAGATCGGACGGATCAGACCGATGTGTCAGATACGTCAGACGAGTCCGATGGCGACGCGGCGATGGAAAAAGAAGCAACGCCGCTGACGCTCCTGGGACCGCGATGGCATAAGTTCGGGCCGATCTCGGCGGCGTACATCTATACGAGTCAGGTATTCAACAATAGCCGAGGCGGCATTAGTACCAACGAGGCGACTCGCTACCGTGGCAATCTTGATTTAACGCTGACTCTGGACACTGAAGCAGCCAACTGGTGGAAAGGTGGCCAGTTCATGGTTTATTTCCAACAAAGCCATGGGCGAACGCTGTCGCAAGAGTTCGTTGGAGATGCCCAGTTCTACAACAATTTCGATACAAGTCCCAAACGGCAAGACTTAACTCAGCTTGGCGAATATTGGTATCAACATCGCTTTGCCGAGGACTCCTTGTCCGTGAAAATAGGCCGCCAAGACGCCAATTCGGACTTCGCGTACGCTGACCTGGGCGGTGATTTTGTCAATTCGTCATTCCTGACCCTGGCCAATATCCCAATGCCAACGTGGCCATATCAAACCGTTGGTGTCTCGTCGCTGTATCAAGTTAATGAAAAATTGAGACTTGGCGGCGGTGCCTACGACCATGGGCATGACATTGGGCAGTGGTGGGCCACGACGACCAATCGCGGCTTGTTCTTCATCGGTCAAGCAGATTACCAACCGTTTGCAGATATTGCGGACGCATCGCTAACAATCGTTCGATTTGGCAGTTGGTATACCACTAGCGATACGCTGGCTGTCAATACAAGCTCAGATTTTGATAACAATTATGGTTTTTACACGACCCTCGACCGAGTGCTGATATCCGAGTCTGTTGATGCGGCACAGGGCCTTGGCACATTTCTTCAATATGCTTTGGCCCCTCAAGATCGAAATCAAATTGACGTGACTTACGGTGGCGGCTTGGTCTACCGTGGCACGCTGCCCAATCGAGACATCGACACTTTGGGAATTGGTTTCACGGTCGTTGAGTTCAGTTCGGCGCTATTCCCAATCACCGGCCAAACTTCGGAGAACGCCATCGAGCTTTTCTACAAGGCACGCCTCAACGACTGGCTGACCGTTCAACCCGACATGCAGTACATTGCTCGTCCGAGTGGGATCCAACGCGATTCGTTGGTGGTCGGATTGCAGGTCGAAATCATCCTGTAACGAGAGTGGAACGATTGTCCTAATCGTTCATTGCCGGATAAGCCATTGGGACAATGGATCTACTCTTTAACTCTTCCTAAAAAGCCCCGAAATCAGCATCGCTAGGCATCCGCCAATCCCCGCGTGGAGAAAGGCTTACCGAACCAACCTTGGGTCCATCGGGCACGCAACTGCGCTTGAACTGATTGGCAAAAAAACGCCGAACGAACATGTCCAGAGTTCGTTCGATCGTTTCACGGTTATGCATGACTGAGAACTTCGCGCGCATTGCTAAATAGAGAATCTTTTCGCGATTGAAACCGTTACGAATAAAGTGGTATAAGAAAAAATCATTCAACTCATACGGCCCGACCGCATCTTCAGTACTCTGCCGAATGTTGCCGCTGGCATCGGGCGGAAGCAGTTCTGGCGAAATCGGTGTGTCGGCGATTCGCAACAACAACTCTCGACAATCGGCATCGAAGTGAGTCGCAGCCGAATGCCTTACCAAAAACCGCACAAGTGTTTTTGGGATCGACGTGTTGACGTTGTACATCGACATGTGATCGGCGTTATAGGTACACCAGCCAAGTGCCTGTTCGCTCATGTCCCCGGTGCCAAGAACGAAGCCACGAGACATTAGCATGAACGTTCGCAAGCGTGCCTGTACATTTTCCAGCACGAGGTCCCCATCTCCATGCGGTGTCCTGACCAATTGATTTTGCAGCGACTCGACCGTGGTAGATTCATCGATGCCAATTCCGAGTGGCCGATGGCCCAGGGCACGAAAGGTATCAAGCGACAATTGTCGAATATCAATCGTTTCGCTGGTGATACCAAGGGCCGACATCAATTGCAGCGCGCTTTTCAGCGTATGTCCCGTTGTGCCGAACCCAGGCATCGTGATGCCCAGGATCCGATTTCGCGGCCAGTGATTTGCATCGCACGTGTTTACTGCGACCAGCAGCGCAAGCGTACTATCCAAGCCACCTGACACACCAATCACGAGCGGGCCATTCTTGGGCAATCGAGAAACCCGCTTCGCAAGGCCAGCCGATTGAATGGCCAATATTTCGGCGCATCGGTCGTTGAGCGTCGCGGGATCTTGCGGAACAAAGGGACGGCCGTCAATGGTTATTACTAGTTGTGCATCGATTTGTTCCATAGGCGTGATATCGACGTCGATCATTCGGTAGGGACGAAAAAATTGCGTAACGCCGTCGTGCCAAGTGCCAGCGATACGTCGATCATGCTCGATGCGGTCGAGGTCGATCTCTGCGGTCGCGGATCTAGTCGCGGTAAGCGACTCGATTTTGGTACCGTCGCCAACGCGCCGCGACTGTGCCACAAGTCGGCCGTTGTCAGCGATCATGCAATGCCCACCGAACACCAAATCGGTTGAAGACTCCGTCGGTCCCGCCGAAGCATAAGCGTATGCCGCGATGCAGCGACCCGATTGGCTGACGACAAGATCGCGCCGCCAAGCTGCCTTGCCGATCGTTTCGTTACTGGCTGACAAATTCAGCAGCAGATTTGCGCCACCGAGAGCCGCCAGACTACTCGGTGGAATTGGCACCCAAAGATCTTCGCAAATCTCGATTCCAATCCGCGCGGTGCCCCAGTGCAGGAGGATATCGATGCCAAAAGGGACGGTCTCCCCAGCGATCTCAATCGACTTTGGCGAATGCTCATCGCCGGGTCGAAAATGCCTCGCCTCATAAAACTCGCGATAGTTCGGCAGATATTGCTTAGGCACGGCAGCGATGATTTTGCCGTTACCCAGCACCACCGCTGTATTCATTAATCCATCGTTAACGATCAGCGGCGCGCCCACCACGACAAGCTGCTTGGTTCCCAATGTTGAACTGCGCAGTAGATCAATCCCATCGGCAACGGCACTCAGGAACGAACGCTGGCCGAACAGATCGCTGCACGTGTAACCACCAATCGCCAATTCAGGCAGCAACACAACGTGCGAGTTCCGCTCCGGACTGATCGCTGTGATGCAATGCTTTGCGCAAGCGACCGGGTCACCGACGGCGACGATTGGAGCCGCTGCAGTGATGCGCAGCATGCCGTAGGGGAAAAAATCAGCAGTCGCCAATGCTCGCTTCTTCAGGTTTGTGAACGTGGACGTCATCCAAAAGCCGCGATCATTTTCGCGTAAACTTCAGGGATATATTGATAGGGATTCGCTTCTTCGTATTCTAGCGCAACGAATCCACGGTACTTCGACGCCCGCAAGATTGCTGCGATCCGTTCAAAATCTGCGTCATACGGCTTGCCTTCGGTGGTTCGCAATGATGGTTTGAACTGAATATTCACGGCGTACGGGGCGCAGAGCTCGATATCCGTGTAGGGATCGTCCGAAACAAAGTTTCCGGTATCGAGATTGATCCCAACCCAATCGCTATCGACCTTGCTCATGACTTCCAGCAGTTGACCCGATGAAATGCCACCGTGATTCTCAACGCCAAGAAAAATTCCGTGTTGCTCCGCTACCACCGCACACTGAGACACGGCAGCGCAGATCGTGCTCAGCTTTTCTTTGGATTCTCCTAACTGCTTCGCGGTCCCGGCAAAGATACGGACATGGGGCGCCCCAAGGATTGCGGCCTTCTCAATCCAGGCGATTGTTTGATTGATCTGACTTTGCAACGCCTGGGGATCGTCAACGGAAAAGTCATTTCCGATAGCGGTACCGCTGATTGATACTCCATTAACGAATGCGTGCTGCCTCAATTCTCGTAAGTAGCCATCGCCTGCGGTGGGTTCAAAGAAATAGCTTGTCAGCTCCGCTGCGTCGCAGTCAAGCGAAACGCAGTAGTCGATGAAGCCGAACATGTCGATCTCTTGGCCATCGGACTTAGGCTTTTGCGGCTTGCCTCGCATATACGAAAAATATTCGCGAAGTGAGTAAGCAGCCAGGGACGGTCGAAACCTCGCCTGTCCTGTACGGGTAATCGGCTCGCGAGCCAGGAGTCGCTGACGACATGGCGATACTGCGAGAGCCAGCGATGCCATGCCTTTTGCTAACAACGAAAGATTTTCACGGCGGCTGTGTGCAGTCATGATTTGAAACCCACTAGATTTTGAAATAGTAAACCTTCACGCACCACTGCTGGCGACTTCGGGTGCACCGACGAGCATGGCTTGTCGTCCATCATGGTAGTAAACGCGATTTCGTCCAATATTCTTTGCTGCATAGAGTGACTCATCGGCACGACGGATCGTAGCGCCCGGTACGACCTCGTCGCGTGGTTCGGTCAGGCCGGCGCTAATGGATACCGGTATCGAGCGTTCCGCAACTCGCAATGGTACTGAAGCCAAGCGGCGTCGCATTTCATCGATTCGATCGGCGGCAACTCGTAGCGGGCCGGGCATCAAAATCGCAAATTCTTCGCCGCCATATCTCGCAATCAGGTATGGACTTTCGATGGATTGTCGTAGCACACTAGAAACTTGTCGCAGAACCTCGTCTCCGGCGGGGTGACCGCAGGTGTCGTTGATTTTTTTGAAGTGATCGATGTCGATCATTGCCAGCACAAACGACTTGCCACCCTTGCGATATGCATTAAACAGCTCTTCAATTTTGGCATCAAAGGCGCGCCGATTGGACAACCGCGTCAACGAATCCGTTCTCGCTTCGGTCAGATAGGATTCGATCTGATGAGTTTGCTTTTCCAGTTGCTTTTCGGCTGCCTCCAGCCGCTTTTGTAGCTGGCTATTGCTTTGCATGATATCGCCGAGTAAACCGACAACGACGCTATCTGCTTTGCCGGAACCAAGCGACGCTCGCTTTGCGAGCTCCGACAATTCACCAAGGCGAGATTGATACTGAGTGACGTTACCGGAGTATTCGGTGGTCCATGCACCTAGGTCATGAAGCATCGCAAGCACCGCATGTCGATCAATCTCCTCGGACATCGGCACTGGGGTCCGTCTACCCTGTAGATAACCCAATGCAACACCAATCGCAACCAGCACGCAAGCCAGCACGACACCAAGAACCAAGAACAGGAGATTGCCAGTAACCACCGATGAATCCTAATCGATATGTTCGCCGCGAGCGATCACGACAATTCCGCTGTCAGTGACCGTCCATCCGCGTCGTTGATCAGCCGCCCGATCATAACCGATTTCTGTCCCCGGTGGGATACTAACGCCTTTGTCAACGATCGCGCGGCGAATCTTGCAGTGGCGTCCAACGTTAACGTTGTCAAACAAAATTGTTTCGCTGATGTCGGCATAGCTATTGACGCGAACGCCAGGACCGATCACACATCGTTTTGCCGAGCCACCGCTGAGAATCGCACCCTGACACACGATGGAGTCAATCGCCTCGCCGCGTCGATCAGTCACGCCTGATCCGCCGAAGACAAACTTCGGTGGGGGCAAATTTGGTTGGTGTGTCCGGATCGGCCAATCACTGTCGTACATGTTTAGCAGTGGGTCGACATCAACCAAGTCCATGTTGGCGGCAAAGTATGCTTCAAGCGTACCAACGTCGCGCCAATACGCTTCTCGTTTTCGATTTTCATCGAGAAATGGAAATGCGAAAACGCGACTGTGCTTAATCGCATGCGGAATGATGTCGGCACCGAAATCGTGTCGACTGCCTGATGTCGATGCGTCTTCGCAGAGACATTCGTAAAGGTAGCGAGCTGAGAATATGTATATCCCCATCGAAGCAAGACAGCTCTCGGGATCCTCGGGAGTCGGTTTTGGATCAGTCGGCTTCTCAGCAAACTCAACAACGCGACTTTCACTATCAACAGCCATCACGCCGAACTGCCGAGCCTCGTCGCGACTCACTCGCAGCGCTCCGATAGTCAAATCTGCATGTGACTCCTGATGAAATTCTATCATTGAACGATAGTTCATCTTGTAGATATGGTCGCCAGCCAAAATCACAATATACTGCGGGCGTTCCCGTTCGATCGCATATATGTTTTGATAAACCGCATCGGCCGTTCCCTGATACCAATTATCATCGATTCGCTGCTGCGGTGGCACAATGTCAATGAATTCGCCAAGCTCACGACAAAAATAATCTCGCCAGCCAACATTGATGTGACGATCGAGGGACTGTGCCTTGTACTGAGTCAGCACCAATAGCCGCCTGAGACCGCTATTGAGACAGTTGCTTAAGACGAAGTCGGCAATCCGATAAAGACCTCCGAATGGCACTGCAGGTTTGGCCCGGTCGCGGGTCAACGGCTCCAGCCGCGTTCCGCGTCCACCGGCGAGAATCACCGCTAACACATCTTTCATCGTTCGCTTTCCTCTTGAGTGATCTATTGCCATCGACGCATCCATTTTTCAAGAACCAACAGATTCCATAATCGATAGGCATGATTCTGCTTCATCGATTCATGATCCGTGACCAGTCGATGGACAACCTCCTGGCGAAAGAACTCATTGATTCTACTCGAGTCGCTGAGCAGCAGGTCGTGGACCATCTCCTTCAACGGCCCACGAAACCAGCCAGCGATGGGAACACCAAAGCCCATCTTCTGCCGAGTCCAAACCGTTTGGGGAACCAAGTCGCCAAATGCTGCTCGCAAGATCAGCTTTCCTTTTTTGCCTCGAAACTTCATCTTCACCGGTAACGCCGCGGCTAACTCAACGACGCGATAGTCGAGCAGGGGCTGGCGCACCTCCAGCCCATGCGCCATCGACGCAATGTCAACCTTGTTCAGTAGATCGCAAGGCAAATACGTTTCCAAGTCGGCAAGCGACGCTTTGGTCACGACATCGCGATTTCCAGATCTCACCCAAGCTCGTTTCAAAAACTCGAATGGGTCATCGCCGGGCAATCGTTCCACGAAATCTTGGTTGTAAAGTTCAGCGCGCAGCGACTCAGGAAAGATCTGCAACCAGTTGAGATAGCATCTTGCCATGTCTTGACCAAGAGCCTCCAAGAATCGCTTACCCCGCCGCACGATCGACCGCTGGCGAGAGGAATCGGGCAACCTTTGAATCAGCGAAATCCCTGGCATGCGGTGTAATGGAAGCGCGCGTTGCATCAGTCGGCTAAGCCACAACGCGCGATATCGATCGTAACCGGCAAACAACTCGTCACCGCCATCGCCCGACAGCGCCACCGTGACTTGAGTTCGAGTCAACTCAGACAGATACCATGTCGGAATCGCCGATGAATCGCCAAACGGTTCGTCGTAGTGCCAAACGAGCTTGTCAATAATCTGCACGCCATCGGGTGCAACTTCGAACCGCGTGTGATCGGTACCAACAAACTTCGCTACTTCGGCAGCGTAGATCGACTCGTCAAAATCTTTTTCGGCGAAACCGATTGTAAACGTGCGGATCGGTGTGTCACGCTGCCGCTGGGCAATCGCAACCACTAGCGATGAGTCGATTCCGCCAGAAAGGAACGCTCCCAGTGGCACATCGCTTTGTAATCGCTTCGCGATGGAATCATCCAGTAGTTCGCGTAAGCTTGCGATCGCTTGCGGCTGAGTTAACTCGCTTTCCCTGGACGGATCAAAATCCCAATAGCGACTGACTGTCAACTGACCATTTTGAAAAACTGCATAGTGGCCTGGCTCCAGCTTGCGAACACCCTTCCAAATCGTTCGCGGATGTGGGATGTATTGATAGGTCAGGAATTCGTCGATCGCTGCGGGATCAATTTCAGGCTTCCAGCCGGGCACTTCCGCGAACGATTTCAACTCACTTGCAAATAGCAATCGGTCACCTTGGACCGTGTAATACAAAGGCTTCTTGCCGAGTCGATCGCGGCCCAGAACCAAACGACACCGCCTAGAATCCCAAAGGGCAACGGCAAACATGCCATTAAGATGCTGGAAGCAGTCGGTGCCAATGTCTTCATAAAGATGGAGGATCGACTCGCCATCGCCATGGGTTGCGAACTGATGCCCCGCACCTTCAAGTCTTCGCCGAAGGTCACGGAAGTTATAGATCTCGCCATTGAAAACGAGCCAGATCGAACCGTCCTCATTCGTCATCGGCTGGCGAGCACCGGCAAGATCGATGATGCTCAGTCGCCGAAACCCAAGTCCCACGCCGATTTCGCGTCCTTCTCCGTCGCGATGATGAGCGAAGTAGGTATGGCGGTCATCGGGTCCGCGATGGCGCAGCGCATCGCTCATCCGCTCAAGCGTCTGCTGGTCGATTCCCGACGCCTTTGGGCCCCAAACAGCACCGGTAATTCCGCACATAAAACTTGAACCGCTTACTCAGTCAAAGGTTTTTCTGGTCGCCACTTTCCTGATCATACAACGGCGCGGAGCGCCGCGATGAGGTCGCGCATCGTTTGGAATCGATCGCTCGGCTTCTTTTGTAACGCCTTCATCACAATGGCATCGATTTCGGGTGACAACGCTGCTTCAGGAGATCGCACACTGGGCGTCGGGATTTGGGCATGCTTGATGTTGTTAAAAGTCTCGTCGATATCCTGACCACGAAACGGCTCTCGCAACGCCAGCGATTCGTACAAAACGACGCCGACACTGAAAACATCGCTACGCTCATCGATTCCGCGCTTGCCATCCACTTGTTCTGGCGACATATAAAGCGGCGTACCAGGACGTTGCCCCCCGCTGGTAAGGGTGCGCAACTGGTTTTCGTTTTCCGTTTTGGGGTCAACGGCGAGCGTGCTTTGGCGAACTGGCTCGTTATCGTCTGGGTGCCCCCAGACCTTCGCAACACCCCAATCAAGCAAAACAACTTCACCAAAGTTTCCCACCCAAATATTCTCGGGCTTTACATCGCGATGAATCACACCGCGCGCGTGAGCGTATGCCAACGCTTGGCAGGTTTGGATTGCGATCTCAATGCGGCGCGATATCGGGAACGCGGCCATTGTTGCTTCGTCTTTTCTCGCGACCCGTTTTAACGCCTCAAAAAAATTTTCTCCGGAAATCCGCTTCATCGTGAAGTAAATCCCCCAAAAATCGTCGTCGCCAATTTCATAAACGGGCACCGTTCCTGGGTGCTGCAATTGAGCGGTAACTCGAGCTTCGCGGAGCAGTCGTCGACGTTCGTCACGATTGCAAACCGCGTCCGGAAGCAAAGACTTGATCGCTACGGTTCGGCCAATGACTGAGTCAAAGCCGCTTCTCAAGATAGCGCTACCGCCTTGAGCCATTTCGCGAATGTTCGTGTAGCGTTTGGAGCCGACCGGAGGCCGCGATGGCAAATCGGGATCGGTGCCCGACAGGATGATGGCTTGTTCCATATCGATACCCTTTCGTAAGCCGCAACGCGTCAGCGTGCGGGCTGAATTGCTGAGCGCGGACGCTCCACGACCGAATGCCCCACGCCACCGAATGCCCAATGCGCAGCGTTCAATCATCAAGAACGCGGCCATCCCGTCGGCCCGCAGGCTTACGCTGGGTTGTTAAAAATTCGGTATTGACACGGGTTTTGGTTGCGCAAGTTTTGTTCTGACCTAGCTTTACGAGTCGTGCTACCATCGGCGCGAGGTCGATGGAGAGCATTTGAAATGGGTAATGACGCATGTTTGGGCGTTGTCATGCTAGCCGTTCAGTCATGCTACCACTGACGAAAGGTCAGTGGTGAGCAAAAACCAACGACCTTTGGTCGGTGCTAAGTCGGCACCACCGACCTTGGTCGGTGGACCGATGACTGACAGGCTAGCTTCCGATAGCCGCTGCCAAAATCCTCCGCCCCACTGACCTCGCGTCAGTGGACGGAATGACTTGGCTATTAGTGCACGTCGCGAGGAACAAAACCCTATCGATCAAATCGCGTGTCAATGCCAGTTTATTAACAGTCCAGGCTTACGCCAAGCATCGGCCCGCAGGCTTACGCCAGGCGGCTTACGATGTTGTAATCAATTACGCCGGTTGATTAACATTAGCCGTTCTGACGGTCGCAATGATAGCGCTAGCGACCATGTATGGGTCAGCGTTGCTGGCGGGACGACGATCTTCGAGCCAGCCCTTCCAGCCATGCTCAACGGTGAAGATCGGAATCCGGATCGAGGCGCCGCGGTCCATCACACCATAGCTAAACTTATCGATCGACTGCGTTTCGTGCAGGCCAGTTAAACGCTGGTGATTATCGGCACCGTAGACGTCGATATGCTGCTTAATGCGAGGCTGGAAGGCATTGCAAATGATGTCGTAGACGTCCTTGCTGCCACACGTGCGAAGCACTGTGTTACTGAAGTTGGCGTGCATACCGCTGCCGTTCCAGTCACCCTTAACCGGCTTGCAGTGATAATTAATTGCCAAACCGTACTTTTCGGCTGTTCGCTCAAGCAGATAGCGAGCAAGCCAAATCTGGTCACCAGCGAGCTTTGCGCCCTTAGCGAAAATCTGGAACTCCCACTGGCCCTTCGCCACTTCGCCGTTGATGCCTTCGATATTGAGACCGGCTTGAATGCAATACTCAAGGTGGTCTTCGATCAGATCGCGACCGACCGCTCGCTCTGCACCGACGCTGCAATAATACGGACCTTGCGGTGCTGGGAAACCTTCCTTTGGAAAGCCGAGAGGCTTCTGAGTTTCTGGGTCCCACAAGAAATACTCTTGCTCGAAACCGAACCAAAAATCTTCATCGTCGTCATCGATCGTGGCGCGACCGTTGGTCCGATGAGGCGTCTTGTCGGCATTGAGCACTTCGCACATTACCAACCAACCGTTGCCGCCCAGGCGGTCAGGGTCTGGACAGCAGTATACAGGCATAAGTAACAAGTCAGACTTTCCACCTGACGATTGCTGCGTGCTTGAACCATCGAACGACCACAGCTTGGCATCTTCGACGTTGCCACTAAAGTCGTCTTCAATCTTTGTCTTACTGCGGAGCGTTTGGGTCGGCTGATAGCCATCGAGCCAAATGTATTCTAACTTCGACTTGGTCATGTACTTGGTTCCCTAGTGAATCCCAATGATGTGATGATGGATGCCCGCAAAGGTGACGGAACGGCCCGGCACCTGATGGGCTTGTCATGCTTAACGTCTTCTACCTACCACCGCAGAAGCACCGCGCAACGCTGTTCTTTTTTGTCTATTCCCGATCGCTGAAAACCGTTGAAGGGACCCAAAAAACGAACCGGGTCACAAATCCCAAGGGAAACAATAACCGATTTCCGCTCGGTTGAAAGAGTCTTCGGGCCGATTTTCCCGTGACAAATTTCCGGCGGGCGAGAAATGCACTTCCAATCACGCTTTGGACAAGCATTTTGCCGTCACCAGATTGAGGAATCGCGGTGAAAGGGCATTGGTGTCGATGAACCTGGGGTTCCGTTCGCTGACGCTCGCTCCACCCCAGGCTATCGAATGTCATCGCTCTGCGATTTTCCTTAGCCGCAGAGCGGCGGTATTCGAAAGCCAGGGGTGCAAACCCCTGGAATTTGGTCGCTTCGGATTTGGGAATCGCGGAGCGATGGGATTGCTCCTAGTGTATAACCTTGGTGTTCGCACTGACCGTTCATGACAGCTTCCCCTGACACCATGAAAGGCATCCATGCCGTCAACCCACAGTTCCATTCTGCTACACATTATCTACAGCACCAAAAATCGGTTCAAACTAATTTCCGATGATTGGCGAGCGGAGCTCCCACCCATCATTTGCGATTGCCGACACAGTTCGCTTAATGAAGGCGAACTCGTCGCGCTGGATCAATGAACATCGGAAAATAAGCGGCAAGTTTGAATGGCAGAAAGGTTATGGTGTTTTCTCGGTCAGTCAATCCAATCGTGACGCGATAGCACGCTACATCCAAAACCAACGAGAACATCACCAAAAGCAAACCTTTGAACAAGAATACTTTCGCACCTTGCAGCTCCACGAAGTCGTGTTTGATGAGCGATATGTGTTTGATGAAGAGATTGTCGGATAACCGCAGAGCGATGGATTTTGAATGCCAGGGGTAAAAAATACCCCCTGGCTGTCGAATTTCACTGCTCCGCAGTTTTCTGCTCGACGAATGACCGTTGCCGCTGACGAAACGGGATGGGCAGTTTGCATTGCGTTCGTGTTAGTTGCTGTGTGGCAACATCGAAAAACCAAATCATGCCGTTGGTGGTTGCCACAAGCAGCAGCGTATCGTTGTTTGTGAATTGAACATGGTCGATTCGCTCCGTCACTGTCATTGGCAAGCCGATCGCATGGCCAGTAGAAGGATCCCAAAGCAAAATGCGTTGATCTTCGCCACCGGTCGCCACCATTCGCTCGTTATCGCTGAACGCTGCCGAATGCTGGAAGCAAGTAACCCGCGCGAGCGATTGCAAAGTTTCGCCCGAATCAAAATCGACGATTGAGGTGCTGGCACCCAAAGTCCGCACCAATTTTTTTCCTGATAGGCTGAAAACATAGTTGGCGTCCCCGGTTGGTTGTCGCCAGATATGAACATTGGAACCTGCGGCCGTCGCTAGCCGGTCGTTCATCGGGTTGAATGCCACGGTATTGACTTCGGCCGCATGATCCAGCCTCCCCCCGAATCGCTTTGCATTTCGGCCTCCCCAAATCTGTATTGTGTGGTCAACGCTGCCGGTCGCCATCAAAAAGCGAGTGCTACTTGCCGCGACCGTGTCGACTGGAGCTAAATGCGAGAAACGGCGTACTAACAACTCTTGAGTTTGGAGATTCCATACGCTTGCTCCGAAATTCGAGCCAGCAAAGACGAGTTGTGCACCTTCGTCCTGCCATACAAATGCATGAGGGATATCGTTAGGTAACTTGGTGATGTGATGCCTGGATCATCGTCTCCTGAACCACATCCGAGGGATCGACTCGACTCGCAAGCCGTCGATCCATACGGACCATCACCAATCGCTTCAATCGTGTTCGATGCCGCGACAACAACACCGATTCAGCCGACGCGTCGCCGCCTGCAAAACTTGCCAAAAGTTGATCGGTATCAGGTTGTGATTGAGGGAGCATAGGTATTTCCTACACCGAATACTGTTCAAAGTGGTGGTCGAGAGTCGATTAAGTTTTTGTTTTTTAATTTTTAATTTTCGACCAATCAGGCTCGCATCGACGAATCTGGCTGATCGCGGCTGTCGAGGAAAGCGATAGGAATTTAGCCTTTTGGCTGGCTCGCCGCCTGCGTCGCCCGGAATTCGGGAACTTTTTTTTGGTCAATACTTAGGTTTTCATAGCTTTACGTACGGGGAATTCGCATGATAGAAAATTAGGATGATTTCAAAGCTTACATCCGAGCAAACACAAGCATTGCACGCTTCAGGCAATCGTCCGCTGTCGGTTCTCGATCCGACCACGAACCACGTTTATGTGCTTGTGGATCAAGAGACACATCTGCAGGCGATGGAAGCACTCCGGCAACGTGACGATGCAGAATCCATCCAACGCGGTATTGCCGATCTTGAAGCAGGGCGTCATCAGCCAGCGGTAGAAGCGTTTGCCAATCTTCGCGCGAACTTTAACGCAAAATATGGCGAATGAATCTAACGCTTTTAATCACCCTTGAAGCGTTCGCCAATATCGAGGCGAACACACTCTCGTGAACATAACCGCCCCCATTTCCCCTACCCTCTTTGGGACAAGCTGCTGGGACTTGGTCGAGGTAATTCACACCGCGCTGTGTTCACGATTATGAAGAACACCATCTACGTGTTGGCAGTACGAAGTGCCAGCCAAGACGATCTGCAAGCGATAGAACTACCCGACATTGATTCAATCAATCGCTGAAGCAAAGCCACAAATATCGCATCTCGCCGCCACGCAGCTCTCCTGCGTGGAGCAACGATCACAACCAGTGCGATCTGGCTGGGCGCGGCTGTCCAGGAAAGCGGCATGCATTTAGTCTTTTGGCTGGCTCGCCGCCTGCGTCGCCCGGATCATTGCATCTAAATTTTTGCACCCCACGTCATCCAAATCTTGCCGATTGACCGACTTCAGCATCGCCATCGACGCGACTGGATCCTTGCGAACCGTCAATAAAATCCGAGCCGCACGCAGCTTCCAGCGGTTGGCGTTGGCGGGATATCGGCTGATTGCAAATGCCAAAACCTTGAGTGCCGAGTCAGCTTGCTGGCTCTGTATCAAGCCTTCGGCCAAACGATTTAAAACCATTGGAGCAGGCTTGAATCCGCGGTCGGCGCGAATCATTGCCGACAACTGCCGCAGAGCGCCGGAGAAATCGCCCAAAGTGACCGCCGCTTCAATCAACTCCTCCGGTTTTTGGGCCTCCGGCAAGTCCATCGATTCGAGCCAACTGGATTCACCATTTAAACCGGATTGCGGGGCCGGCGGAGGATCAAAAGCAGCGGGACCGCTAGAATTTGTCCCCAGCGGAGGATGGCTCTGCGGTTTCTTTTTCGCGTCTTGAGCCGCTAGGCTCGGTGTTCGGCCAGTCCCGGATAATTCAGGGGCTTCGGCCGCAACCCCCAACCAGTCGGCTGCCTCTGCCCCAGAAGCTGTTGCAGAAGGCGATGCAACTTGCCATTTCGGTCTCGCTGCTTCTGCTGCGGCAGCGGCTTGGGCCACCGCAAGTTCTTCTTTTTTCTTTTTTTCCGCCGCCTGACGTTCGGCGTGGCCAGGCATCAGTTCCATCACGGTCCACGGCTCAAACTTCTCTCCGGAGACATGTGAAACTAAATCGTAGCCTTCACAGTCCACCAAGCCGACGATCAACATCGAAAGCCCCAAGACAAATCCAGCAACAGCACCAAACAAGTGCAGCATCGGCGTGCTAATGGCTCCACCAGAAAGCAGCGAACCGAGAAATTCCTTGGCGATAAATACCGCCGCTACCGTCAGCACCGGCCACTCGAAAGCTCCCCAGCGGCTGATAACATCGAACTCGTTCACAGGTGCCCAAACAGCGCACACGGCAAGCAGTCCGAACACCAAGCATGACGCTCCCAATGACCGACCATAGCCGTGTTCAAGCATGTCCTACCGCAATCCTTCAATTACCTCTTCCCGTTCGTCGGCTGACATCGCCTCCCATTCTGCGTTGCCTTTGAACTGATCAGTCAGCGTCGTGGCCTCGTCTGCATAGCCAGAGCTGAGCATCAATAGTTGCTGAACAGAAGCATGAAGCACACAAATCGCCAAGCACAGCAGCAGCATTCGCCACCAGCCAAGTTTCCCTTCCACCAGCAGACCAAACGGCCACAGGAATAGCATGTTGCCAATCAAGTGGCCCCAACCAGCGTGCAAGAAGTTACAGGAAATCCACTGCAACGGATGAATTCCGTCACCATAGGCCAAACACCAAGGAATGATCGCCTCGGGCGCGAACGCCAACGTTCCGATATGGATCAGCGTGTTGACAACGATGAGCGATACGGTCGTGATTGGATAGTGATAAAGCGGTGCATCGCTTCCCGTCACAAACAACACGGTATCACCTTGATAGAAATCGATTAGCCAAGAGAATTCGGTCAAAACCGCAAATGTACTGGAAGCAAAGCCGCCTGTCAAAAAAGTAGCGGCAGCACGCGTTTTGACTTACTCAACTACGGGACGATGATTTTCGCTTCCAACGCCAGTCGCCCAAGCATCTCGCAAAGCTGTGACTCGATCGACTTCATAAGCGGATCGGCCCCACCTCGCGGCGGTCGATCGACGTTTACTACAATCGATTCACCGATTTCAATCACAGCATGCAATGGGGCCGGGAATCGCGGTTTGCCAATAAACCCTTCTTGCATCCGTTCCAGAGTTTCCAGAATTTGTGTATCCGTGACCGGCGACGTCAGCAAATAACGGTCTGGGTAGGAGTAAAGTTCCTGCGCCAACTCGATGCCGTCTAACGCATGCAAAAGCCGGTCTTTTTCCCGAATTTCATTCGCTAACAAAAGTAGCGGTGATAAGGCAGACCGCAGGCGGCGGACTCGCCCGAGCGGATTCGCCCCCGACTCTTCGGCGAGCTGAAAATGCTTTTCCGCAGTCGCCAGCAAATGTTCAATCAAACGATTGCGACGCTCGGCTAGGCCGCCCGACTGTGCGCGTCCCAAATACAACGTCTCGCGCGTTGCCAATAGTGCCTCGGCAAGCGACTCAATGCGATTGAGAAGTGGCACTTCCGTTCGCGGCCTCCAACCAAGCCGAAGCTCCAACTCCGTCGCCGACGCATTGCCCCACTGTTCGATATCGCCCTTAAACAAATACTTGATGCCAATCGGGTGCACCACGACTCGTCCACCATTCTCCTTTGCCCGTCGCTTGGCGGCGGTTCTCGCAATGAACGCAACGCCGTCCAGTAGTGGCTGCAACACATCGTTGGTTCGGTTCGTCGTACCCTCAGGAAAAATGATCAGTGGTCGCTTCGCTTGAGCAAGAATGTCGATCGCGGTTTCCAACGATTGCCGATCCGCGCCTTCACGAAAAAGACTGAAGGCACCCATTTTTTGAATCGCAAATGCATCAAGCCACGACTTGGCAAATAAGTGCCAGCTCGCAATTACGTGCACATGCGTGTTCGATTCGCGTGCTGGCCAACCAAGAATCAGCGGGTCTGCGTACCGACAATGATTCGGAGCCAGCAAAATTGAATCGCCAGCGGCAAGCGATGCGACAAACCGATCGAGATGACGACACTCGTGACTGACCACTCCGTCGTGCCGCCTCAAGTACCAATCGACCAACCTAAATCGCTGAATAAACCAAGGCCAGAAGTTACCGCGATGCGGCGGAACGAATACATATGGCTTATCAATTACGACGGTCATGTATCATCTTCTTCACGACTACGGTCAAAAACCAGAGCCCTGGGAAATTCAGTGGCCAAGGCGATCCTAAGCGAAATTTATAACCGGCGGGATGATGTCGGCAAAGCTGACCTGCTGGCATTAGCTCGGTCGAAACACAATTAAGGTATGCTGGGAGACATCGAGAGACATCGCCGCTAAACAATGCCTTAGTACTCTTTTAATCTGCGCCCCATGAAGAACCTAAAAAGAACCAGCTACCCGTCGTTTGTCCTACGGTTGCTCGAAAACGGGACTTGGACGCCTAAGAGACCACGATTTACCGGCTCACTTCCTACCGTTGGTTTTCTGCTTTTACTGCTTGCCACGAAAGTTTGTGCGACAGACGTTGTTCAATTGAATGTTACTATGGACAACTCAATCGTCATGGTTGACGGTGAATGGAGCGAGAACGCGGGACAGCAAGGCCGGATTCGCATCAAAGGCAACCAGCATATTGTCGCGATGGCTTTCGACGTAGCCGCCATAATCGGCAAGCGAACCAAAAAGGCCACGCTCGTTTGCGTACAAGGCGAGCAGTCGATCTCTGGCGTCACCATTTCAACTATCGGTACACCATGGAATGAATCCAGCTCCACAGGCTTGACGGCGGGGATCGATGGCATCGACGGTTGGGGCTACCAAGGCGCTCGTTTCCCAGCCATGATCGGTGGCAATAGCTTTACTCTTGTCGAACCATCCGCTTCTGTGATTCGTGATGGGAATTACCATTGGAACGTGCCTCCCGACATGGTCCATGCGATGGCAATCGGCGTTGCTCATGGCTTGGCAATTCATGAACACGATGCTGACTATGGTCGCAACCCAACCGTTCATTCGCGGGAACAGTCCGGCAAGAAGCCCTATCTGCAGATTGAACTGGATGACGAAGCGGACCCCACGCCGATGCCACCTTCACAACTAAAGGTGTCAACTTCAGACGGCGACACATCGCACCTAATGCTGAAGGCTCCGGTGCAAGGCTTTGCTTACGAAGTATCGATCAACGGTTTGCTACTTGGTCGCCATAATATCCCGCTAGTGCAGCATGGTTCCATGCAAATGATCCCACTGCGAGATCTGCAGGCTGACGTTCATTCCGATGAGCATCATGAAATCCGTGTCGTCACGCTAAGTCGTACGGGGCAACGTTCGGAGCCTGCCGTCATTCAGGCTGTCATTTTTAAATCGACTCCAATCCAACAACCACAAGTACACATCACAGCGAGTTCAAAGCAACCGATCGCAAATGTCGGCTGCATTCCTGTCGTGGACAAATACGATAACGCTGGTAAATCTGTCGGTGACTTGCCTATCGACTACCTAACCCATAACACCATTTACGATGGACAGCGAGTGCATCTTGCGGCTGCGGCTGGTGAAGTCGTCGGTTTTCAGTTGCTCTTGCGCGGCCAAGATGACGTTTCACTGGAAGTCTCGCTCGATGGCCCTGAGACGCGGATTGATCTCCTTCAAGCCGTCTACGTTTCGATGAACGGGCGTATGATTCCAGACCCGTTGCTGCCTTTACCGCCGAAACTATCGCTTAAGCCCGAAAGCGATCAGGTCGTCATTGCAGATGTTTTCATTCCGTTTGATTCGCCGGCAGGATTGCGCACAGGGGCGATCTCGATTTCCGATGGCCGCGTCATCCCTTTGGAAATTGAGGTACTCCCTTTTTCATTGCCACGGCAAGCAACATTTTTCTGCGAAATGAACAGCTATGGGCTACCGGATCATGTAAACGAATATTACGCCTTGCAGCAAATTGCCTACGATCATCGTGTCCACGCGAACATTCTTCACTATTCCCACAACACTGCGGCCCCAGGGACGCGAAAAAGCAATCTTGACATGCGGCTTCGATCCGGCAGACGAATGGATAACAAACGCTACGACAACATTGAGCCAAACGCAACCAACGCTTTTTGGGATGACTTTGCCGAAGCATTTGGTCCTTACCTTGATGGGTCGCTCTTTCGCGATGGACACCGCGGCCCCATCCCTGCGCCAGGCTTCTATCTAACGTTTCACGAAAGTTGGCCCCTGAATTGTCGTGCTTACTTTAACGGCAATTTAGATGCATACCAGGCGTACAACGGCAAGCCAGAGTACGCACGAACCTACGTCAACATCTTGCAAGACTTCGTCTCGGTCGCCATGAAAAATGGCTGGACTCAGACCGGATTTCAAGTCTATTTCAATAATAAAGGTTCGCTCGGCGAATTGACAAAAGCTCCTTGGATTCTTGATGAACCATCGAGCTACTGGGACTATCACGCGCTGCAGTTCTACGGTGAACTGACCGATCGTGGTCGAGCAATCTCGCCTGAGGTAAAAATCGATTTTCGCGTCGATATTTCACGTCCGGAGTACTGCCGAGGACAATTGAATCAACGTGACGACTTGTGGGTCGTTTCCTCATCTGCATTTAAGCAGTATCGGCGACTGGTGACCGATCGAATGCAGCAAGAGGGTCTGAAGGCATGGGTTTATGGTACATCAAACCATGTCAACGCATCCAATCGCAATATTCAAGCCTGGGCCTTAGACGCTTGGAAAGACGGGGCCACAGGAATTGTCCCGTGGCAAACAGTCGACAAGTCAGGCAGTGCGTTCAAAGCAGCCGATCAATTGGGGATCTTTATCTTCGATCGCGATCACACAGATGCACCGGTGATTCGCCATTCGCTGCGTCTCAAAGCGTATCGCGAAGCACAGCAGTTGATCGAATACCTCAACCTACTTAAGGAGCGAAGCGGTTGGTCGCAGAACCAAATGCAGCGATTCGTCTTCCAATACACCGACCTTACCGCTCAGGTCAAGAAAACCGACGAAGCCGACGCTGGCACAAACGCGTACAACATTTCTGCGCTGAAAATGGAATCACTCAAGCTCACCACAGCCGAACTGCTCATCCAATTTACTAAGTCAAAATCATCTGCTCGTTGATTACAAGAGAGGACGGAGACTAACCGATTTTTAAAGTGGGATAGGCTTCCAACCTGTCATTTTCAATGCGACAGGCTGGAAGCCGATTCCACTCAACGATCGACTCGATGTTTCGCAGCTTCGATCAGGGCATCGATTTCCAAAACATGGTCGTGAGACGCGCGTCTACGCTGGTATTTATTCAAGAGGAGTTCGTGCAGCGTTTCGAGATCATCAAGCGGAATGACAGGAAACTCGGTCCATTCCGTTTCCGTTCTGAGTCGGGACCGGAGGTTCCACTTACCCGCGTGTCGCGTCGCGGTGACGAGGCGAGTCTCGCCCTCTTCTGTGTTTTCACGCCATTCGTGTTTCTTCATGATTCGTGTTGCCCGCTCACGCTTCGAGTTTCTATATAGGCTGAGGTTCTGCGACTCCGTCGCGCCAGTGGGTTGCTTGCCAAAAGGCAACCCATTGTGTTGTCTGCCGGCTGAATAGACCAGGGTCGACGCACGAGAAAGGTGAAATCAGGGCTCGACAGCTCGCCTGAATATACCTCTGTTGTGGCTACACCCGCGCCGTTGCCAGCACCCGCGTACACTTGAGGCCAGTGTTTTCGGCAAAAAACTTCACTGTAAGACAGGATGCTTACTCTAATTTAAGTCATCCAGAAAATAACTAGCTAGCCGAGCAACAAAAATGAAATCTTTTCTAATACCGATCGTTTCAGTTAGTCTGCTGGCACTGTCGTCCGCAATTGCGAGCGCTCAAACGCTCAGCGAAAAAGTCGCTCAGGGCGGATCAATAACAATCGCTCCAGGGACTTACGACGAACAATTGGCGATCGAAAAAGACAACGTGTTCGTGAGTGCGTACAATGTGATTTTGAAAAAGCCGATTCTGATTGGCGGGCAGCATGTACGGCTCGAAGGAATCACGGCTGAGGGTTCGGAAATTGGTGTGCAGATGGTACGCGGCCAAGGGTCAAGTCTGCGAGACGTCAACTGTTCGAAATGCGATGTTGGTTTTCTGTTTGCAGGCCGCGAAGAGTCAAAGAACACGCAAGTGACGTATTCAACGTTCCAAAATTGTATCGCAATGGAATGCAAAGTCGGCTGGCAGTTCGATTCGACCGCCAAAGTAGCGAGGAGTTGGTTTAACGCGAATACCTTAATTAATTGTTGCGCCCGAGGCTGCGACGTCGGCTGGCAAACAATTGGCGAAGAGCCAAACTTTTCCTACAATTCATTCTACGGCGGGAGCTCGGAGAAGTGTAAGGTTCTTTTGGATATGCCGCACGCCAACGACGTGACCTTTTTTGGTTGTCACATGGTGTGCTCCGATCCAACTGACCCAATCACTCTCGGTCGGCATTGCAGAATCGTCGGTGGTCGCTGGATCGGAGCAATACCCAAAACAGTTGTCTTTTGGACGGGCGGCCAACGATCATTCAATATGCAAGAATTGGAAAAGAGCATCGACCAATAGGAAAGGTAGTGGTCGCGCCAACGAGTCCACTTTGCGAAAGAAAAGTGGAAGAGGTGCGCCGGGATAAAACCGGTTTTGGATAGAAAATAAAAGTTTCTTACGAAGAACGACTACTGGTTGCCGAATCACATCAACGCTGCAATTGGCGTTCGAGGAATCAAGAACCCAATCTATTCCAAGTTTCGCTTTTATCTTTGCGATTTCTTTTTTATTCAGTGATGTATGAAAGGTGTGTAGGGGTCGGCTTCGCCAGGGTCAGCGACACCCCTGTATCGCATCGGATCAATTTAAATGGCAAACCAAACCACAACTAAGCAGCGGATAGCAAGCCCCATGGGATGGTTCTTTGTTTGCCTAATGGCAGTTTTTATTGGTTGGATGTTAATCCAATGGTTCAGACCGACACCGAGCATTCGGGTCTCAAAGCAGACCACTTTTTTGACACAACCGCTTCGTATTGATGGTTTGCCTGACTACCCATTGGCAAAGAAAATTCGGCAAGGCAAAGGAATTGCTCCCGATCAAAATGCAGCAACCTGCTATTGGCAAGCGATGGGGCAAGGCGATTGGGAACCCGCCGCGTGGAAAGCATTGAGTCACGAGATTGGTGTCCCGCTAACGATAGGAAATGATGGCTTAGATGGTTTGCAACGAGCGATGTCGTCGACGTTACAAGCATGGATTAAAGCAAGCCATCCAAATCTAAACCTAGCTGACTCATCAGACCTCCTCATTGAACTCGTCGGACGTTGCCAAGAAGCGCCTTGGAAAGCGAGTGAATGTGCGCCTCTCGCAATACTGATCAATCGCCATGCCTCTGATTTTGATCTGCTTTATGAAGCTGCGAATCGTACGGTCTTCTATAGTCCTTCAGCGGAAGCATTGATCCCTAGCGATGAAATGGATTTAGACTTTCAAAGAATGCAAAGCCAGCGCAACCTGATTCGCGCGATGGCGTCCAGAGCTTGTTTACGGATGGGCGAAGGTGAATTAGACGGTGCCTGGCAAGACCTGCGCACCGCGACACAAATAACGTGGTTATGCAAACCTGAAACGTGGATCGATGTACTCATTCACGTCGCCTGTGATGGTGTTATCCAAAACCGAGTCAGACATCTGCTTGCGGATTCACGGATGACTCCGGCGATCGCCCAAGATATTTCTCGGACGTTTGAACAACTACCTGACTTAGACGATCAATTGCGTAGCGCGGCGAGCGGGGAAAGGTTGTTTGCGCTTTCATGGACCATTCATGCTCGCGAAAATCCGATAAAAAAATTAAGTTCCGAATGGGACAGGATGGGATCCGAGTGGTTATTGCATGGAACGGTCGATTGGAATGTCACTTTGGAAAAGATAAATGCATATTTTGATCAAGTCGATGCAATTCTTTTAGTCAACGATGCACGTGTACGGCGACAGCGCCTCGATTCGCTCGGAATACAGCTCAATCAAGATTATCAAAAACTTGATTCGCGTTGGGCTCAAACGCTCGGTTTTGTCGACCCAAGTAAGCGATCACAGATTGTTGCCGATGAACTCGTCGCCTCAAGTTCTTCGAGTTTGACAGGCACAGTTATGGCAGTAGAACGTTGCTGCATGGATCGTCAGTTGACGATCGTCGCCGCCAAACTCGCGGCACATCGTGCAACTTTTGGAATATACCCGGTTGCCCTGAGCGAACTGGTCTCTCAATTCTCTGTTTCGCAACCTGTCGATTCTGTATATGGTTCGGCCCTCCAATACCAGCGGTTAAGCGATACTTCAATACTTCTGTATTCGCTTGGAGCCAACGGACGTGACGATCAAGGTTCGAATTCTCTTTGCATCAACTACCGAGGATTAGTCCTTCCTATGACACCCACATTAATGGACCCGCAAGAGTTGGCTCGGATTCTCATTCAAGCGGGCGAGTTGTCGGAGACCGACATTGTACCTGATCCCGCTACGTTGATTGCCGCCGATGCCGATGACATTAGTTGGCGGACACCATTACCCGCAGAGTCATTCAGCGATTTGTTGAAGCGACAAATAACAGCGGCGGAAGCAGCTCAGTCAATGCCAACTCCGGATTTTTAACCTTTCCTGCCAATTGCAGTCGTGCTGGAAGCGGCGTTAAAATATGTGCTCCGTACCACCATCCGATTTAATCGGATGAACCAATTAGCAGAGCGCCATCCTGTCATGAAACCGCTAACCCTCTCGCCTGAAATGGCCGCCGCTCTGCGAACATCGGGAAATCGACCGATCGCGCTGATTGACCCGGTTAGTCAGACGCAATACGTGCTTGTTGACGCGGACACACATGCTCGAAGTTCGAAAGCGCTCAGACAGCAAGAAGCCATCGAGTCGATTGGCCGCGGTTTAGCGAGCGAACGACTTCCGGTTGCCGAATCAAATCAACGCTGCCGCGAGGAATTACAACGACAGATTCAGAAATGAATTTCGTCGTTATCGTTAGCACAGAAGCCCAAGACAACATTCTGCGAAATGCCCTTTGGTGGGCCGACCATCATTCGCCAACTCAGGCTGAACTTTGGATGGATACTGTTTATCAGCAGATCGCACAACTCGATACGATGCCAGAACAAGACGATTGGTTTCGGTAATTAAAAGTGGTCGTCATAACCGCTCCGTATTGTTTGTTGATCTGAAGGCGACCTTGCCGTCATCCTCAGGCATCGTCCCAAAACAATTCCTCTGTTCGATAGCAATCCCGTCGCCGGTTACTCACAACGCTACAGATGTTAAGCCGCGTGCCCAACGGACAGCGGACCTAGCGAGTAACAGGGGCGATGCTCACGCGGTTTAACAAATGATAGGCCACCAAACCCGGAAACTAGCTCGGCGGGACGCAAAGTCGGGGCCCGTCACTCCCGAAGACGCGGCTTGGATCGCTGGCCATTTCGAGGTAAGCACGTAAGCAGAAGTTTGACGATGTCAAAAGGCTCTATGGTCTACGAAGCAAGGTCGTACACGGCGAGCAGTTGGCCGAGGACAAGATCGCGTCCGCGCTCAACGACTCGAACCACCTGCTCGCCGATCTCTTGTTGGTCACTATCAATAAGGGGCATGTTCTTGGGCAGGCGGACTTCGACGCGGCGGTTTTCGGGTGATTGTATCAATCGCAACCAGATGGCGAAGAAGAAATGACGTTTGCCACGGGCGGGGCTTGTCTCCGTCGGGGCTTGTCTCCGTCGGGCCATGACCAAAAAATGATCGTGCCGCAATGCGTATAACGATTGATTAGCGTTCCGGCTGCCAGCCCAGGGCAAGCCTGCGGGATTTGTAGTTACTACACACCCTTACAGCCTATCGCACGTCAAAAACCGGACATTAATTGATCGAACGTTCCTTAGTTCCAGTTTAGCACTTTTGGGAACTGATATTGGCACGAAAAAGGCGGCTCGCGACAATGGCGATTGAACCTTCAAACTTTCAATCTCATTGGCACGGAGGCCGCCCAAGATGCAACTTACCAATTCTTTCGAGATCCTGCTACGTACGTTTTCGCCAGTCTTTACCGAACCCAGCTTTCAGACGTTTCGGCTATTGATGACTGGATGGATTCTTTCCGTACGGCATCGCTACGTCACCGACCTGATCGTCTCAAGTGATTCCACAACCAACGGTCACTTCACC
>JAYVSE010000003.1:0-35889 GCA_043775635.1 Planctomycetaceae bacterium | reverse complement strand
AAACAGAAAATCAAGCCGCTCCTGGAACTCATCATAAGCCTCGCGACATAATCGCTACCGTGCCGTATCCAACAAAAACATTTCGCCTAAAGTGCAGTTGGTTAATCAACTCCATCAATCGTAACTATAAATTTAGTCAAGTCATACTGAAGTGTTGTTTTTGTTTCATCCTTTGCCGCTTGTCCAAAAACTCGCGGCACCAATGTTTTCATACCTTGGCCTTCAAATTGGCGAATCTCAATAGCCAGAAACTCTGCTGGGTTCATCTGCTTGTTGAGAAACTCGACCACGCATCGCAGTTCGCGTGGAATAATATCAGCGACAATTAAGATGCGAATTTTCCCTAGACTGAGGTTCGTTTCTACATTTTCCCAAAACACCTCCTGCAGGTCTGGGTCCACTAAGAAACTCTCAAGGCGCTCCTCTGGATCCGCTTTTTCGAGTTTACAGGTCTCTTCAAACTCGTCCTCAATTCTCTTTCTCGTCCAATGCAAAATGCCATTTGCAGCGTAGTCAAGAACTTGCCCCACAACCTCTCGACGAAGTCGTCGGTCAGTACTGCGTTTTACCTCTACGAGCGTGGGCACGCCGTCCTGGTCCAGAAACAGATGATCGAGTGACCAACGATCGGTGCTCGATGGTTGGTCCCCAATTCCCATCTTACGTTTGATAAGTAGCCACCGCCGAGGATTGATCGTATCAATTTGATCGCCAGCCAACAGACCAGGATAGTCTGCAAGCAGCTTCTGAAAATCCAGTTCGGTGCTGAAGCCGGTTTGATCCATCTCGATAAGATTGCCGTTGGACTCAATGTTGAAAATTTTACCAGCTACATTGTCTTGCATTATTGCGTCCAGGTGATTGCAACCCAAAAAAGAGAAGTTTATCCTTCTTGTTTATAGGTGATAAGTCAACTTACAGCAAGACTTGAGGGCCAGTATCTCTTGTCAGCTTATCTTGCGGATCACTTTTGCAGGATTGTGAGCAGGCACAACATCCACAGGAACATCCTTTGTCACCACGCAGCCAGCGCCGATGACGATACCATCGCTACAATCTGCCTCTCGTCTAGTGCGCTCATCATGGCTGCAACGCTTGCCAATCAAGCAATAAAGAAACCGATCAAGTGAAAATTCGCGAAAATGAACCGTTGATCTATGCAGTCGGGACGCAGGTTGTCGCGAAGAAAGACGTAATGGCAGTAAACGATCGCGTGGCCCATCCAGCTGGCGCTGTTGGAGTCATTGTTCGTTCGCCAGTCGATCGTACTCATACATACCGTGTTCGATTCTCCGATGGATTCGAGGCTGCGATCCATCACGATCAAATTGTGCAACTTGCCGAATTCAAGTATCAAGTCATCCGAGACGACCAATCGCCATTGATGATCGCTGGCCTGTACGAACGCGTGATCTATCGATGTGTGATTGGCTCTCGAGCGTATGGCCTGGAGGACGAGGCATCGGACGTCGATCGCCGGGGCATCTATCTGCCGCCAGCGGACACCCACTGGTCGCTGTATGGTGTGCCAGAGCAACTGGAAAACGACGAGACCCAAGAAGTGTACTGGGAACTTCAGAAGTTTATCGTCTTGGCGCTCAAGGCGAACCCAAACGTGTTGGAGTGTCTCTATTCACCGATCGTTGAGTCGGTCACACCGCTCGGCGGAGAATTGCTCGCTTTGAAGGAAGCGTTTCTATCGAAACTCGTCTTTCAAACCTATTCGGGTTATGTCGCGTCACAATTCAAGAAGATGCAAACGGACATTCGCAATCAAGGACGGATCAAATGGAAACATGTCATGCATTTGATTCGCTTGCTGTTATCGGGAACCCATGTACTGGCTGAAGGCGAAGTGAGTGTTGATGTCGGTGAACATCGCGAACGCCTACTTACGATCAAGCGTGGCCAAATGTCGTTTCACGAAGCCGACAAATGGCGGCGGGAACTGCAGCGTCAATTTGAAACCGCATTTAAAACGACCCGACTCCCCGACCGACCCGATTACGAACGGGTGAACACCTTTCTCATTGAAGCTCGCCGCAGGGCGATGGAATCCGAACTGCCATGATCGACAACGACAAGATGATGCAACATGTCCGGACACATCCGTATCCGCTGCTGTTTGCGACGATTAGCGGTGCTCACCTGTATGGATTCCCTTCCCCGGATTCAGATTTCGACCTGCGCGGTGTGCATCTGCTGCCGCTAAAATCCGTTGTCGGCTTAGATCTTCAAAATGAAACGGTTGAAAAAGAAGGTATCTATGACGGGCTTGAGATCGATCTCGTGACACACGATGCCAAGAAGTTTTTCACGCTGATGCTGCGCCGCAATGGTTATGTGCTGGAGCAACTGTTCTCGCCATTGATCGTGTTCGCGACGCCCGAGCACGAGGAGCTGAAGTCGATCGCCACCGACTGTATCACCAAACATCACGCTCATCATTATCTCGGCTTCGCCGCAACTCAGTGGAGACTCTTCAACAACGATTCGCCACCTCGGGTCAAACCGTTGCTGTACGTCTACCGAGTGCTGCTGACCTGCATCCATTTGATGAACAGTGGAATCGTTGAAGCAAACTTGGTCACTCTCAATGAGGAAGCGGGACTACCGTATATCAACGACCTCATCGCACAAAAGCTCGAAGGCCCGGAGAAGGGAACACTTGCCGCAGCCGACTTAGGCTTCCACGAGTCTGAGTACATGCGTCTAACACGCGAACTTGAAGCGTCGTACGAACGATCAAAACTTCCTGAGGTGCCAACTGCTCGGGATGCATTGAACCATCTTTTAGTTCGTCTGCGATTGCACGGACACGACAAAACCTGAAACTGATTCAGGGAGTGCCGTATTTACTTGATTGAGAGATGTGGTCGTGCAATGCATTATTTACTAACTCTCGATGGGTAACTTAGATTATTACGACTCAATCTTCACGCTTCAATAATCAAAGCATCAATCAATGGGTCACATGTGACCTGAACAAGCTCGATCAGTTCTGGGTCCATAAACTGGTATTCGTCAGGAATATCGAGAACGTGGATCGACTTGTGGCGTGTGGAGTCTGGAAAGTCTGCTAGGATGCGATTGCGATGCTTTTGTTCCATGACGAAGATCACATCGGCCCAAGCAACGTCCACCGCAGAAATCGTTTGAACTGCATTGCGAGTAGTCCCACGAGAGCGAACACTGACCCGTTCATCTTTACGATAGACCGCCTCCGCAGTTGGACTTCGCCACTGATTTCGACTGCAAACGAACAGAACATTGACTCGGGCCATTATGGATCAACCACGATTGGCTTAACCACACTCCAGAAGAAACTGTTCAAGAAACTGATGCATGAACGATTCACGTTGTTCAGCCATTCGTCGAGCAGGGGCGGTATTGAGCAGCGATTTCAGGTTGAATAGTTTTTCGTGAAAATGGCCTACGCCAGTCTTCGCTCCGAGTGGATCGCGTAAGTAAAACGGTTGGCCAACGGCAGCACCATATTCGATCGTCCGCACAATACCGATAGCGCCAAGTGCATCCAGGCGGTCGGCATCTTGAACGATCTTGCCTTCGAGCGTCAGTTCGGTCGCTGCCGAACGTTTGCGGAACGAAATGTTGTCAACGATCAGAGCAACGTGCTCGATAACTTCGTTGGACACGTCGAGTTCGCCCAGAATCGCTCGCGAGAACTCAGCGCTGCGTTCGACGCCATCGTTAAACTTTGCATCGCCGACGTCATGCAGCAACGCCGCTAACTCAACAATCAATCGACACCCGCCGACCTCGCTTTGAATCTCACGAGCAGAGCGCAGCACCCGCAGCACATGAGCCATTCCATGTCCGGCCTGTTGCCCTCGAAGTCGATCCGTAACGATTTGCTCCGTTCGAGCGACTAAATTGCGTTCGTTTTTATCAAGTTCGTTCGCCATAGATATTGCATTCGGTCAGTCACTGAAGTTGAGGCATTGAACGACACATTTATTCGTTAGCGCCCCATAAGCAAAAAACTCCCGTTGCGATCGCCAGCGCAGCCAGCAACTCTAAGTGCTACTGCGCTCGAACGATAGATGCTGGTCGCGATATAAGCCTCAAACTCAGGCAACGCCAGAAACAGTTGGATCAGCATGTTGAAACGGAATCTTGTGATCGGGACAGAGTCCACATTGCGGGATCGCTTCGGTGGCGAAAAATTGGCGGACTTGGGCGTCGGTGGCGGTCGGTGGGCAGGCTTGGTAGTCGCGGAATAGTTGCCAGTCGGGGATGTCTTCGAGAAGTCAATTGTAGCTAGGTTTCGCCCGAATGTCGCGTTGTTAGTAGCCAAGCGAAATCCGAGTTCAAACTCCGAGCGGAAATATGCTTCAAAAGAACGACGTGGATCGATAGACTTGCCGGGTCACTGAAACATTCGGCGGAGGTCTGATAATGAAATCGACACTTGCGTTAACGGTATTGGTCGTCCTGTACAGGCGCAAACTAATTGACAGCCAGCAGTCGATTCGGCAGAAGGGAGACGAAAGGCAGAATACGGGCCTTTTTCACGTACAGGATGAAAAGTTACGAAAAACTTATCAGCCCACTCTCAATAAGATCAAGCAAAGAGGCGAGCGAGTCGGCGTCGTCGTCAGTTTGACGCACGCTGACCACCCACGAACTCCAAGTTTTCAATGCGTCGGGATCGTCGTGGTCAGCACGAATCGCTTTTTGAAGTGCCGGCGTGTCGCAAACCGCAAGGTCGTGAGGTTCCCGTCTTCGTGGGCGAGCGATGATACCGGCTCGCCATCGGCTTAATTCATTTGTTGATTGAGTTGAAGCAGGCTTTTGGGCAGACGATTGTTCGTGATTCACACAAAACAATCGCGGAAGTTTGCTCGGAATGGTAGAGCGTGATCAGCGTCCGCCTGCTGACAACGTCCCAGGACTCTGGCGGCGCCAGCGATTTCGTTTCACACTTTGTCTGACATTGCTTCAGCGTTCGTCTGCAAACCTACAGGGCGATGCTTCATGTTGCCGACGATCGCTCGCGAGAGCCATCGTTGGCAGATTCGGCAAGGCAACCGACTCCGGTGGCTCATTTCGCTTCGAGTCGAATCAGCACTTCGTTGCGGCGAAGCATGCCCGGCGTCCACGGCGGATCGTAGCCTGCCGACTCGATACCGTCTTCACCAACGAGTCCTTTGGCCGATATCCACTTCCGCAATCTTTGTTCAGCTTGTTTCAGTTTGTTTGACTCCATTCGCCCGGAGAATTGAATCACGGCAAATCGTCCACCCTGACGCATACGAATGCGTACATCATCCGAAGCGGGCTGCGGAGCACCGTCGGCTGCAACCTCTTTTGGAATAACAAAGCCCATACTGCCCTCGGCATTGTTAGCCGCGTCCTGCATGAACACCGGTGTCGTCATGGCGACCTTCTGCTCAGTCGCGTTTGCACCGCTGATGTAGCGGAACAATCGCATGAAGCTACCATCATTACCTTGCGATTGGGACTTCATGGCCGTCGAAGCCAGAATCAAATCAGGATAGTCGCGGATTTCAAAGTCGCCGCCTGATTCAACTACGGTGTACTCGGCCGATTCATATGCAGCCCGTGCCGTAAAACTCCAGGTTACAGAACCGACGATGACCACCAGAAACGCAATCGCCAAATAAACCATTCTCTTCTTCGTCATTGAAGCCCCGGCCTTCGAGTGATTGAAGTATTCGTCCCCATGCCGATAACGGGAACCAGCATCACATTGATTGTAGGCAAGTTGGCTAGCCGGACAGATTGGCATCTTCGTTCCACCATAATCCCACGCGGTGAAACAATGAGCGAAGCTACCATTGGCGGACTTCGGCGTCGGTGGCGGTCGGTGGACAGGCTTGGTAGTCGCGGAACAGTTGCCAGTCGGGATGGCGATCGAAAAAGAAGCCGTTGCTGACCAGCAACTTGCGGGAACCAGGAAACGCTTGTCTGCCAAGAGTCAGGATTTCGCACAATATCGCACAAATCGTCGCTACGTCATTGTTGATTTTGCGACGATGGGAATCGAGAAGATCTCTCGCGCCTCGTCGGGAAGGATGCCAATCTTTTGATGGACGCGACGGCCCCAAGCAGTAGGCCAGGCTCACGTTCGCAGGTGAAAACCATTCCCACACGGCAATCAAATTGATGCACGTGAAGTCAAATTGATCTCTTTCGGCGGGATACCACTCGGGACGGCGCTGCAACGTCCGCATAATCGACAAAACAGACCAAGATTTGTAGTGTTTTGAGCATTCTATGCAGATTTCGCGGCTCACGGGATTTGGCACGCCTATTGCATGTTGAATGAACAGGACAAAGGAGGGCAAGTCGCGGTTTGATGGAGCGGACGTTTACGATTGCTGGGCGACGAGCACAACCTTTCAAGGAGTCACCCATGTTTCGCAATACACTTTGGATCTCGGCCGCCGCAGTAGCTGGTTTAATCGTCGCGAGCCACATCGCCAGCGCTCAAGACTTTGGCTTCGGCAATTCGCATGACTCACTCCATCAGGACTTGAACCACAACGAATTCCACCGACAACAGTACCATTCGTATCAACATCAGTTCCCGCAGTCGGATTACCAGCACAACCAGCTGCACCAGGACTTGGATCATGATCGCTACCACGATAGCTTGAGTCACGACTCTTATCACAGCTATCAGCCTCAGTACGACTACCAGTCTCAATACGGCTATCAGCCTCAGTATGGCTACCAGTCTCAGTATGGCTACCAGTCCCAATACAGTTACCAGCCTCAGTATGGCTACCAGTCTCACAACGGCTATCAGTCGAACTACTACGGACGCTCGGGATTCAGCGGTGGCGTTTTGCAACGCGGATTGTCGCTGTGGTTCGGCAACTGACGCTGGAACGCACTTAAGCAGAAAACTGGCCGACCAACTCCTGGTCGGCCTTAATGCTGCGCCCGCGCACGATTTCAAAGCAACAAGACAAAGCCCCCAATGCACGGCGATCGCCAACGGCGAACAATGAAGCGGCAGACGAACCCGCGTTCCGAATGACGCAATCGCTATCCGTAATAAGTCACGCAGACGGTAGTTCTCGCATGGAGCGAGCGAGAGTGACGACCTCGTCGTCCAGTGCAGCGGTAGTACGGGTGAGCTCTCTTGTTTCAGGCCCTGTGGCAGCTTGGTCAAGCAAGCTGTTCCAGGCTATTGCCACTGAGTTCGCATCAACGATTTTTCGGGCATCTTTCCATGAACGTGATTGAGCGATGGTTCTTAATAGTTCGCTTTCAACACAGTCAAGGGTTCCCGATGAGCGAAACCATAGTAATGACGCGACGGCACAGCTTGCGGTGGCGACTGACCAGGGAAGTTGTGAATTAGCAAAACGCCTTATATGAATTCTGGCGGTGCAGAAGCGACAAGTACAGGATATTCAGTCGTCGTGGCGTTTCTCAGGTGTGCGGAAACGATGGCAAGCATCTGTCGCGGGCTAAACGGTTTTCTAATCACAGCGAGCAATTGATACTTTCGAATCAACTCCTCTGCATTCAGTTCGAAGCCCTTGGCAGTGCAGAGAATGATCGGAAGCAAATCGTAGATGGCTTGCTTCCGAACCGTATCGATCATCTCAAGCCCGCTGCAAATCGGCATTTGGTGGTCGGTGACAAGCAAGTCGATATTTCCGCGTTCCAGAGTTGCCATGGCTTCACGTCCGTTAGACGCTGTTTCACAAGCAAAGCCAGATGCTTCAAGTGAAAACGCGATGACTCTTCGAAATACGGGATCGTCTTCGGCGACAAGAATGACGTGTTTCTTCATGGTGATGAACATCGATCGCTTCGAATTCAACGACTGTGAAAACTCTCTCAAAGGGGCTCCCATCGGGA
The DNA here is from genome assembly GCA_043775635.1 of Planctomycetaceae bacterium. Taxonomy (GTDB): domain Bacteria; phylum Planctomycetota; class Planctomycetia; order Pirellulales; family Pirellulaceae; genus UBA6163. The sequence continues at coordinate 28,026 of JAYVSE010000003.1, read as the reverse complement.
AGTAGGCCCCATGAATTCTGCGCGTAGGATTTGCCTCGAAAACGGCTTCGTGTCGCTCGATCAATTAGCGGGATAGGCTGCCAGCCTGTCGCATTGAAAATGACAGGCTGGCAGCCTATCCCACGTCAAAAATCGGACAGTTACTGATCGAACGATCCTTAGTCGCGGTAACCGAGGCTATTGATGCCACGACACTATTTAAATTCCTCGGAACGTTACAGCGCACGTTGTGACCATCCGCGAAATAATCATATAAATATTGTTTTTTGCACATGCTTATGAGTGGGGCGAGGCAAAACAGACAACGCAATCGTTACGACTGGACAATCGTTGGTGCTGCGTTTTGGCATCACCGCGCCACATCGATTGGTTTTGGCGTGGCAACAAGGCGACGACCTGATTGTTAAGAATCGAGTTTGTTGTCCGTTTGAGCCCGGTATTGGCGACGCGTTAGCTCTGCCGTGGCCGAACTGCTTTGCAACGGTCTTGAATTTGCTTGTTTGCTTATTGGGTTCGATCGTTGGCAGCGATACGCTCGAGTTCACATGCATTTGACTTTTCACCTAATCGACTACAGGCACCATGCAGACCTCACATAAGTCGGCTGACGTGTCAGCGTCCTATGGAGCGATGGTTCCCGTGTTTTTCTTCCCAAAACCATGGCTTCCGCGACGTTGGATGATTTGGCCCTTGGTATTCCATCCAAAAAGTCAGGTCCTGTCCCGACGGTGGCGGGGATGGCAAAACCGACTTACGTGGTGAGGAACGCAGATTTAGCGAATTGGGACGCCGACAGTGAGCCCGATGGATGGCGATGTCGTCTGCTGATTCTTGACCAATTCGACCAATCGATGATTCCTGGATCGATATTTGCGACATTCGAACTCCGCTTGCGGGTACCTCGGCGGGATCGAAATGGATTTCGCGATATTCAAACTGAAGCGATTCGCCGGTCGAAGCGATTGGCGTGCGACGAACTTGGAATCCATGATGTGAAACTGCCGCTGCGAACTCCGTTGCCAACATTTTTTGCTGATGCAGCGCACCCGTCGCGTCATGCGGGCTCGCGAAAAGCCTCGTTTTCACGCCAGGAGCGGGTCGCGGATAGATTTCGTGAACTTAACTTGGCGGGAGGCAATGGATCGGCTTTTTCAGTCACGGAAGCAGCTCCAGCGTATAGTGTTTTGACGGTCCGCGTCTCTGTACCGACGGTTGGAATTCTCGAAGCGACAGATCCTGTGCTGATTGATGAACCGATGTTGGTTGACAGTACTTGGCCGCAGCGATAACTTTGAGGGTTCGTTGCTGATCCGCTGACGCGCCTGAATCAAAAAACCAGGCTGTTTTTGTAGGCACCCGTCATTGGTAGGCCCAGACCGCTGGAATCCCCAGTTGGCGACATTTGAATCATTCCCGGTATGAATCCACAAGACATTCTTCGATACGTCGATTCGATGCATCGCGAAAAAAATATCGATCAAGAGATCGTATTTTCCGCGATCGAGGCTGCTTTGCAGACTGCGGCGAAACGCCAATACGGCGAAGAGTCGGACATTGTCGTGCAACTTGACCGGCAAAATGGCCAAATTAAGGCGTTTCTCGCGGGCGAGCCACTTGGTGACGATCAAATTGGTCGAATCGGGGCACAAACCGCAAAGCAAGTCATTATTCAGAAGGTCAAGGAAGCCGAACGCGATGCCTTGATGATTGAATACCGAGATCAAATCGGCCAGATCGTCAACGGTGTGATCGGCAGGGCTGACGGTGGTGTCGCTACGGTCCAACTCGGAAATGTAGAAGCGATATTGCCGCGAAGTGAACAGATTCCTGGCGAAACCCTTCACGCGAATGAGCGAGTTCGGGCGGTTGTTTACGAGGTAAGAGCAACCGGTAACCGGATTCGCGTTGTTTTGAGTCGCACGCGGCCCCAGTTTGTACAGCGGTTGTTCGAGCAAGAAATTCCTGAGCTGTCCGAAGGCGTGATCTCGATCGATTCGATCAGCCGCGAACCGGGGTATCGTAGCAAAGTCGCCGTAAGTAGCGTCGATTCGCAGGTTGATCCGATCGCGGTTTGCGTGGGTTATCGGGGAAGCCGAATTAAAGCTGTACGGGAAGAGTTGGCTGGCGAGCACATTGACGTGGTGCGATACAGCGAAGATCCTGAAGTGCTGATCCCGAATGCGCTTCAACCGGCGACGGTCGAGCAGGTTTTGCTTTGCGACTTGATCGGTCGCGCCATCGTTTTGGTCCAAGAAGACCAATTGTCGTTGGCCATTGGTAGACGAGGGCAAAACGTTCGATTGGCCAGCAAGCTTTGCGGTTGGGATATCGAAATTATGACCGGCGGCGAGCTTGAAGAGCAAATTGAGCGTGCCGTTGCTGGATTTAGTACCATCGAGGGTGTGACGGCAGAAATTGCCCAAAGTCTTGTAGAACAGGGTTATTTATCTTACGATGACTTGTCCGTGATTGAGCCCGATGCATTGATGGAAATGGGGGGTTTGACGGCCGAGGAAGTGGATCGGATCGTTGAACAAGCGGAATTGAGAGCCGCAGAAGCGGAACAAGCAGCGGCAGAAGAAAAGAAGCACCGCCGCGACCGCGAACGAGTGCCTTCGGCCGATGAGCCTGACGACATGGTGTACGAAGCAGAATCGGCTAGCGACGAACGGTTGGATGACGCTACGATTTCTGATGAGGAATTGGCGTTGCTGGCCAGTGGCGATTCGGACGAGTCGCTAACGTCGGGAGAAAAAGATTCAGTCGCTTTATCAGCGGAATCTTTAGACAATGAAGGTGAAGTTGAGATAGCATTGCCCCTGGCAGACGGTACGCCCCTGGCAGACGATACGCCAGAGGCTGGGCAGTCGCAGAAATCATCGTGAATCTAGCTCGTTTTTGCAATCATTGATTTGATTGGGAAGCGATCATCCAGAAGCATTTGTGTCGCATCGGGTTTCCGCAGGGCATAAATCGCAAACAGGAAAATAACTTTATGTGAAACCAATATTAGAACCTGACCTCTCACTTCTACCTCGTTATTTTTTCGAGGTGCCAGTCAGAAACAACCGGGTTCACCCAGTGACCTTGATAGGATCCGTAATACGTGGCCGTTAGAATTTACACTCTCGCTAAAGATTTGAAGGTCGATAGTAAAGACTTGGTCGATCTGTGCAAGAAGGCCGGAATTACCGGCAAGGGCTCGGCGCTTGCCAGTCTGACCGATGAAGAAGCTCAAAAAGTTACCGATTACGTTCGTGGCTCGTCGAACAGCTCCTCGAGCAGTTCTGCTTCAACGGTCTCCCCCGCCAGAGTCGCGTCCCCTGTCCCTTCCAAAGAGTCGATCATTCCCTCTGCTCCCCTTACTTCTGTCCGTGAATCAATTCCCGTTGGTTCGCCACGCCGATCCATTCGTACGCCATTAGCCGCCGCCCGTCCTGTTCGTGAGGCTAATCGCGAGGCAGACACCGTTCCTGAGCCGCCGGCTGCGGCCCCTAGCGAGTCTGTTCGTAGTGATTTAGCCCCCAGCAATAACTCAGGCAAGAACCTGGGCAAGAAAGTGCCAGCGACCGACTCCGCTGATGTCGCGGAGAAAAAGGCTGGCGTGGCAGCAAAGACGCGGGATATCGATCTGCCAGCGACGGCGAGCCATCGCGACAAGCCGTCTTCGCCGTCTTCGCCGTCTTCGCCGTCGCGCCCAGAATTGCCGTCGCGCCCAGAATTGCCGGCAGCGCGCGCTGCTTCGCCATCGTCAAAACCCGTGTCGTTTGCCGGACGTGACCGGTCAGTGCCCAATGAACCTGTGGGACCCGTTCGTCGTGATCCCGCTGGACCTGGGGCTGGCGGTAAAATTCGTGTACTTGGACGCGGCGGGCGCGGTGCTGACGAAGTGCCACCAAGCGGTTCGAGTGCCCGGGGGGCAAAACGCCGCGACCCGGTCATCAACCTTGCCGCGATTCCTGAGTCGGTCAGCCCTGCGCCCAGTCGCCAGGGACCCACGGAGACCCCGTCACAGAAACCAGATATTCGTCTAAGCAAAGATGTAATTCAGGGTCACAAACAAGGCGTTAAAGCGCCTTTGGAGCAGCTTGCTCAGGCAGAAGATCAAAAGAAACGCGCCACGCGCGTTGGCAGTGGTGGGCTGAGCGGTTTCACTGGCGACAAAGCCAAAGGCAACAAACGCGGAGTTGCCGTCAACGTTCCCGAGGAAGAAGAACAGAAGCGCCGTCCAGGGCTTGCCGGCATGGCATCCGCTCGCGCTGACCGTGTGACCGGTGGAAAAGGAAAACGGCCAAGTAAACGGAACGAACTGGACCAGCCATTCGGTCGACCGGAAGCCAGACGTCGCCGCACGATTAATCGCAAAGGGACCAATACTGCAGCGCCTCGCAAAGATAAAGTGCAACTGGAATTGCCTTGCACCATCCGTAGTTTCTCCGAAGCGGCTGGCGTGCCAGTAGCGCAGGTGTTGCGCGTGTTGATGGGCATGCAGATGATGGTGAACATCAATTCACAATTGGACTACGAGACGGCTGGATTGATTGCGAATGAGTTAGAACTGGACCTCGAACTTTCCGCCCCTGAGTCGCTGGAAGACGAATTGATTTCCAGCTTGGAAGACGCCGTGGATGAAGATGAGGAATTGGTGGCACGTCCGCCGATCGTAACCTTCCTAGGGCACGTTGATCACGGCAAGACAAGCTTGCTGGATCATTTGATCGGGATCAATGTTGTCAGCGGCGAAGCTGGCGGGATTACCCAACATATCCGCGCTTACAAAGTGGACAAAGGCGGGCGATCAGTCACCTTCGTCGATACACCCGGACATGCTGCGTTTACAGAAATGCGGGCTCGCGGTGCCAATGTTACCGATATTGCAGTCTTGGTCATCGCGGCCGACGATGGAATCATGCCGCAGACAGAAGAAGCGATCAGCCACGCCAAAGCCGCAGAAGTGCCGATTGTTGTGGCGCTTAACAAGATCGATCTCGAAGGTGTTGATGTCACCCGTATTTTGACGCAGCTCACCGAATACCAATTGACCCCAAGCGAATGGGGTGGCGATGTCGAAGTTGTGCGAACCAGTGCGACGAAGGGCATCGGTATGGACGAGTTGATGGAAACGCTACTTGCCGTTGCCGAGTTGCACGAATATCGGGCCAACCCCAATCGCGCCGCGCTCGGTGTCTGCCTGGAGTCACAACAACAGGGCGATCGCGGGGTCGTGGCAAAGCTAATCGTCCAAACAGGAACACTTCACGTTGGCGATGTAATTGTTTGCGGTAGCTCCTATGGTCGAGTCCGCTCGATGCGAGATACGCTGACCGGCAAGCCAATTCGTGAAGCGGGACCAAGTACGCCAATCGATCTTTATGGACTTGACCAAGCTCCCGGTGCTGGCGATCGCTTCCATGTTTTGGATGACATTATCAAAGCTCGTGAAATCGCAGCCACTCGGCACGAAGGATATCGAAGCCAGACTTTGGCTGGGTCAAGTACGAAGGTCTCGTTTGAGCGTTTCCAGGAAATGCTTCAAGGCGGCCAACTCGGTCAGCAAGATGCTGTCCCAGCAAAGCTCAATCTGATTCTGCGAGCCGACGCTCGGGGTTCATTGGAGGCGATTGACAAGGAAATTTCAAAGTTCGATCATCCGGAAGTGCAAATCCGCATCCTGCAACGCAGTGTTGGCGGTGTGACGTTGGCAGACGTAACTCTCGCATCCGCCTCCGATGCGGTCATCCTGGCTTTCAACTCCATGCCCGATGATGCGGCTCGGAGTTTGGCAGATGAACGAAATATTGAAATCAGACGATATGACATCATCTACAAACTTGCCGATGACATCAAACTGTTGATCGAAGGCAAGTTGCGGCCTGAAGAGCGAGTCGTTGAGCTCGGCCGCGCTGTGGTAAAACAGGTATTCCAAATCAGCCGCGTTGGGACGATTGCAGGTTGCTACGTTCTTCAGGGTGCAATTCAACGTGGATGCCGAATTCGGGTCAATCGAGATAATCGGACCATTGGCGACTACTCTCTCGACACGCTGCGCCGTATTAAAGATGACGTGAAAGAGGTCACGCGAGGACTCGAATGCGGTATCAAGCTGTCTGGATTTAACGATCTGAAGGAAGGCGATGTGCTTGAGTCGTACCGAATCGAACAGTTCGCAAGGACACTTGATTAGCCGATGTCAAGTCGACGTTTACTTAAAGCTGCTGAAGCAATCCGCGAAGTTGTCGCGACGTCTATCTTGACGGACCTTCGTGATCCGCGGGTGCGCGACGTCACGGTGCTGGGCGTCGAAGTGTCGCCTGATATGCGCGAAGCCAAGGTGTCAGTCAGCGTCATGGGACCAGAATCGCAACAGTTGTTGTCCCTTCGAGGGCTCCAAAATGCTGCTGGTTTTCTGCAGTCGAGAATTGCCGATCGTATCGAATCGCGTTACACGCCGAAGCTGCGGTTTGTTCTTGACCAAGGGACGAAAAACGTTGCGTCTGTCGGCGAAATTCTTGAACGAATTCGTCGTGAGCAAACGACTGTAACTGACGTTAACGCCGAAGCCACACCGCAACAAATCAAACACCAACCTACTGACGATGACTGCTAAGAATCGACCCGAGCTAATCGGTAAACTTCACACCGAACTGAAGAAACACTTTAAGCCCGCGCCACCATCGCCAGGCCGTCCACTGATGGAGCATGTTCTCTATGCATCCTTGCTGGAGGACACGCCAGCGGACTTGGCTGACGAAGGATTTGCTAAGTGTGAACAGGAGTACTTTGATTGGAATGAAGTTCGAGTAACCACCGTCACGGAACTTGCTGAGGTCTTGTCGAGGTTGCCTGCCGCAAACGCAGCAGCCATGCGATTGAAGAAAAATCTGCAAAGTATTTTTGAGGCGTTTTATAACTTCGATATCGATTACCTTAAAAAAGAAAACCTCGGAAAGGCGGTTGCGAAGTTTGAAGCAATGCCCGGAATAAGCCCTTTCGTGCTTGCGTATTTGGTGCAACATGGTCTTGGAGGCCACGCGATTCCTGTCGATGCATCTTCGATGAAGATCATGGTGCTGACGGGAATCGTCAGCGACGTCGAAGCGGCAACTGGCAAAGTTCCCGGCCTGGAACGCGTCATTCCGAAAAACCGCGGGCTTGAGTTCTCTTCCCTGCTTCACCAAGCTGGAATTGCGTTTCACGCGAACTCGAAGGATAAAGTCGTCTGGGATGTTCTGCTCGCGGTTAATAGCGAAGCCAAGAAAATCTTTGATCGTCCCAAATCACAGTCAAAACCAGCCAAGCAGGCGACCAGTTCGGCTGACGATAAGAGTCAGGCCAAGCCAACATCGTCGCCTGGCAGCTCGAGCAAAGCGGCGAAAGCTGCCGCTGCCTCGACTCATGCTAACAAGGCAGCAAGTTCCGATAAAAAGTCGTCTAAGGCTACGGCATCGCCAACGAAACCTGCGGAAGCCCCTGTAGCTGATAAGTCGAAGGGCTCCACGACAAAACCCGCCCCCACAAAAGCTGCACCTAGTTCTGCAACTTCGACCAAGATGCCGGAAACCAAGGTTTCAGCTACCAAAGCACCGCAGACCAAAGCACCGCAGACCAAAGCACCTGAATCGAAAGCACCTGAATCGAAAGCACCTGAATCGAAAGCACCTGAATCGAAACCAGCGGCAACCGGCAAGGGCGAGAAGCTCGATACAAAATCTCAGCCCGCAAAACCTGTCGCCTCTAAGCCGCTGAGCGCAAAAGCGTCGACCGCAAAACCAGTCAGCACTAAGCCCGAACCGTCATCAAAAGCAGGCGTTTCAAAGCCAGTTGCTGCCGCGAAGGCGTTGCCTGCCGCGAAACCCGCGTCAGAAAAAAAATCGGCCGCGAAGACTTCCGTCGAACCAACAAAGAATTTTTCGGAGAAGAAATCCGCGTCAGCGAAATCGACTCCGGCCCAGCCAGCAGCGCCGAAGGCTGCATCTGCAAAACCAGTACCAACTAAGCCAGTATCGAGTAAGCCCGTACCGCTAAAACCGGATGCCGCCAAGCCAAGCTCAAAGAAGTCAGAAGAAAAGCCGGTTTCAAAGCAGGCAGCCGATGCAAAATTAACGCCGCCGAAAAAAGGTGTCACCAGCACAAATAAGAAATTGACGAAACAGAAGCCTCGGTAGAATATTTGTTGCTCAAACCCTCTTTAATCACCCCCCATTCCGTTTAAGATCTCCATGGCAGGGCATTCACATTGGGCAAACATTGCCCACAAAAAGGCCGCAGTCGACAGCAAACGCGGGAAGCTTTGGAGCAAGCTCAGCAAAGCCATCATCGTGGCCGCAAAGATGGGTGGAGGCGACGTAGATACCAATATCCGCTTGCGGAAATCGATCGAGGACGCGAAGGCGGTCAGTGTCCCTAATCTTAATATCGAGCGAGCCATTAAAAAGGGCACTGGCGAACTCGAAGGTGGGAATGTCGAGGAGATCCTTTACGAAGGTTACGGTCCGGGCGGGGTCGCCATCATGTGTGAAATCATGACCGACAATCGCAACCGAACTGCTCCTGAGATCCGAACGATCTTCGGCAAATACAATGGCAACCTTGGTTCGACCGGGTGCGTATCCTACCTTTTTGATCGCAAAGGGATTTTCGTCTTTGCGCCGCACACAAGTGAAGACGTGGTCACAGAAATTGCGATTGAAAACGGTGGTGAAGATATCGCGACAAATGATGACGGAAAACTGGAAGTCACCTGCTCCCCAGATCGCTTTGCAGAGTTATCCCAAGCATTCACGAACGCCGACCTTGTGTGTGAATTGAGCGAAGTCAGTCAAATTGCGAAAACCGAGGTTGAGGTTGATTCAGACACGGCTCGAAGCACGCTTAAGCTATTGCAAATGCTTGATGATCATGATGACGTGCAGTCCGTCAGCACGAACTTGCGCATTACAGAACAGGCCATGGCAGAGATGGAAGGATGATGGTCATCGCCCGAAACATCGGGCGACTGGGTAATCGCTTGATCTTATTTTCGCACTTCGTCGCTCTTGCCGAAGAACACGGAGTTGCACTTTCGAACCCATGCTTTGCCGAATATGCGTCGCTATTTCCTGCCACGCGTGGTACCCTATACTGTAAGTATAGGGTCGAGCGGCCACTTCAAGTTGCAAGGTCAGTGCCCTTCTGGAAACGCACGTTAGCTCGTGAGCTAGTTTATTTGCCAGCGCGCATCGCCACGCACCTGCGACTCACGCATTACCCGGTTCGTATTCTTCGACTCGAACGTGGCGAGAGTTTGGATTTGCAATCTCCCGAGGTCATCAACGCCATTCAGAATCGCGCCCTCGTATTGTTCATGGGGTGGCAGTTTCGATGCTATCCATTGGTATGGCGACACGCCAATACGATTCGAGAGTTCTTTCGGTGGGACCATGAAACAGAGGCACGCGTTCAACGGTTCAATGTGCACGCGAGAGGCGACCATGACCTGTTGGTTGGGGTCCACTTGCGGCGCGGCGACTATGCTGGTTTTGCCAATGGGCGATACTTTTTTAGCGATCTTCAATACGTGAAATGGATGCGTCAGGTCGCCGAACAGAAGAGCGGTTGTCGAGTCAAGTTTCTCATTTGCTCAGACGCCGCTTGGGACAAATCGCTTTTTAAGGAATTCGATTGTATCGCTGGGCCCGGAAGTATGGTCGAAGACATGTTAGCATTGTCTCGCTGCGATTTAATCATTGGTCCACCTAGTACGTTTACCGGCTGGGCCTCGTTTGTTGGCAACGTACCTTGTCAGCACTTTTATGGTCCAGACGAAGCATTCCATGCATCAGCTTGTGAGATATACAACTTGAGCGAACCTCGCTCACTATCGTTGTGACCGGGGAGCGACCCAGCGGCAATGCCTGTTGCTATGCGGCGCAGGCTTGACCGAGTTGTTTTTTCTCCCTTTCGACCGCGTCGTTGCTTACCGGCGATGGATCTAGATTCATGTGATGATAGGGGATCGATAGGACTGCGCCACCGCGCAGTTTCGCGATTAACATTAAGCGCCGAATAAACTTGTCGGCTTGAAGATTAGCGTCGTAGTACTCAATCACACCTCGGCGTAGGTGTCGGATCGTCGCGTCATTCATATCAAGGACTCGATGAATGGCATCTTCGAACCCTCTCAGCCCTGAAAACAGGATCGCGTTTTTACCATTAACGAGATGTGGAGTAAAACGGTTGCTATGTTCCAAAATTGGAATGGTGCCAACACTCATCGCCTCGGTCAGGTTATGGCACATTGGATGGGCGACTCCTGGGCAACCTACAAAGAAGTCGAAGTGAGAGAGGGCATCAAGCCATTGTGTCGGATGGATCGCGACCTTTCTCGAATCGCCGATGATAATCGGTTTCCGGACGGTATCGAGTGGTTGTGGCCAATGTTCGAGATTCTCACACAAACCATCGAATTTGGAACGTAGTTGATTAAGCAGGGCCAGTCGATTGCAGACTGAAAATTGAGTGGAAAGCAAAGAGTTCGCATAACTTTTCTTTTGGTTTCCCGAGAAGAAAAGCCTGGCACGTTGATCTCGCGATCGACCGTGTGCGAGTTGTGATGGTGTTAAGGTCGGGCGAACACTCGGATGGGCCGGAAACGGATAAACGATCGCGCCTGCAACGGGAGCCGTTCCGATCGATACCCGAATTGAACAACAATGGGGATCGGACTGCAGTGAATCGGTGAACACAAGACTTCCTGCTGGCGGCGACTGGTCGGCTTGCATGAAGACGACATGTGGGCATTGAATCAATGCTAGGCCATGCGTTTTTCTTGCCAACCGATTTGCCTGCCGCTGTCGATCGATGACGACGACCGGATGTCCCATCTCAACAAGTTGCAGCGCCAAGCAATTGAAATGACGAGCACCGTCAAATAGTAATTTGCCGGAGTGAAGATCAAACCAAACAGGTTCTTTTTCCTGAACGGTATCGGCAAGCTTTCTACGCTTGGATTGCTTGACAATAAAAAAATTGGCAGTTCGCTGAATAAGACGATTCAAGCCCATGGTCGATTCCTTTCGAACGGGTCTTTAGCCACACCGAAATTTTCTCAAGTGATTTGACAGCCGTCGTCTTGAAATTCCGCTGACAGCGGATTCTAAACAAAGTATGCCGATTAGACCAACCCGAATTCCATCGGCAACAGGGCAAATCATTTTTTCAAAATTGGCTGAGCCAGTCGGTACAAGCACGACGCGCCAGCGAGTGAATCGTGGGTGAAACTCGCTGGCGCGTCGCGCTTGTAAAGTGCACGTTTTTGGAGAAAAGTTGTGGTTTGCTGACATAAACTCGCTGTTTTGCCTTGACACGATGGTTGCATAGCCTATATTTACCACACGTTATCTGCGGTATGCTGCTTTCCTTAATGCAGTTGCTCTGTCTTGGGTGTGCTGTTTTTCACCCTGTGATTCCCACCCCTTGCGGCAGAGTAGTTTCTGGCAATGATATGCCGAACGTCGGTTTTTAATTCCGACTTGTACATTGTCACGCTTTCAAATTTTGAATTGGCGATCGAGCCAACTCAAAACGATGGGTGCCTTTTCGGAACTCAATAAATAGTTGATTTTTTGTCGCGAAACGTCGGCAATGAATGTAATTGGATTCGTTTGGTCACGCTGGCCGGGAAGATCTCGCACAGCAATTTGGCTTTAATAGCCGTTCGGTCGGCTGGTAATTGCCAACCAAAAACAGCGGTTTTTCCGCGTTGAAAAACCTCAGAATTAGAAATCAGATTGGCTATTTCTTATTTAGCCAAGGACCCACTGGACTTTCGTAGTTGGGAAGTTGTTCGTTGGATTTTGAATTGAGCTTAGCGTCTTGGTCAGGCATTTCACCGCTGTCTGAATCTACGACTTTTCTGGGTGCCCCAGTGCGGGGTTTTTGTCGCTTGCGGTGCATCTGTCCTCGTGTGGCAAGTTCGCTAAAGTTGCAATTCTTCGCCGCACATCTTTGGATCTATTATGGTCAATAAAAAACGGCCCTATCGCGGCCGAAACAGTTCAGTTGGTGGAAGTTCGCAGCCAAACGGTGGAGTTCCCACCGGAAAACCTCGCGTTCGCCGTCGCCGTCGAGGCCCAAACCTTAATGGAAGTCCTAACGGAAATCCCGGTGTTGACGGCGAATCAATGGAAGAATCGACCGACGGTTCGGGCCCACCAATCGCTACCGATTTGCCGCTCGAGGAAGGCGTTGGAATCCTCGAACTTCATCCCAATGGATACGGGTTTTTACGTACCGAAGAAAATAATTACAGCCGCGAACGAACCGACCCGTTCGTTCCAGGCACCATGATCGAACGATTTGGACTTCGCCAAGGCGTGAAGCTTCGAGCCATGGTCCAGTTGGCGCGGCGGCAACAAGGCCCGCGGGTTCGTGAATTGATCGACGTTGACGGCATGGCCCCCGAAGCTTACCTGGACGTCAAGTCATTTGAGACATTGACGCCGATTAACCCCGAGCAATGGCTGAACTTAGAAATCGGCCAAAAACCGATCACCAATCGTGTCATCGATCTTCTGGCACCGCTCGGTAAAGGCCAACGTGCCCTCATCGTTTCACCGCCCCGTAGCGGTAAGACAATCATGCTTCAGGACATGGCAGCGGGAATTGCCGCGAACCATCCCAGCGTGAAGCTGATCGTGCTGTTGATCGATGAGCGCCCTGAAGAGGTGACCGATATGAAACGCACTATTAAGGGAGGCGAGGTTATTGCCAGCAGCCTGGACATGGATGTTGACAGCCACGTTCGCTTGAGCCAATTGGTCATCGATCGCGCCAAACGACTTGCCGAAATGGGTCAAGACGTGTTCCTGATGCTCGACTCAATCACGCGATTGGCCCGCGCGTTCAATAAGTGGGTCGGTCAAACCGGACGCGGACGAGCGACCATGACCGGCGGGCTCGACATCAAGGCGATGGATATCCCCAAAAAGCTATTCGCTAGCGCCCGGGCGTTCCAAGAGGGCGGCTCATTGACGATCGTTGGCACCGCTCTTGTCGATACCGACAGTCGTATGGACGAAGCGATTTTCCAAGAGTTTAAGGGCACAGGGAACATGGAACTTGTGCTTGACCGCAGGCTTGCCGAACGCCGCGTATGGCCAGCCATCGACATCAGTCAAAGCGGCACCCGACGCGAAGAACTATTGTTGGACGAGGAAACCCTCGAGTCCGTTACCATGCTTCGCCGTACGCTCAGTACGATGGACCATCGTGATGCTATGGAACAATTGACAAAACAACTAGGCCGGTTTGAGAGTAACAAGGAATTCATTAAACTGATCAGCGGAGCGAAGCTGACTTAGCGCAGTTTCCATCTCAATGAAACAGTTTAGCCCCCATAAGGCTTAACTACAGTCGGAGGATAAGCGAGTTGGTGAGCGGCCTCATTGGAACTGAGGTACCCCGTAAGGGGCTGCGGGTTCGAGTCCCGTGTCCTCCGCCTTGAGAACCCCGGAAAGTACGGAAGAAACACCATTTTCTCCCGTGTTTACCGGGGTTTCTTCGTTTCCATGCGTGCTTCTTGCGGCTGCTTGCTGCGCCGCTTTCTGCGCCATTTTGGGGTCCAACTGCGCCGCTTTCTGCGCCGCGCTGTCGGAGTCCAAAACATTCGGGGGGTGTATGGCTTTGGCGAAGTCTTGCTCGGTGACCAGCAAATACGATTTCTCGGCGACACGGGTGCTGTTTCCCATCCAAGCGCAAACGACGTGGCGCGGGTGCTCACGCTCCAATTCGGTTTGGCGCGACGCTCGCATTGAATGGAAGAGTCGCTTCCACGGCGGTACGCCCGCTTTTATGAGTCGCTTCAGGAATTGGGTTCTCAGATTTGAATTTACCCAACCATTCGGCCCCGTGGCTGCGTCGCGGTACGCTTGCTTGTCGACAACGTAAACCGCTCCTTCGGGCGCGGCGTCCCACGCGCGCTCGAAAACCGATCTCACCTCGGGAAACAAAGGAACGGAACGAACGCCTCGCCCCTCGTGATGCTCAACCTTCGGTTCGGTGACGCTCATCCGGTTTCCTGCCCAGTCAATGTCGGCCCATCGAAGACCAAGCACCTCGCTAGGGCAACGCAGCCCGCCAAACCGACTAAGCGACACGATCAACTCCCAGGCCAAGTCGCAATGCTCAATCACCCTTGCAATCAACTCACGCGGAACGTCAACGTTGGATTTGGCCGACGTACCCTGGGTTTTGACCTTGGCGAACGGGTTTTGCTTGATTAGCTCCCAGTCGATCGCATCCTCAAAGAATTGGCGAGCGAACCCAACTCGCTTGTGTACGCTTGTCGAGGCCATACCACGTTCCCGCAGTTGCTCAGCAAAACGCTTGGCATGCCCCGTGGTTACATCAGCAAGCAAAATACCCTTGGGCGTGTACTCGGTGAGCCTATCGAAAACCTGACGCCAAATGGCTCGCGTCGAAGGTTTCTTGGTAGGTCCGTGGCGAAGCATGAAATCTTGCAGGAACGCATCAAGCGTAGGCCCTACTGGTTTCTCAACAGCCGGTTCCAACGGCTCAAGCAACCCAACACGCTCGAGCTTATCTCAAGATCAGGATGAAGCCCTGCAACCCACAACGACAAGTCGCGATCCATGCTGCCCGTAATCAAACTCGACAACACTTTACGCCGTAAAACGTGGGAAGATCAATTATCGCCAGTGTCGCTCAGCACCACGGGGCGCGATAATAAATCGGACCTGCTTATCTACCTGGCAACGCTCGCGGGATGACCCGTGAAAAGTGCTAAACTGGAACTTAGACTTAGTTGGCGCTGTCCAGTTAAGAAACGGCAACATCGCCAATGGTCCATGCTCCATCAATGCGTCGCCAAGTTGAGCCGGTCGGATTCTTATCGCGAAGGACAAGTGGCAGTCGGTTGTGACGTACGTTGTCGTAGCAGGTCAATTTTCCAAAACGAACGATCGATGCCGGGATGCCAACGGCAGTAAAGCCCGGATGTCCCGTTGCCGGAAACGGGCCACCGTGATTCATTGCGGGACTGACGGCAACTCCCGTGGGCATCTTGTCGTTCAGAAGTCGACCGACCTTAGGGGTCAGTGCGAACGCGATTTTTGCATACACTTCCTCGTCACCCGTCGCAGCGCTGTAAATAGAGCCGGTAAGGTTGCCTTCCAGCGCATGGATCACATCGACGAGTTCGTCCACGCTGTCCGCGATCACAACCATGGAAGCATTGCCAAAGGCCTCGGTCTGAAATACAACCGGATCGCCGAGGAATTGCCTAGCAGTCGCTTGCAACCAAGTGTTTGCGATGGCGCATCGATCGGCGTGCGGTTGCCCGCCACCGGTAAGCAAATTCGCACCTGCAGCACACAGAATTTTGATGCTTGCGTCAAGCGACCTTGCGACCGCAGGTGAAAGCAATGTACCGGGCGTTGCCGTTGTAAACTTTGCCGCCACAGCGCTCACAAAGGCATCGCTGAGTTCACCTTTGACCAGTAAAATGAGGCCTGGGTTCGTGCAAAATTGACCACTGCCCATCAGTACGCTGCCAACGAATTCCTCGACAAGTTTCTCGCCTCGTTCGGCCATCGCTGCTGGTGTGATAACAACCGGGTTGACGCTGGAGAGCTCAGCGTACATTGGCTTGCCCGCCCGATCGGCAGCGGCTTTTAGTGCGAGTCCGGCGCTGCGGCTGCCGGTGTAACCGGTGGCACCGCAACGATGATCCGAAACCATTCGTTCGCCATCGGCATGCGACGTACGATAGATCAACTGCACCGTCCCTTGGGGCAGGCCAACCTCATCAACAGCTTCTTTCCCAAGCATTGCCATGATCCGAGTCGTTTCGGGGTGCGAACTATTCGCTTTGGCGATGACAGGGTTTCCGGCAGCGATGGCGGCAGCGAAGTCGCCTCCACTGGCACTATTGAATGCAAACGGAAAATTGTTGGGACCAAAAACACATACGGGACCAAGCGGCTCCAGACACGCGCGGATCCCCGCCTTCGTATCGATCACGGCTCCAGCCCACTCGCTCGATCTCGCAGCCGAAGCGGCGAGACGAAGTTGATTCACCGTTCGGGGCAACTCAACGTCAGCCAGTCGCGGCTGCTTGGCCAATCCTGTTTCTTCAAATGCCGTCGCCACCAAAAGTGCGCTGTTGGCGACGATTTTGGCGGCAAACGTATCGAGGAAATCAGCGATCTTGTCCGGCGACGTCCGCCGCAGTTCGTTCGCTGCATCGACGGCGGCATTCAGTGCAGCATCGACGTCGTCCCAAGAGCTAATCGGATACACTCGATCAATCGCCTCGTTGCGGTTCGGATCGGTCGCGCGAAAGATTTCCGTAAATGTTGCAGCCCGCCATTGGCCGGCGATCAGTACGGGTTGGCAAGTGGTCAAGGATGCGGACGACATGTGAATCAAACCTTAAATGTGAAAAATTGCCAGGATCGGAAGCTTGGGAACGGAATTTGTTAGTGTGGGACGACGTGATAACATAACCGTTTTCGTCATGCATCAAAATCGCGGCTAACAAGTGTTGCCATGTGGTAGTCGCCAGGGGGATTCCGTGTATCCATTTCATCCAAGACTTTTGCCTAGCGTTATACGGATTTCTGCGTCATTAAGCACCTTTTTGCTGATGTTTTGCAGTTCGTTTCGTGATTTCCCGATGACGATCGCGGCGGAGCCTGAGCTACCGCCAGTGGTTTTGCAAATGCTGCGAAATGACAAGATTTTCGAACAACTTGGTCTTTCCTCCGCCCAGCGCGTCCAAGTCGAAGCTGTATTGGATCGCGTCGATGGCGATTGGTGGCGTAGCCGAATCATGCAAGATCCGCAGCGTAACGCCACAGTGCATTCGCTCACTCTGCTAGTGAAAACAGAATTACAAGGCATCCTTTCGCCAGAATCCTACGAACGACTGTTGCAACTTGAGCGTCAATCACTCGGCACGCGAATGTTTCTCCTAGACAGCGTTGCCACTGCCCTTGGACTAAGTCCGGTTACGGTTGAGCGGATGGCGACGATTGCAAAAAAAACCGACAGCGACGCAAACGAACTCCGCAAGCGTGCCGAAACGGGCGAAGCGACTAGCTCGCTCGAGGCTAAACTTCAGGAACTCAGCAAGCGAGAACAGGCAGGCATTGTCGCGATGCTAACCAACAGCCAGCGACCAAAAATCAATGAGTTGACTGGAGAACCGTTCGCGTTCGGCCAACTTCAAAGGACGCTTCCAAGAGCACCAGAGTTGATCCAAACGCCTAGTCTGTGGATTCAAGGTCAGCCAACGTCGCTGGCTGCATTGCGTGGCAAGGTCGTTGCCGTGCATGTCTATGCGTTTCAGTGCATCAATTGCCAACGCAACCTACCGCACTATACCGCTTGGCATAATGACTACGCGGACAAGGGGCTTGTGGTCATTGGCATCCAAAGCCCCGAAACCAGTGGCGAGCGCGAGCCAAGCAAGATTTTGGCTGCTGCGAAGCAGGAAGGCATTAAGTATCTAATCCTCTTCGATCCGGATTCAACGAATTGGCAAGCATGGGGTACGACCATGTGGCCGACTGTCTACTTAATCGACCGCCAAGGCTACATCCGAACTTGGTGGCAAGGGGAAATGAATTGGCAGGGAAATCCAGGAGAACAAAAGATGCGCGGCCATATCGAAAGCCTGCTCAAAGAACCTTCTTAATTAGACAGCGCCAACTAGCGGATAAAACATTGTTATTTGCCGTGCTTTTTTCAATCGTGAGCGGCACGGCGCTAGCGGGCTGTTGATTTAGTGAGCCTTACGCGCTAGCGTCGGGCGCTACGGCAGGACGCCTACCGTTGACGGCCCGTGGCATGCGCCAACGGCTCACTAAAATGATGAAACCCACTAAACCAACAGCCCGCTAGCCGCCGGTTCCGCCGTGATTTACCGGCGGCTAGCGCCTTGCCGCTCACTTACCTGGCGCTGTCCAGTTAAAATGTTGCTGACCGAGGCTCAGTCGTTCACGAGCTACGATCTACTAAGACGCGGTCAGGGATGGCGATCTTGCGATACTTGTACAGGTCTTTCATACAGAACAAGTTGATGAACGTGAGCGCAATTCCGCTGGCCAGTGGAAGAACGGTCAAGTGAATCGGCAGCCCATTATACTCAAAAGCTTTGACTATCGTCCAGAATGGGTCTAGAATTTCTAATTCACTGTAGACCGCTGGCAAATCGCCTTCGATCACGACGGAGAACGCGGAAGGTGCAACGCCGGATAAAACCAGCAGCGCAGCAAGCATTAAAAATGCTACCAGCAGTGGCAACATACGATGTATTGCCAGCGGCAGCGTCAGCAACCGTACGAGGCCCAAATAGGTCATCAAGTAGCCAATCATCACTAGCGAAAATAGAACTGGCTCCGTGCCAGAATGCTTAGTGCCGAACAACGTTCCGAACCAGCCGAATCCAACGATCGCAACGCTACCGCTACAGACGGCAAACAAATATCCACTGGACGGTCCGGGCATTAAAGCACTAAAAAACGCACGCCCCAAGATCGTCGATGGCAATTCACGACGCACGCGTGGGCTGATCTCCGTCGACTCTGTCAAGGCAATCGTTCCAATCACAAGCCAATAGGTCGCAAGTATGAAGCTGCCGAAATTGATCGGTTCGAATTCGTCGTAGTAAATCGAAAGAGACACAATGGTGACGATCCACAGCGATTGTTGGACCAACGTCCAATACCTTAGCGACGTGCTTCGATTTTCACTCACGGGCGCAATTCCCGCTGCGGCTGCGCTCAAAAAGACCTTGACGAATACCAGCAGATTTATCGAAATGATCAGCGTCAGCAACCAACCTTCCCTCGTCGATGCGACACCCGTGCCCACGATTCCGCTTAAACACATCCCAGCCAACGTTGCCTGAACAAATAGAATGATCGTGATCAACCCCACGATTGCCAGCGACTGGCCCAAGTAACCGGACACGAGTGGAGCCATCATTAACGCGATGGACGTGAGCACTAGTCCTGCCATAAACACCGCGATCAAAACCATCGCGATCTCGGTCAAGCTGACCCCGCGCAATAGATACGAAAACGCCAGACTCGGCACGACCGCAGCTAAGTACAGCACCATCTGCAACACCGCGCTAGCAAATTTGCCGCGCACAATTTGCCCACTTGCCAATTCAGTAATCGACATCAACTCGAACGTGTCGTTATCGATCTCACCGGACAGCGAACGAAGCGCAATCAACGGAACCAAGCCGAAGATGGGCACTGCCAATAAAAAATAGTATCCTGATAACAGCGATGCACCGGTCGGTAAGTAATAGACCTCAGGTGCGTTGAAGATGATCCCCAAACAAGTCCATAACAGCGTCAAAGCCAACAGCAAAAAGAAGGTGATCAAAAACTGACGACTCTTGAGCGACTCACGAGTTTCCTTGATCAGAATTGGATTCAGTCGATCAGCAACCGCGATCGTTAAACGATCGAAGCGATTCCAAAATCCCTCCCCATCGGAATCCAACGCCAACGCGTGATGCGACGTTTCTTCAACAGGCCCGAGTGAAGAAACGGCCAGCGAAGAACCAATCATCGCATCTTGATTCATACTCATTGCACACGCCCCTGAGTTACACGCAGGAAAACCTCTTCCAGCGATGGGTCCGTCGACCGGAATTGCAGGATCGAAAGACCGGCATTCATCAATGTTTTCAGCAACTCCGCTTGATCGACGCGGTCGCCCGTGAGCGAGAATGAAAGTACGAGCCCTTCTTGGCGAAGGTCGGTAACGGCTGGGTTTGCGCGTAACAAACGCATGGCCTCATCATTGCCCGTGAGCAATTCGAGCGCAATGCTTCGAGTCGTTGTGTTGACGCCCCGCATTTCGTCAACGGTCCCAGTGGCCAGTAGCCGACCTTGTTCGATGATCCCAATGTGATCACACATCTCGGCAAGTTCCGTCAAGATGTGGCTACTGATCAGAATCGTTTTCCCATCTGCAGCAAGCATTCGAATGATCTTTCGCAGTTCGATCCGTGCTCGTGGATCGAGGCCGGCAGCCGGCTCGTCGAGAATGAGAACGCTCGGGTCATGAATGAGAGCCCGCCCGAGACATAACCTCTGTCGCATGCCTTTGCTCAGTCCTCGAATCGGCTTGTCAGCAAGGGGTCGAAGTCCAGTAAAATCCATCACCCAGCGCATTCGAGCCGTCCGTTCGCGACCGATCAATCCATGCGAACGAGCGTAGAAATCCAAGTACTCAGCGCAATTGGTATTGCGATAGGTGCCAAAGCTATCTGGCATGAATCCCAATCGTCGACGCACAAGGTCGGGATCGTTAACCGAGGAGAGCCCATCGATTCTTGCATCGCCGGAGTTTGGGATCTCAAGCGTGGCCAGGATCCTCATGCTTGTGGTTTTGCCGGCACCGTTGGGTCCGATGTATCCGAAGACACCGCCACGCGGCACGTTGAACGTGACTTCGTTGACGGCATGGGTCTTGCCGAACCACCGCGACACACGGTCCAGTTCGATGACAGGACCGTCCCAACTATGTACGCCTGCTTGAACACGGCAGGGAACGCGTCGCCTGCCGATCATTCGGTTCTCCCCATGATGATTTGCAAACTCGAAGAGACGTCAGGAGCGTCGATAGCGAATCGGCTGGCATCGCACTGCGTAATTCCAACGAATGTGGCCTTGGGGAAACCTTGCCGCCACTTTGCAAGGCGCCGCTCTAAGATCGGTGTCGGGTCAGTTGGCGGAGAACTGTTGTAGAAGTGGGCGTTGCTACCTTGTACGTTCGGCACAAAGCCTGCCGGCGGCAGCACGCGGCTATCAATCAATGCCGTCGCTTCTTTCTGGGATGACGTTCGCATGGCTTGAGATTGTCCCGCTGCGACTTGGTCGATGTGGTGGTAATCCCCGTTTGCATCACAATAGGCGAGCGGACCGATTGAGGCATTCGAATGGTTAGTAACCGTCACCGTTGCGCTGGAGTCGGTTGCTGTTGCAAACGTCAATCGCGGCGGTGTTTGGATCACTGGTCGGGTGATTTGGTATTGAATTTGAGACCGCGCTGGAACGAAATCTCCACTCCAAACCTGTCCTGCGTCTGTCCATTTCACGCGTCCGCCAGGAAAGCGATCTGAATGAGTGTATTGAGAGTAATCAACTGACCCTATAGGCATTACGACACTGACCAGAACGTCGCTTGGAAATCGCAATTCACCGGCACCCAATGCGGAGTAGTACGTGGATCGATCCTGTTGCGTCTCAGCCTCGTTTACTAAGTCGACCCACGTCCATTGATGCGTGCGTAGCTTGGTTCCAAGTCCTTCGGAAATGATTGCGAAAACGAACAATCCGCTGCTGATTAGCAGCGCGGCAGCGGGAGCGATGAAGTACAGCAAGTAAAGTTTGTCGAATCGACGCAGTGAAAAGTACGCGATTGGGCCGACCAATAGCATGAAGATGGTATTGAGCAGCAAGAATGACCGTACCGGTGGACCGCCAACCGAATCGATAAGCCACCTCCAGTAATTGGTATTGCCAGATCGGTAGTCCAGGCCAAACCGGTCGATCCAACTTGATGAACCGTCGACTGCTTGAGACCAGTCTCGGATCGCTGTCCAAAGTTGAAGTGAACCAGGAAACGGGTCAGCGTCATCAATGACGATGACCTTACCGAGGCCATACTCCGTGACGTGAATTCGAGCGGCAATGTCGTTCACTGATTCAATCCCAGCGATCGGATTGTTTGCCGCTTCCAAATCCGCGAAGACATCTTTTCTGACTTTCATCGTACTGGAACCAGAATGGCTAGATTGCTTCACATATTTACCGCGCCATTGATGGTCGAGTGACGTCGTGTCATTCAGTTCATTCAGTCCAAGCTGGTCTGTGAGCTGCCTGCGGTCCGAAACTCGCGATGCGGGTAGGTCCGCAACCGCAGCACTCACCTTGAACCGACTTCCTGAGAAAGCTTTTGCGGGTGTTTCGCCGTAGGACCAAAGACTGCCTCCCGCTGCAACCCAGCGGAGCAGCGACTCGCGTGACGCTTCCTCGACCGCTGCGTTGGTCCAGAAGTCTTGGTGCACAAGCATCACGTCCAAGTCGCTCAGAGCGAGCCAATTTGGATGTAACGGTAACTGGTCGAGGACACGAAATTGGACGAACGAGGGTTGAACCCCAGACGCCAACAGAAGTGCGTCTTCGGATGACAATCGATGCTTGCTTGCATTTTCTGGAAGTGGTCCAGGAATGCCTTGGGTGCTACCAAACACCGTCACAATCGAACGGACATCAGGAAACATTGCCTGATTGCCCAGCACCGATGGATGCAGTATCCCAATGGTCATACCCTGGTCCATGAAAACTCCACCCTGTTTATTCAAGTGTACCTGGACTGGGTTTTCATTAACGCGCCGTCTATCTTCGACTACCTCCAGACGGAATTCGTCGGTTGTACCAAACGAAGGAACGAGCAGGGTGTGTTCGGTCTTACCATCACCTTGATGGAGGGCAAACGATGCAGAGGTCGCAGCGGCCAAGTTAGCGTTGTAATGGCAAAGAGATACCATCGTCAGTTCGAGTTGATGGTCCTGAGAAAACGTTCGGCTGCGAGGTGTAAAGCGGATATGAAACGTCCGGTAGCCGCCCGGACCCGGCATCGGTTCAGTTCCAAGCGATAATGAAAAATCATATCCCAAGGGCGTTGCGTCATATATCTGCCAATCGACATCCGCTCTTAGGTCGGTTGCTGTGGTGCACGTCGCAACCGCGATCGCCAGTAACAACTCGATGCCCTTGCCGATTGATTGACTTGGTGGTTCAGGTCTTGGCGGCGCGTCCGGTGTTCTTTTCGATCGCCAAGCTCGGTCCGTCAGAATCATCCCCACGGTATAGGTCATCGCGAACGAGATCAGCGTGCCGATTGCCAAGCAAACCAATAGCGTTGCGACTTGCGCAAACCGGTTTCCAGCCATGGCAAGCTTAATCATCGTGAACAGTACCGCGCTGAGCGTGGTCAATCCAACCAGAAAGCGAAGCGAAATTTGTGGTCGAGGGCGCTGGGGCAGTTCCACCAGCGATTCTTCGTAGGTGCGCGGCGTGGGCGGTTGTGGCTGAGAAAAATCAAATGACATGACGAGAGGTGATGCGTTCGTTGACTTCCACAAGGTCTAAAAAAGTTGAACGCGGAGCCACCGTAGGCGAGTTTGACGGCGATGATTAAAATCGCATTTCAAGAACAACTCGTCCAATGTGTCACTGCGTTTGCAATCAAGAATAAAAACTAAAATGCTTCTTTCAAAACTGATTCATCCTCAAATTCTTTCTGTCTTGGCTGCTGCGGGCCATCATAGCACGATCCTGATAGCCGATGGAAATTATCCGGCAAGCAACAAACGCGGTCCACGAGCGGAACTCGTTAGCTTGAACCTGATGCCCGGTATTCCGACGTGCAATCAAGTCTTGGAAGCGATTTTGTCCGCCGTCTCTGTCGAAGCGATTCAGACAATGCAAACCGAATCCAGTGGCCCCTATGCACTTGGCGGTGATCCACCGGTTTGGAATGACTATCGAGACACGATCAAAAACGCGGGGCTCTCACTTGAATTGCAACAGACCGAGAAATGGGCTTTCTACGAAGCTGTTGCAACACAAGATCATGTGCTGACGATTCAAACCGCCGATCAACAGCGATACGCTAATATTTTGCTAACCATTGGCGTCAGGATGTAATCATCTATCCAACGCGACCATCCCGTCGGCCCGCAGGCTTACGCCAGGCGGCTTAATATTCGCTTTTGCCTTTGTCGGTCTCGCTTACGGAAGCGATCGAGCTGGAGATCGCTTGGCGAACGATGCGCATCGAAATCTCTTCATTTAATTTTGCGATCGCCGCACCGACCTTCATCGTTCCGAGATCGCCATCAATTCGGTCTCGCAGGGCGATTTCGCCTGACTCCGCTTCTTTGGGGCCGACGACGGCCATGTAGTTAACAAGATCAAGCTGCGCATCGCGGATCTTCGCTTGGACCTTGCCATCGCGAGAATCGACGGTGACCTTGAGGCCTGCATCGTCGAGTTGCTTGGCGACGGCGACCGCATAGTCGAGGGACTTATCCGACAATGGCAAGACACGGACTTGCTCCGAAGAAAGCCAAAGTGGAAACGCCCCTGCAAAATGCTCGATCAGCATTCCGGTGAATCGTTCCAGAGACCCGAACGGCGCTCGGTGAATCATCACGGGCCGATGCGATTCGTTATCCATGCCCTTGTATTCGAGCTTAAATCGTTCGGGCAAGTTGTAATCAAGCTGGACGGTTCCGAGTTGCCATGATCGTCCGATGCAGTCACGGACCATGAAGTCAGCTTTAGGACCATAGAATGCGGCTTCACCCGGTTGCTCACCGAATTCTAGTCCGCTGTCATTCAGCACACCTCGCAAAGCGCTCTCGGCCCGGTTCCAGTTTTCTTCCGTTCCGACATACTTGTCGCTGTTGGGATCCCGCAGCGACAGTTGCACGCGATAATCATTTAGTCCCACCGATTGCAGAACGAATTTGGTCAGTTCAATCGTCGCGCGAAACTCGTGTTCAACTTGGTCAGCGGTGCAGAATATGTGCGCATCGTCTTGAGTTAAACCGCGAACTCGCAACATGCCATTTAGTTCACCTGTTTGTTCATGACGATAAACGGTGCCAAACTCAAATAGCCTCAGCGGTAACTGGCGATACGATCGCGGTTGCGCTTTGAAGATGTGGCAGTGATGCGGGCAGTTCATCGGCTTGATCAGGTATCGCTCATGCGCGGATTGCCATGTGTGCAAGATTTCGCGTTTCGCATCCGCTGATGCAGATGGTTTGTAGTCGGGAAGCGACACACCAAGCACTTCAGCCGCCGCGAAAAGTTTTTCTTCTGCATCGCTTGTGAGCGTGCCGTCCTCCAGACGACGACTCCAGGCGTCAAGCAATCCGCCCGCTTCGCTGGCAAACAATGGAGGGAACTGGCTGTCCCGATAATAGGGAAAGTGGCCGCTGGTTTCGTACAACTCGACGCGGCCCAGATGTGGGCTATAAACTGGATCGTAGCCTCGGCTGAGCAGTTCCTTTCTCAGGAACTCCTCCAAGGTCACTCGGATGCGAGCACCTTTGGGTAGCCACAAACAAAGCCCTTGGCCAACTTCAGCGTTGATTGAAAATAAACCGTGTTTCTTTCCAAGTACGCGATGGTCGCGACGTCGTGCTTCTTCGAGTTGGGCTAGATGGTCATCGAGTTCTTTCTTGTCAAAGAACGCTGTGCCATACAATCGCTGAAGCTGTCGTCCGGACGCATCTCCTTTCCAATAGGCACCCGCAACGCTTAGCATCCTGACCGCTTTGATCCGGCCAGCGTCGGGAATGTGCGGGCCTCGGCACAAGTCCACGAATTCACCTTGACGATAAATACTGACCGTCTCATGCGCGGCAAGACCGGTATCGATATGCTCAACTTTGAGGTCTTGGTTCAAGTCGCTGCATAATTTTCGTGCTTCATCGCGGCTAAGGTCAATTCGCTCAAACGGCTCTTTCGCCTTGATAATATTTTTCATCTCGGCTTCGATCTTAGGAAAATCATCTTCGCTGATTTTCTCTGCCAAGTCGAAGTCGTAGTAGAAACCGCCTGAGGTGGTAGGCCCGAACGCAAGCGATACGCCTTTGTACAGACGCATGATCGCACGCGCCATCACATGCGCTGCCGAGTGCCGCAGCACGTCGAGCGATTCACGATCGCGGCTGGTCAGCAATCGAAGCGACAACGGAGTATCGACACCACTATCGGAAAGCTCCCCCAGCGGACGCCCGGCATCGACGACTAGGCCATTGATCTCTGCGGCGATGACGGCACGCGACAAACCTTCGCTGATTCCGAAGGCAATATCCAGCGGCGTCTTATCGCTCGAATGAGTATGAACGGTTCCGTCGGGAAGTTGAACCTTGATGGGGCGAACGATTGAATCGGCGGTGGCCACGAGAGACTCCTTTTTTGGCGTTTCGTTTATCCCGCCTAAACGAAGGGCGGGCTTTAGTCCGTAATAGTTAAACGATTTTCGCGGGACTTCGGAAGAGGGTTGTCCATAAGAGCCATCGACAGGAAACGTTTTTCCAACAAATCACAGACTGAAATGCAATGAGGGCGCTGGGGCTCGAACCCAGGACCAAAGGATTAAAAGTCCTTTGCTCTACCGACTGAGCTACACCCTCGAAGTGTGTTGTTTTGCTCGTATTTTTGACAGTTGCGTACCGATTTGGGTTCGGGATAAAAAACCGTTACGCCAGTTTGTGCGCTTGCAGGCATGCCCAGACGTGTCAGGGCGATAAAATAGCATGATTCCATGAAACGCAAAACCCAGCCAAGCAAACAATCAAAGCCTTATCCCAGATTCCCGTTTTTTGGAAAGCGGAAAGCCATTGGGCTAAGAAAACACCAGAAAAAACGCACAATCCTCGCTGATCGCCAGCTGATTAGACAGCATATTCGTACTCGTATTCAATGAAATGCCATCGAATCGAAGTTACGGGCGATCAGCGAGACGTGTCGGAAACACGCACAATTCTCAGCGAAAGGATCTCCCTGCCGGCCGCAACCGGACAATTTCAGCGCTGAACTGCTTTGGAAGGCAGCATCGGCAAGCTCAAAAACGGTTCGATCATGCGTTTCGCTCGTGTTTGTCATAGACGCGGCTCCAGTGAACGTTGAATCTTTGTGTACGAATTTTTTTCAACAATGGCGATTTACCATCCTGCATTTCCGCGATCGTTCTGGGCGGAAAATTGGCGGCATTGTACAGTGACCAGGTATCCGCCAACGGCTGGTAAAGTCGGAAAAAATTGCTCAACCCGGATCGAAAGCGACGTCGGATGATCTCCTCGGGTATCGAATGGCCACCTTGTCTTACACGATTGCGCACGCGAGAAACGGCTAATTCGACCGATGGCAACCAAAGAAAAAACAGGGTGATCCGATAACCCTGCAGGCTCAGAACTCCTGATCTCCCCTGAATGATGAAATCGGAAGTTTGATCAAAAGGTGTTGTGTGGCAACAGTTTATGCGGATTTGAAAAAATTGACTGCCGGATGGGAATAGGAAAATAACAAGGCACCTTCTACCTCTGATTCAGAACACAACGTTCGAAGAAAGAAGATACCTTGCCACAAGCATTATTACCCCTGGTCCCCGATGGGGCTACACCCCTGAACGATCGAATCAGCGTCGTTTGTAGAGATGGCCGCTGGACATATTTTTGCGGTGTCGAGCCGGCCTTCTTTCATGACCAGAGCGACCACAACTCGTTTCGAATGTTTACTTCCCAGCTCACTTGTCAGGGTGCATGCAAACAAATCGAGATCGTCAAAGCGTTTGGTGTGACTGCCAATAGTGTCAAGCGAAACGTTAAGAAATTCCGCGAAGAAGGAATCGAATCCTTCTATCGTCTGCGAAAACCTCGCGGTGCGACCGTCATGACGGAAGACGTCATGATGGAACACTATAAGATTGACTTGCTAAACGAGTACTCCCTGTTCGCGGCCCACACAATTCATCCCGAAACAGACCTTACTGGGGTGCTGAAATGGGAGTCACGCAAAAGCGAGTTGAAAGAGCAAGTGGAATCAATGGAGCTAACTTACGCCCTGATCGGAAGCCAAGAATCCCAAAAAACACCCACCTAATTTTCCGGTCAAATCAGGAGTTCTGAGGCTGGGGATGGCCTGACGAAACGATGACAAAATAGATAAGCGGCAGAAGAAACTCCCCGTGCTATGTGTCCTTTTATCATTTATTATGGCCCAATATCGATCGTTATTCTGGCTCCCCTCTCCCCGGTACTCCGGGGAGAGCGACGGTCTGAATAATTGGCAAGTCCTGATTCAAAATATCTTTTGAATTCCTTTTTCGAGTGGAGGGTGCGTGAGCCCAGGCGGACAGCCCAAACCGGGATTTTTTTGGCATAGCGAGCGGTGTTCAACGATGTTTTGTTGAATC
>JAYVSE010000002.1:0-49371 GCA_043775635.1 Planctomycetaceae bacterium | reverse complement strand
CGGTTGTGATGTTGATCGTCATTCCTGTGCCGCTGCCGCCGGTCACGGCAACCTCGGTTGCGTTGACGTATCCGGTTCCAATGCCGCCGCTCGGAATACCGAAGGAACTTGGCGATGACAAGACGTCGACCGCACCATCGCCCCAACTGATTCGGACTGTGTGCGCATCGCTTTTACCAGGATCAGCAGTGAATGTTCCCGATACCGTGACGGTTTCGTTCTTTTTCACTTGAGCAGGCGTGACCGTGACGGTACCAAGTTTTGCGATTGCATTGTTGACGGTCAGGACAACACTTCGTTCGGTAAAACCGCCGTCTTTATCGATAATCCGACCGCGAATTTGAAACGCGCCGTCATCAGCCAGCAACTTGGCAGGCACAACCTGAATGGCCGTTCCCGGGACAAACCCATCGCCAAAGTTGTATGAATAAGTGAACCCAGCGGTTGTGTCCTGCGGTGACGGGTCCTTGGGATTCGTGAATTGAATCTTGACATTGGTGTCACCTTCGGTCGCGTCCGCACCAGGGACTGAGAATCCAAGCGTACCAGCATCAAAGAAGTTAGCTGGGGCCTTGAACGTCTCTGATGTGACAATCGCGTTGCCGACGGGGCCGCCAACTTTGGCTGTGACCGATGCACTGTTCAGCGTGAAGGTGCCAATTGTGACGCTCTCATTGGCGGTATTGAAACCGTCAGTGCCAGCCACCGCTTTACCGATATTTGCCTGCGTGACGGCCAAGCTGGCCCCGACTGCGATCTGGCCAGGCGGATTCGCGGTTGCGGTGGCGACGAATTGATACAGCCTAGCGCCGATGGTGATCGTATCGCCAACCGTTGGGTTCGTCGCAATCGTTAGTACACCCTGTGCTTTAACCGCCGCAGGCAGTACAAGGTCGCCAGTGGGTGCAACGTTCGAAACCAGCAACTCAAACGAGACCGTCTTTTTATTACCCTCAGCATCCGCGACAGTAACTGTAACGGGAGTTCGGGCCGGTGAACTGTTAAGCACGGTGTGCGACCAAGTCCAAGTGTGACGGACTGGATCTTGAGTCACCGTTCCGATGGTCGACGTAAAGACCACTGGACCTTCGCCGGGATTCGCAAAGGTGCCGCCGATCGTTCCGGCGATCCCTTCGCTTGCTCCGACAAGGTTTAGTTCGCTGTCATTGATCCTCAGCGTCGGCGATGCATCGGTGATGACAAGCGTTGTGCTAAAGTCAATGGGACCGCTACCGTCATCAAGTTTTGCTCGTATCACGCGCGAACCAGCCGGTAAGCCAGCCGGAATCGGTTGCACCGCCGAGCCTGGGACAAATCCCTTGCCGTCGCCGAAGTCGTAGCGGAAGGTGAGTTCACTGAGGACCGGCTCAATGATGCTAACGAAGCTGACCGTTGCAGCTTCGCCTTGTTTGACGGGGCCGCTATTGGTCAGCGTCGCGAAAGGCTTCACATTGGTGACGACAAGCTTCGCAATGCTAGACCGAATCGGCCCGATTGGTTTGTTGCTGTTGTCGGTGTAAGACACTTCTAACTGAACATCGAAACTGCCGTCATTGGTGATGCCGAGCGCATTGAGCTCTGTCCAAGTCAACACCAAGGAAGTATTTGCAGACGCCTTGCGGTTACCGTTAATGATCCAGGCGATGGAGTTCGCCGTCGGTGTACCAGCGACGATTCCCGACAATGTCACGCCCTGACCTTCCGCGGTAGTATAAACTCCGTCTGTTAAAAGTGAACTGCTGTTGAATAGGACCTTGACGGTCGGTGAAGCACCGGTTGTGGGATCGGTAACACCGACGTGCACCGTTGGATTGCCATTGGGATCAATTCCAGTGACACTGATCGGGAAATCGCCAGGGCGTTGATAAAAGTGTGTTGGGGGCGTGTTGGCGGGGAATGACTCGGTTTGGCCATCACCCCAATTGACTGTAAAACTGACCAGTGAGTCGCTATTTTGATTCGTGCCTGATAGCTCTAGTGTGTACGGGACACCAACGCGGGCAACGAATATCGCAGCACCCTTAACCTGGATATCCGCTGGAGCGCTTTGGATCGTGATCTTGACTTCGTCATCACTGACGTTTCCGCCTTGAGCCGCACGAACGGTTAGACGATAGGTTGTACTGCCTGTGCCGCTGGTGTTTTTGATCCCAACTTCCTGCAACTCATCCCAGCTTAGGTGCAGGATCTCCTCTTGGTTTACGAGTTCAGTGAACATTCCGTCGCCGTTCAAGTCCCAGGCATACGTTACCGGTTCAGTACCCGCGAGCACCGTGGTCGAAACATCCAGTGTGATACCGGTACCTTCTGCGATTGAAATTTCTTTCGCTTGGTCGTTGGGTGCGCTGTCGGACGCGACGAGCGCCTTTGTCTCCAGTCTTGCTGGTGGTGTTCCTGGTTGAAAGGATACATCCGTAGGCGTTCCGTCAACCATCAGCGTGACGACACCGAATTCAGGCGCTAACTGAAGGGTGCCAGGGTTATCATTAACAGGATTCGATCCAAAATTTTCGATATCGAAGTCATAGACATCGTTCGCGCTCTTAGATATTTCAACGCCACTTCCGCTGCCCAGTCCCTGGCCAACGACAATCACACGGTCCATTTCGTTGTTCGGATCGTCTCCGGTGTTGATCACCAGATTCGAACTCGCCGATGTTTCCATCACCCTGACGGTGTCAGCGCCCGTGCCAGTGTTCACGTTGATATCCCCAGCACCGCCTTGTGAGCGAGCGGCGGCTCTGGCACTTCGGTTAGCAATGGGGGCGTTTTGTGTTCGAACAGTAAACTGGTCGTCACCGGCACCGAGATCGCCGTTGACTACGAAACTGCCAATTCCCGCTGCATCGTTTAAGGTCAACGAATCGGGGCCATCACCGGTACTGAAAGCAATGGGGATCAAGTCAGCAGACGCAGCGGTGCCGTCCGCACCCAGGCCACTGTTCGGTGATTGCAACACTGTGATGAAGTCTTCACCACGACCGGTGGTGATATCCAGCGAAGCAAAGTTTTCAAAATCAACAAACAGTTCAACCGGAGGCAATGAAGTGCTATCGTTCGGATTGTTGTGCAGCGCCACAAATCCACCTGGAGCACCAGAGATCAGGTTATCGAAACCCGAACCGACATAAACGGTTGAAGTATCATCCGTCGGAGCGACGATCGAATTCGGCTGGAACAGACCAAAATTAGCACCACTGGTTTGGTTGCCAACACGGTTGCGAACCACTTGGAGGAAATTGAGTTGCCCAACGGTCGGACTTTCGGGATCGATGTCGCGTTCGAAAATTGAAATCGCGTTGGCACCGCGGCCGAGTGCATAAACATAAGCTCCGGCAGGCGTCGTCGTGTGCAGCAAATACGTACCGCCAGCGGAATTGGCTCCAGGGGTTAGATCAAGCATACCAGGAACACCGCCAAGTCGAGCGGCATCGACCGAGCTGTACAATTG
This sequence comes from Planctomycetaceae bacterium, assembly GCA_043775635.1. Classification (GTDB taxonomy): domain Bacteria; phylum Planctomycetota; class Planctomycetia; order Pirellulales; family Pirellulaceae; genus UBA6163. Next base: position 45,920 of record JAYVSE010000002.1, on the reverse strand, counting down.
AAACTTATTGGCATCGATCTTGCGGACGAAGTAGTTCGTATTTAGCGTAGCACCGTTAGGGAGATCGTCCGTCGTCGTGAACTTTACAGCTTGGCCGGTGATCAAGCGGTGAGGGTGTTCAGTCGAAATTAGATTCTTGTCGGTATCGATCGCGCCATCATTAAACGCCAAAGTCGCGTCGCGGATCGCGGCGCTCATTTGCAATACCGTGGCACCTTGCAAACCCCGGACTCCCTTGACCCCTTCACGCACGATTTGACGCAAACGCAGATTGCCATCGATCGCGGCGTCGCTGGTCGCTGTGTCGTTGGACGCTGGGTCGAATTCATCGTAAACAGCAATCGAGCTGGTCGTTGCGGAAGCGACGTAAATGAATCGGCCTTCAGGAATACCAGGATCGGCACCTGGAGGCAGACTAGCGCGAAGTTCATAGCCGGCTAGCTCGACTCCAGCAGAATAGGTGCCGTTAAGTTTGTTGACCGAGCTGTCCGTTGCTGTTGTGCCTGTCGCTTCATCAAGTTTGTAGTAGACGACAGGGTTATCAGCGAGCGCACCTGAACTTTTGGTGCTAGTCAAACTGGCGAAATGTGCTGAGACCTTAGCCTGTGTCAGCTCGGAATCGTAGATTGCTACTTCCGCAATCGACCCCAACCAATTTGTAAATGGACCACCGGCTGCAGATCCGATTATCAGTGGATCATTGGAATGCGCGATTATGCCGGACACCGTCCCCGTATTAACGGCGAGAACTCCGTTGACATACATCTTAAGAGTAGCAACGCCGTCGTAAGTGGCAACGACGTGCGAAAATACGTTTCTGGCGATTGGTGCAGAAACAGTGCTATCGATGAAATCGTTGGCGTAGAAAAAGATTTGGTCGTTGGCGTAATAAAGCCCATAACCGTCTCCGAACGTAGTCTTCGCTAAGACCGTTGGAAAGCTGTTGGTAATGTTCTCAATGCCGTTAGCGGGATTGACCCAAGCTTCGACAGTGAACGCACCGGACGGTCGCAGCTTAGCGTCGTCAGCGACCCTGACAAAGTCGTCCAAGCCAGCGGGCGACGCTGTATCGAAGATCGCAGTCGTATCGGCAGTTGCAGCGACGGGCACCAATGCTGATAACGTGTTTGCGGTCGCAGCGGCGGCGTTAGTGAACAATTGGAACTTTGTATCATCGATCTTGCGAACGAAATACTTAACGCCAACGGTCACGCCGCCAGGCGCATCTTTGGCATTTGTGAACGTGACCTCCTGACCAGTAACAAGCCCGTGCGCCGTTGCAGTGGTGACGGTTCTGGTTGTGGCATTGATCTCGCTGGGACGAAAGCTAACTCGCGTATCCGGGAAGCCATTGATTGCGGGCCCGATTTCTACCGAACGCGGGTTATCACGAGTGACGGTTTCACTGCGTTTGGTCAGCTTTCCATCCAAGGCGCGATCAAAAACAAGTAGCTTGTCGTTTGCAGGATCGACGGCATAAACAAGTTTATCGCCGAGGAACTTGAGGTCGGCAAGTGAAAACGTTGGCAGCGATTGCACTGAGATCAAACCGCCGGTGGTCGCGTTGCGGGTGAAAACTTGCAAGCCTTTCGGCCCGCTGGCGTAGAGTTGCTTACCATCAGGAGACATCGTCAGCGTCGCGATCGGGCTCGCACCAGGAGGGTTAAAATCAACGCTGATATCGAAGACGAGCGTGTCCACGGCGTTATTGAATTGCAATCCGTCAACGCTGGTTATGGCCCGATCGAAGATTGCAATCTTGCCGGTCGTTCCCTCGCGAGTGGCGGCGACATAGATAAATTTTCCATCGGGGCTGACGGCGATGTCTGCCGCACCGGCCAACACGTTGGGTTGGCTGGCATTGAGGAAATCATCGTTCAGACGTTGCTTGACAAGCGTCTGGAACGAACCATCCGGTTGCTTCACTCGGCTCAATGCAAAGATCGAGTTCTCGTTTGGTGCAACCAGATAGAAGACTTGATCAACGTTGGAAATAGCGCTGGCAACGGGGTTGATCGTCAATGATTGAACTCTCGACACTGCATCCAGTGGGTCTTCGTCTCCAAGTCCACGAATGCCAGTAGAGTTACGGGCCTGAGAGGTCACGTAATTGATCACTCCTGCGTTGTCGACAATCGAAAATGCAGTGAGCGACGAATCCGATGAGTTTGCGATGATTACGAATTGTTGTGGGCCAAATGCCTGTGTTGCCGAATCATTGGCGCCATCAAGATTACTCTGCGGGACGGCAGGTAAGGTAGTTCGATTGCCGAGCGTATGATTTGGGTCGACGTTGAACACGGTGACTGCGTCGGAATCCTCTGCCGTAACGAAAAGCCGTGTTTGGTCATCGTTGAATGCGACCGAGCTTGCACCAATGAGTGTTGTGACGGTTGGTGCTTCAAACTGCTGCAGGGAAGTAAACTTCAAACTAGCTGGGTTCTGTGTGTCAATGATCGTTGGCTCGTCAAGTACATAGAGGACGCCGCTACGGTCGGTCGCATAAATGATAGAACCATCAGGATGGACCAAGAGATCGGAAATCTCTCCTCCTGCTGATGAGCTAAACCAACCCAATTGCTTATCGGATTCAGCATAGGTCTCCACACGCGTCGAGGACGGCACCCCGATGGCAACGAAGTCGTTGATGGAGTCTGCGATGTCAGTCGTAACCGTGATGGAGTTGTTCTCCCCAGTTGCAACTTTGGTAAAAGTGATTTCGTTACTTGCCCCAAGTCCCGTTGTGGTAAGGGAAGCGGTACTGGTGCCTGGCTGATTTACCGCGTTCAATGTGATCGATCCCACTTGTCGATTCGGACCACCGCCCGGATTACACCCTAGGTTTTCACCCGAGCACGCGAAGGAGTCAAAGACATTGAATTTGAGTGAACCAACATAGTTCGTGCTATAGTTAATAGGGATCGAAGTATTAAGGCTTAGGCCCCTGCGACTGAAGATCGTTTCGCCGGTATCCTCTCGGGTGATGAAAATGTTTCCTTCACCACGGATGCGTTGCGGGAAGCTTCCACTGTCTAAGAGTGAGTTGATCTTCAAGGAGTCGAGGGATAGAGAGTTCCTTACCGGCAAAGTATTGTTCGAAGATGCAGTTATCGTTGAAGCGGCTGCAGAGGATGAGAATTGCTCAACATCCTTCCATTCGTAGGTAAAGTTAGTAAACGCAAGTTGCTGCCTGAGAACGTGAACCACGCCTGAAGTGTCGGTAGCGGTGGCTGTAGGCCCATCAATGGTGACGGCAATTGACGGGAAATCGAATGGCAGGACTTCATGCCAAAGATTTGAATCTTTTGTGTAAATGACGGTTCGGCTACCAAGTTGGGTGATCACCGAGTTGCGGTCAATATCAACCATAAAACCACCGCGAAGCCCCTCTTCCTCTGGATTGATTCCAAGAACGGGCGTCGACTGCTTTACCCAAATGTCGGTGCTGCTGTTGTATTCCCAGATCTGAATCATGTTGCGACCGTTGCTGTCGATGTAAGGGATCGCCGCACGGTTACCGTCCATAGCGATAACGGATCCAAAGCGACTGTCTAGAACATTCAAATTGGTGTTCGCGGCAATGACTTGATGAAACACCAACGACCCATCACTCTGGACTTTGTAGGCGACGACGGCACCCACATCGTCTCCTAAGTCAGTGATAGGATTTCCAGGAACAAGGCGATCCGCAGTCGGTGCCCCCGCTAACACAAACTGGCCATTGGACGCGAGACCGACAAACGCGGTGTCAATATCAAATTGTTGGCCTGCGAATGCACCACGAGTGCCGCTTACTTGAAAAGACGGGGTCGCAGCGCCGCTCTGAAAAACTAACGCTCTTGCACCCGTCAATCCGTTTCGCCGGTAGAGATTATTCGTATCAGGATCAGACTCATAAATGAAATTGCCAGCAGACGTAATCGCCGGACCAAAGTTCCCTGATACGGCGTTTGACGCGGCTACTCGGAAACTACGATTGCTATCGAAAGACAGATCTACCGCTCGCCCAAAATTTGATTGGCTTGAGTTCGAAACGTCTTGTTCGCGATAGAACGCCTGTTTTGATTTCAAGCGATACTCGACACTGGGGCTAGGTAGCTTCGTCCAGGATGCGACATCACCACTGCCATCACCAGTAAAGAATTCGTTTCCATCCGCACTGAAAGTGATGGCTTGTGGATCATTCAATCCATGAACTTCGTCGACTTCAAACTTAGCTTTCATCGAGAAGCTGTGGCCTTGGAAGAAGGTTGCCGCGTTGCTACTTGTTCCAGCCTGAATGCCGCCCGTCAGATTCGCGCTATTGATTTGAAAAGTACTTGCCGAAGTGCCAGTTTCAAGACTGATGAGCGTGCCGAGGCCAACACTTTCTTCAATCCAACCAAAGTACAGGCCGCTCTGGCGAGTGACACTTCCCGTTACCAACCCAAACTCAAACTCGCTGACTCCTGATTGGGAGATGTTTCGCGTTGTTCCCGTCGCAACAATTTCCCACCTTTGCAAGCTGTTTGGATCGATGTGGTTGTCGTCTGTTAGTGGTTTAAACAACGCAGGTGTAATCGACCGTCCGGTCTGATTGCTGAAGAACGAAAACAGCCCTTTGCCGTTGATCGGTTGCGTGAATGGTTCATCGAGAACAAAGATGTTTCCCGTCGCTCCATCGCCACCACCGCCGAAGCGCCGACGAACGGTCTCGTTTCCCACGTCCACTGACTTGCCGAAGCTGTTTTCCTTCCGTAGCTTCTGGGTCACGGACGTAATCGTTCCATCGATTGCATTTCGCTCGAAGACCACGATCCCATCCTGGTTACCTGCGTCCGTTACCAGTATTTGCGTGCCATCAAGACTGAAAGCGAGATCCGTCGGAGTTTCAAATGTCAGATCGAGAAATTGGCCATTCGTCCGGGTCAGTGTTTGAACAGCAGAATTGTCAATGGTTTGAACAAACTGAAGATCTGGCGCGTCAGTTGCCGTAGCACCAGCTACGATGCGAAACACGGAAAGATCTGTTTCGCCAAGTACGTATAAGAAGTTTTCATCAGGGCTTAGTTTGAGTTGATGAGGGCGCTGCGGCACATTATCCAGCGAAGTTTTAACCCCCACAAACTTTAGGAACGAATCCGCAGACGATTCTGGCTTGGGCACTCGTATGAAGATCGCAATTTTGCCTACTTCACCAGGGTTCGAGACCAGCGCATCAAGCGTTCCGGCAGCAAACACGTAGGGGCGATCAGGAGCCTTCACAGTCACCACGCTGGAAACTCCTTGAAGGCCATCGACACGGCTACTAACAAAAGAACCCAGCGACAAATTCTCCTCGTGATCGAGAACACGCGATCCTTCGATGATATGCAGCGAATTGCCGGTAACATCAACGGTGGTGTCCTGTGATGAAACCACCGACAAGGTTGAGACGACAATGCCGTTTGTGTCACGGCCCGCAAGGACTTCCGAGCGAGTCGCTCCTTCGAGGCTGACCAATGGAGCGACTCGCCGAACACTGAGATTGCCTACGCCGACCGTGGTCAGATCCAACGTCGAATCAGCCGGGTTGTCCGTTAACGCCAGTTGGAAAGTCGTCGCGGTGACTGCGCGGACCGTGTAGAACTGGCCCGCCTCCAGGGATGCTGATTGCGTTCCAGCGTTGAACTTCGGTAGCTCTCCGACTTTGGTTGCATCCACTGCATTCTTTGCGCTGATCAAAACGCGATCACCATTGGCCAGCGGCCTTAGAGCTGCGAAATCAGTGGTCGTGAAGGTAAAGGTATCGGCGCCGGTGTCGACCGTAACGGCCGATTGTCCATCGACGAAATGCAGGGCACCTTGCGAGATGATCCAATCGACTTTGTTCGTGTTGGTTGTATTGTCAACCGACAGACGTTCAACACCGGCGCTGACCACCAAATCCTTGAATTGATCGACCTGCGGATTGCCATCGACGAGCACTCGCAACGTGTCATTCGTGCCACTTTCGCCCAGGATCACGGTCGCACTCTTAGGGATCGCCCTCACCGCGAATGTATCGTCGCCAGGCCCACCACGGTACTCGACACTGAGGCTAGTAATCGTGTTGTCGATCAGGAACGTATCATTCCCCAGGCCCAACAGAATGTTCGCTTGCTCAAACTCGTTGCCGACATTGACGTTGTTCACAGGAGCGACAAATAGATCAGCAGCCCCAGGAAAACCAGCTCCAGGCTCACCCGTGATGTCAATCGGAGTGCCGGACGCGGTATTGGACAACTGGAATGAGGTCGCGGTGGCGTTGACGATAAAATAAAACTGTTCGCTTCTCAGGCCGCCGGGAAGTTTTCCATTGGTAAAGACAGCGACTTGCTGGCCGTTCGTGAAACCGTGGGGTGCTGTCGTTGACAACTTATCTCCACCAGCGTCGACCATGACCGCGCGATCAGCCGCAGGTTGCGTATAGGACAGCAGCGGATTGGTATCGTTACCCGTCAAGCTTCCCACAATGATCGGCCATTGAGGCTTTCCATCAATCGTCGAGGTCAATTGATGGTTGCCTGTTCCACCACTGGTAATTTGCACTAGGTTTGGGTTGTTCGAGACACTTGGAGTCTGGCTGGCCGCGAGTGCTTTTTGCAGCGTCGTCGCTAATCGCACCACCTCGCGACCAAACGGCACGGCGTAGTAAATCGTGCCTGAAATCAATCCGCCGGGCGAAACACCGTCGGATGTGAACAACAGTTCCTGCCCAGGCTCGAAGCCGTTGCCAATCAACTTGATCGCGTTGAGTGCATCGGCAACGCTAACCACATTGCGATCGAACGGCAGGGTGGAACCCAATCGTAAGCGGTCGCCACCTCCAGGCAAATCCACCGACGTTTCACCAGCTTCACCCGCGCTGACGGTCAGGAAACTGCCTCCACCGCCTTGAACGTTCAGCGTATCGTTGCCATCACCGAGACTGATGCTTGTCGGTGCGGAGGCCTTCCGCACATTGACAACGTCGTCACCGGCTTCGCTATTGATGGTTGTGTTGATAACGGTATCAAAGACTGTGAAGATCGAATTTGTCGTACCCAAGTTGAATTCAGCATTCTCGAACGTGCGAAATTCGATCCGGCTGGTTGGGTTTTCTGACAGGCGTGAACCATAGTCCGCGATCAGTCCCGCACCACTGCTGGTACTGTCCACTCGACCGACAGGTACAACGTCGCCGGTTCGAGGTTCAACAAGAACGAATTTGTCGTTACCAGTGCCACCGATGAGCGTTAACGCACGTGTGATTAGGCCAGGCGTAATCGGTATTAACGTAGATCCAATCGTGCGATTGCCACCGACGGTGATCGTGTCGTTACCGCTACCAAAGTCCAATTGCGCGGGGTGCCCGAGTTGCAGCGTTCGTAACGTATCGTCGCCTGATCCGAACAGATAACGAACGTCAAGTGTTTGGTAGGCAGCGTCGACCGAATGGGAATTTTGGACGATACGATTGGCACCGGACGACAGGAACGCTGTATTGGTGAGTTGGGTATCGGTATCGATCACCCAGTCAGTGCCTTGGGCAAACACGTGCTCGAAATTGATCTTCTCAACATCGCGATTCGTGAGTCGCGTTTGATTGGAAGGAGCTTCCGCGAGTTTGACGTCAACCGAGTCAGCCCCGCCATTGCCATCGACCGTGATCATGGAACCAGCAGTTGCTCCCGAAACAGTCGATTGCGGCAAGAATAGGTTCGGAATGATGACGATGTCGGCATCGGTGTCACCAATGATTTGAAGTCGATTGGCACTGAAGATGTTGGCCGCTTTCGTGGGCAACGTAAAGGTTCCGCCAACACCGGGATCCGCGTTCTTCCAGTCGGTTTCGATGGTGATTTGCCCGCTGCCTTTATTGGCAGTCAATTTATTGCCGGTAGCGAAGCTGAACACATCCCCGGAACGCAGCGCAAGGTCGCTGGTTGTGCTTTCAATCTTGACGCCAGCGGACAACTTGATTTGATTGGCGACTGGATCGGGACCATCGAGTGCTTCCAAGTTGACAGGACCATTGCCGGTTACATTTTCCGTCACCTCCAGTAATAGATTGCCGATCACGGAAACCGCACCGCCAGCCACCAAACCGCTTGCAGTCGTGCTGACACCGCCGATCGTGAGCGCCCGATTGTTGTCAAAGAAAATTCCGCCTGTGGCAGTGGCTTCCAGACTTCCAAGCGATGTTTCCAGCTCGTTACCAGTCGTGCCTAAATCCCCAGTGCTGGCGATCAGCAGCGATGCACCGGAGATATCTGGTCCGTTGTCGTTCGCGTCAATGACCGATTTGACATTTCTAACATCTACCTTCGTTGTCGTTGATATCGGTCCTTTCAGCGTCGTGTCCTTGCCGCCCAGGTCGAGCAACACATTGCCAGTTTTTGAAACGACGCCTCGCAAATCAACCGGCTCTGTTGCATTGGTGCTTGACAGGGTGATCGCGATTTCGCCGGTTGCGTTCGCATTCACTACACTTGTTGCGACTAGTCCCGTGCCTTTGGCGATGATGGCTTGAATCGGGCTCGCGGCAGTGCCGATGTGGCCAGCGGTCCCTTGCAAATCAAGCGATGCGGTCGTGATTTGAGTGGTCGATGACTGCACTCGATCGCTGACCGATCCCGCCGAATTGATCGTCGTCAGTCCAGACGGGTTGTTGATTGCACCATCGAGAAATACTTCACGGTTTTGCGTGTTCGTAATCTCAATTGTCGTGCTGTTCAGGTTCCGCACGCCTTTGTTGGCAAATGAACCTGTCGCTGGTACAGGAAGAATCGTCGGTGTGAATGCGGGGTTGCTCGCAATCAGAATATCAAGGTTGTTAATGACCAAATTCTTGCCAGAAAGATTGTCGAAATCGACAACACGGAATCGGTTCGGAACTTGGAACGATGCATCGCTGCCGACCTTGACTAACGCGGTTTGCGATCCACCGCCTCCGATGGATGGTTGAACGGCTTGCAGGCGGATGCTTGGCGCTACGTTTGAGAGACCATCAACCACAATATCGCCGGTTCCAGCATCGATCCTCGCGTTGACAAAGTCTTTAATCGCAATTTGCCCCGTGGCATCGACGAGCAATCTTGCCGTATCCGGTCCAGCAACGACGGTGCCATTGAAATCGACCAATGAGTCGGCGTTGAGCGTCAGCTCCAGTGTATCTTTTTGTACGTCGGTGAGCCCGCCGCCACCAGCGGTGGCTTGAGTGACATTGCCCGTTCCGCCATTCGCGACGACGGCGATGTCGTTGCCCATCAGAATCGCGTCTTTTTGGACAACAATATTTGAATTAACATCGACATTGTCAAAGACTTTTCCGTTGACGATTTCGACGATGCCGAACCCAGCGCCTGTGGACAGGCTGTCAACGGTCACGTTGCCGTGACTGGAATCAAGGTTGATCTTGTTGGCGCTAATCTTAGCGTCCGTCATTTGGGTGATCAGCGTATCCGACGTGACATCGACACGGGATGTCACTGCGATATAGCCACCGAGCGCGTACATTTCGCCTAAGGCATCCGAGTCCACGTTAATTGACGGGACCGTGGCTTTGACATTGACTTCGCGGCCGACAATGGCGCTACCAACACCAAGTGACGTTTTCGCAAGGTTCGGATCAGAAAGCCCTGTGATTGACGTGCCAGCAGAGCCGCTATTGAGCGAGCCGACGCCATAGAACTGAGTCTTGGCAAACGATGTCACGCCAACTCGGTTCTGGGAGGTGACATTGACGTTTCCGGCGCTGGAAATCAGACTGCTGCTGTCACCAAGAACGGTACTCGCAGTGGTTCGAATCGTGTCTTCGGCCATGGCGTCCTGGCCCGAGAAAGCACCACCAATCTCGACTTTGCCAGTCGTAGTGATCGTGGTCCCTGTCGTCGATGTCACATCAACGCCAGTGGTTCCGGACAGGAGCGAGCTGTCGCCGACGATGGTCGCTACGTCTGAAACTGCGGTCTGTTTGGCTTGCGCGCCACTGGCACCGAGCAACTTGCCGCCGGACGCGTTTGCTGTTGCAGTTCCTTGATTGCGAACGAGATTGGAAGATACGTTGACGGTGCCACCGGCGACCAGCGACGCGCGATTGCCAATCGTGGTTGAGACTGTAGGCGTTAAGGTGACCCTTGCATCCGATAGACCAACCGACACGGCACCAAAGTCCAGTCCAAAGGAAACGGCACTTCCGGTCACATCGGCAACGGATGAGACAACGGCATTCCGTGATACTTGGATCGTTGAACCAGCACCCAGGGATGCTCTCACCGTTGGTGTGGCTTCGGTCATCGCCATGTTGACCCCAGCCGCGAGCAAGCCACCGGCAACGGCAGCGGTATTGGTGACAGGGGAAACAGTGCCATTGGCAGTGACGTTCAAACCGCCGACGTTGATCTGTCCGCCGGCAACGGCTTCAGTCGTTCCTCGCACGATCGACTTCGATAGCACCACGCCTACTGCGGCTCCGATCCCGGCTGAGGCTGCCAATCCGCTGCCACTGAGTGTTGGGTTAGCCGTCGACGTGGAAGCCACCGAAAGATTTCCGGCTGCTGTCGTCGTGACCGTGGCGTTTTGAACGGTCGCCATGGTCGAACCGCCGATCGTGTTTCTCGCATCGACCCCAGCCGCCGCCGCAGCAACCAGCCCGGCCGCCAAGCCACCAGCAAACGCAGATGATTTGATTGTCGGGTTGTTTGTTGCGCTAATCGCAATATCACCAAAGGTGGCGCTGACTTTGGCATCGGTGATCGACGCCATCACTTCGTTTTCGATGACGTTCTCAGAAAGAGTTACGGCGATCGCCACAGCGCCGCCGATCGCAAAAGAAAATCCCACCGACGCTGCCGCCGAAGTTGCTTCAATCGCCGAGTCATCCTTGGAAGTCAGCGCGACAGTCTTCGCCGTGACGACGCTGCTTGCGCCGTCAACAAACGACGCGACGCGGTTAGCGATCTTGTTGGTTGTGTTAACACCAGAGCCAGCGACTGCGACACCGACAAGACCGCCAGCGATTGCGACTGAACCCGCTATGGTTTTCGCGGTAATCGTTTCCTTGGTCATCGCGTCCTGAGTCAAGTTTCCTGATGCAGTGACCACGGAGTTACGCAGATAGGTCTGCACCAGCAGCGGCGCCTTCGCACCGCTTTCGGTGAACCCGATGTAGTTGTTGGCGATGGACGCCCCGATGGCGAGTCCAACACCAACGGTTCCGCCTCCGATGGCTGCCGAAACGCTGGCGATGGTGGCGTCGATCGCTGATATGTTCGCTGCATCCAGATCGACATCGGCCGCGCTAACAACGGTGCTGTCGCTGACGAACGCATTGATGGACCCGAGAATCACGTTGGTGGCAGTGGCCCCAGCACCGCTGATTGAGACACCAGCGATACCAGCCACGGCGACAGCAGCCGAAGCTGCCGCAGAGATCGCGGAAATTTTCGCGTTCTCCATTGCAGCAATTTTGATGTTACCAACGGTTGAGTTGACTTGATCATTGGCGTTCTTGATGGAGGCTTCAACTTGATTGTTGATTTCATTCTTAGCCAGCGAAACGCTGATTGAAAGCGAAACTGCGGCGACACCCGCGAAAGACGCGGCCAGCGACACGGCACCCGCAATCGCCTTGATTGTGGATTGATCGTTTGCGTTCAGCGAAATGGTTGGCGCGACAATACCTGTGGCACCGTCGCCATCGATGTAAGCTTTGATCGCTGCGCCAATTTTGTTGACCGCACTGACGCCTGAACCGCTCAGCCCGACTGCGCCTGTCCCACCGCCAGCGATCGCTGCGGAGCCGGCAAACACGATCGCACCGATCGATTGACTTGCGATTACGTCTGCGGTCAACGCGCCGGCAGCAATGATGCTTGAATCCTTGACATAAGCTTGAATCTCAGTGGGATCGGACGTACCGCCTTCCGTGAATCCAATGAAATTTTTGGCGAGCGCGGCACCAATCGACGCTCCGACGCCAGCGGTGCCCCCACCGCCCGCTCCAATCGATGCAGCTACTATGATCGCGACAACGGATGAGGTGCTTGCAGCGTCCAGATTCACGGCACCTTTGCTGTTGACGATACTGTTTTGAATGTACGCGTTGGTATCTGTCAGGATCACGTTGGTGGCATTCGCGCCAGCACCGCTGATCCCGGCTCCACCTGTGCCGCCGAAGCCACCCGCAGCCGAAGCCGCAATCGCGAGCGCTTCGATGGTTGTCTTGGACACCTCAAGAACGTTGTTGGCTCCCGTGTTGATCACATAGGACGTGCTGGCTGTTTCATCGACCAATACCCAGCTCTTGCCGCTGTTCAGTGCTGACAGCTTTAGCTTGTCAGATAAGGTCGCGCCTTTCGAAGTGAACTGGGCCTTGAGCTTGACAAGAATGGCGGCATCGACGGCCGCATCCGCTGTTGCTTCATTGGCAGCCGTATCCGGATTGTCGACTGCTTTGTCCGAGGCGTTATCCAATTCCGCAGCGGTAACAAGCTGTGCACCGCTGGTCAATAGATCGAACAGCTTTTTACCGCTCGAGAATGCCGTCACATCAACAGCACCGGTTTTTGTGACCAACAGATCGGCGTTCTTGATGTAAGCTTGAATTTCGTTGTTGACTTCATTGCGTGCGAGAGCAACACCGATCGACAGTGCTCCGGCGTTCGAACCAGCAGCGGCAATCGCTAGCGATGCGGCACCGGCTTTTGCAGAGATGCTGGAGTTGTCGACAGCGTTTATCGTAACCGTGTTGGAGCTGATGCCTGTCGTCCCGTCGCCATCGATGAACGCGCTGACAAAGATTCGCACGCGGTTCGAAGTCTCGACTCCAGCACCGCTGAGCCCCAGTGCGTTGTCTCCTGCCGCCGAGACGGCTACAGATGCGGCTCCAGCAAGCACGTCAATGATCTGATTGGACAATGATCTGACGGTTAGATCTGCTGCAGCGTCAATATTTGAATTGAGGACATAAGCTTGAGATTCCGCAGCGGACTCGGTGCCATCGAGCTTGAAGCCGATAAGATTGCGAGCCCGCGCGGCACCGATCGATGCTGCTGCCGCGTTGCTGCCACCGCCGCCTACGGATACCGAGGCAGCGAGAATCTTGGATTGAATATTGGCCGTATTGTTCGCCGTGATCGAAACGTTTTTACCGCTCTTGAGCGTGCCGTTCTTAGCGTAAGCGTTGGACTTGGTGATGATCGAGTTGCTGGCTTCGGCACCGCCGCCGCTTAACGAAATTGCATTGGAACCACCAGCAGCGACGGAAACGGACGCAGCCACTGAAACAGCGGTAACCGTTGCGGATTCCATGACAGCGACTTGGATGTCACCGGCGATGGTCGTCGCGGTCGAGCCGTCAATGTAAGCGTTAACGACGTTGCTGATTTCATTTCTGGCAATCGAAACGCCGATCGCTAGTGCACCGGAACTTCCACCATTGGCAGACGCTGCGATCGAGGCACCCACGACATTTGACGTGATGGCAGAACGATCTTGCGCGCTGACGCTAACAGCCCCTGTTCCATTCGCGGTAACATTGCTGGAACCTTGAATGATGGCTTCAATACTGCCACCGATCGTGTTGATTGCAGCGGCTCCAGCACCAGCGAGCGACCCGCCGGTTCCACCGCCAGCGCCAACGGCGACCGCTCCGCCGACTGTGGTCGCTTTGATCGTCGGTGCCGCGTCGGCAAGTAGCGTGACGTTAGCACCGGATGTGATCGTGGAGTTATCAACTTTCGAGCGTACTGTGTTGTCGATGTCATTGACCGCGACCGCGACACCAACGGCCGCCGCTTTACTCTTACTACCAAAGGCTGCGGATAAAGCACCGGCCCCCGCAGCGGTACTGATCACGGAGTTGTCGTTGGCGGTGATCGTGACCGCACCGCCGGCGTTCACGCGGCTGGCGTTGCGAATTACGGATTCAACGGTGTTATCGACGGTGTTACCGGTTCCGCTGCCAGCTCCTGATAACGTCACGCCACCTCCCTTGCCGCCGGTCGCAGCACCTGCGACGCCAATCGCGAGTGCGTCGATATCGGTCAGCGAATCGCTGTCCATGACGAAAGCACCAAGCACGTTGACAGTGGCACCATCCATCGAAGTGCGTGTATTGCTGGAGAGGATTCCCACGGCAACAGCGGCACCGAACGCGGCCGAAGCCGAAGAATTACCCGTTCCCAACGTCAAGGCAATGCCACCAGCATCGGTATGGAGAATCGTTTTGTCCGATGCACGCATCAGCATCGCTTGCGACGCACCGGCACCGGTGTTGGTTGCATTGATGGTGGCCGCGTTGTCAACATGAGCAACTGTGCTGCCGGTCAAGATATTGACAGTTACCGACGCACCGATCCCGATGGTTGCACCCTGACTACCGGCCGCAGCAGCCGCACCGATACCCACGGTAAGAATGTCGTCAAAAGACGTCGCTGTGACGACGAGGCCGCGAACGTCCTCCGTCCCTTGAACCCCGGTAGCGCTGTATTTTCCGTCGCGCACTTTGACCGGTGCAATGGCCGCTTTACCCAGCGCGGTCAGCTTGGCACCAGCACCGATGAATGATTCCGTATTATCGTCATCAACTACAACTGCGACCGATGCGCCGACACTCTTGCCACCGGAGCCTCCTGAATCAGCGCTGCCTTTAGCGCCTGCTGCGGCACCGGCTGCGGCATCGATGGATGTGCTGCTGTCTGCCGCAACATAGATGCTGCCATCGGCGGTCACGACCGCGATTCCAGCAGGCGCGGGCGTCAGCTTTGAATCATCACCGATAAAGGCTCGTGTGTTTGTATCTTGCACGATCACCACGGCACCACCGGCAACGGCTGCGGATGCACCGATGCCGACATTGACCGAAAGCGTGAAGATGTCTTCGTTGCTGGTCGCTTGAACCGTCACGTCACCGGAAGCTTTGACCGTGGTCGGTTTGGCAGCATCTTGTGACGCGGCAACGGAGGCAGTGGTATCCTTGTTTGTGACCAGGATATCTAAGCCAGCGCCGAATCCGCCCTTCGACAGCCCCTTCGCAAGGGCACCGACAAAGTTCGTGACCTTGAGTTTGTCGTCGGCAGTCACGACAACGTTCTTTGATTCAAGTTGAGCCGCCGCGCGAATTTCGGCTGTCGTGGTGACATTGATCACGCTAACGGCGACAGAACCGGCGACGCCATTGCCACCGGAGGAACTGCCAGCACCGGCAACAACCATCGTCACGTCGGGGACAATGGTCTTCTCAAGCTCGGTGATCAACTCCTTCAACTTATCGATAGGAAAATCCGGGAAATCAATCGGCAATGGCGAGATCGATGATTTTGCATCGACGGAAATCGTTTGCGATGCCGCTTTTACGACTGCGCCCGAACCGATCGTTGCGACTGAAGTGTTGTCAACAAAATTGACACCAATCGCAGCTCCAAAACTATTGCCCGAGCCGGTTCCCGTACTGGCCTTCACGCTTTGTGCCGCACCGCCAACGAGCGTTTGAATTCCCGCTGCATTTCGCGAAGCAAGTTCAACGTTACCGGTGTTCGTCGTCACCGTGGCATTGTCAGCAATCGTTGCGGCAACGTCGTTTAGCAGAACATTCACACCCACAGATCCCGCGATCGCGGTCCCGCCACCTTGAGTCTTTCCGCTGGCAAGCGATCGAACCTTAAAGTCGTTGCTGCCGTCGGTCGGTGTGCCAGCTTCAACGCGTAGCGAGCCCGCTGAGATCACACCGTTGCCAACCGTCGCCGTGGTATCCATCGACGCGACATTAACCGTCACTGCGGCACCAATGCCGGTTGCGTTATCCGCGACAGCAAGTCCGCTGGCAAGTGTGGTCGCATCCGCATCGCTGATCGCTCGAACCAAAACAACCCCAGCCGATTGGACCGTGATGCCGTTTCCGATTCGCGCTGTGACCGCAGGCGTCAGTACGCTTGCGGCAATCGCCGCTGCCAGTTTGACCGATCCGCCCTTGGTATCGGAGGTTGCGTCTGAACCAGTTTTGTCGGTGCTGTTAGCGCTCTTAGCCCCAGGGTCTTTGGTTTGTTCGGTAGATTTCGCATTGGCTGTCGTAACGCGATCACCGGATTTCGGAGCGCTGACCTCAGTATCGCTCGACATCCCGGCAAGATCTTTGGTGAATTTTGTATTGCGGTCGGTTTCCGCATCGGCGGTTTTCTTGTCATCTGGCGAATCTTCTGCCCCTTTTGCGCCTGCCGATGAGTCGGTTGCCGTCGTGATGACAGAGTTTGAATCGACAGTAACGTTGCCAACGCTCGCGCCAGAACCAGTCGAAACGCTGCGATCCAGGAACGAGACAACGTCGTCGGTTGCCACGCCTAAGGCAAACGCAATCCCTACGCCAACGCCTGCACCGGATGTTTGTCCATCTGCGGTTGTCTGCTGTGTTTGAGTGCTGTCGGCCTTGATGGATAGGTCACCGCTGATGTCAAGGTCAGCGCCAGTGGCCGCAACGCCTGCGGTAGTATCGCTGGTTGAAAAACCGATCGCAATCGCGCCCGCCGCCGCGGTTTTCGCTGATGACGCACCCGACTTGGCTTCGGTCAACATCGTGTGCGCGCCAGTTGCTTCGAGGCTGACATTGTCGGCACCGCTGACCGCTGCATTCGTTGCGATCTGAGCATTCGTGTCATGGTCATTGACGTTGACCGCCACGGACAAACCGATGCCCAGACTTTCTCCCGACGCGTTTTCTTCCGGAGTCGCTTTAACGCGACTGTTCGTCGTTGCCGTAGCGATAATGGTGACAGCGCCGACCTCGGGAACTATGTCATCCGCAGGGATCAATGTCGCGGTGGCGCCGCTCTTCAATAGTGCTTCTGTTTTGCCGTGAGTGACATTGATTGCCAGCGAACCGGCAATGCCTGTTTTGCCGCCGCTTGCTCCTGAATTGGCGGTTGCGGTGTTGCTGTGTGTGGACTCTGCGATCGTATGTTTGGTTCCGGTGCCCACGCTGGTGATGGCGATGCCGGTGCCGGATAGAGCATCGTCATAGCTCTTGGCTAGTTCAAGATTGCCGCTGTCTCGCAAGATTGCGTAGTAGGTTGTTCCCGTGGTTAGTCCACCGATGTTCGCGCCGCCGCCATTGCCGTAAACCACGGCGTCGCCGGTTGCCAAAGCAGTCGCGCCATCTGGCACAAGCGAAAATTGTGCCTTCGCGGGATTGAACGTAATCGTCGACTTGCTGGCGCGTTCCAGTTGGTGTGCGGTTCCCGAGCCGATCGACGTCAAATCAATCGCGTCACCGTCTTTGGCCGCCGCAAGCTTGAGTCTACCTTCATCAATTGACTCGACAAAGTATTTTGTTCCGGCGGTCAGGCCACCGACGTTGTTTCCGCCACCGTTTCGATACGTGACTTCGTCACCGGCGGCGAGGTCAGTTAGCGTTTCACCCACAAAAATCGTGTCGGTCGCGATGTCAACCGTTGGAGTGGAGGTCGGTGCGATGCTGATCTCACGTTCGGACATGATCGCTTCGACGATCAATCCGTCTGACGTCAGCGTCGCGCTACCAATCGTCGCTTGGTTGATGATATTGGAAACGTTCAGCGCGACTGCGGCACCAACGCTGGTACCGCCTTCCACCGTCGTGGCGCTGCCATCGGCAACCGCAGCACCGTCGGCATTGAACTTGCTGCGTACCGTGATCGCTCCATTTGAATTGACGTTAACGCCATCACCAATCGTCGTTACCGAAGTTGCATCTTGAACGTTGATGCTAATCGCTGCTGCAACGCTGACCGATTTTCCAGATCCGCTGCCGTCTTTATCGGGAGCATCGGGCTTCGGCGTTTTGTCCATCTTCGACTTCTTGCCGGTGCCGGACATGGAGCGTTTGTTACCGAAGCCAAGCGCCTTGTTGTTCTTGTCATCGACCTTCTCTGTTGTCGTTGACTCTTCTTTCTCACCCGCAGCGCCAGCCTTGGATGTCGAAGAGCTCGTTGCGGTACCTCCGGATAGAAGCATTAACGCACCTGTTGTGCTGACCAGATTTCTTAACAACTTCGCGTTTGCATGGTCTTCGACAATGGTCAGCGCCAGTGCAGCGCCTACGGCAGTGCTACCTTTTGCAGCGGCTTCGGCATTGGAGGTTGTGTCGTTTGCTTCGCTCGCCTCGACCGTTACGTTGCCGTCGACGAAGAGGGGATTCACCGTATCGGTACCGATGCTGGCGAGCGTTTCGTTGAACGCCATCGCGATGGCCATCACTGGCGTGATCGCTTTGCCGCCTGCCGCGCCGCCCTTGGCAGTTGTGTTGTTGACGTGTGCCGCAGCGGCCGAGATCGTCACGCTGCTGGCAGCGTCAACGGTCGCTCCATCCTCGATTTTCGCGAATGTTTCGTTGTTGCTAATGCCGAGTGAGAACGATGCACCGATTCCTGTCTTACCGGCTGCGGTCTGCTGGGCGTCGGTGGTCGTTGCGGTCTTGGTCGTTGAATTGGCGGTTAGCGTCAGTTTCGATTGGTTGAGGTTCAGCGAAGCACCGCTCTTCACGAGTGCGTTCACTTTGCTGTTTACGATATTCAGCGCTAACGAACCCGCGAAACCGACCTTGTCGCTTTTGCCAGCGCCCGATGTTGCTGAAGCCGTAAAGCCCTCGCCGCCCGCGAGCGTCGCGCTGACATTGATCGAATCGGCTGCCGTCAGATTTCCAGCGCCGCCCAAATAGGCATTACTGCCGACATCAACGAAATTGAGTGCAACAGCGACACCCACACCGTTGGCTGCGCCGCCGGTGTTCTTGCCACTGGCGGTTGTAGAAACTTTATCGGTCGACAAAGACGTCACGTCGATGCTGCCAGCAGACGCGAGAGAACCGCTCGAATCGATGTAGGCGACGGTTGCGTTTTTGACAATCGTTAGCGCGACGGCACCGGCGAAACTCACGTTGCCGTCGCTGGTCGCGGCCTTCTTGTCTGCGTCGCCATCCTTCATCGGATCGGCGAGCACCTTTTGTGTCTTTGTGCTACCTGCCGTCGTATTCTCATCGGCACCTCCAGCCGTCGATGTCGCCGAACTTTTGGCCGTGCTAGTCGTTGTCGCGGCGACTTTTACCGAAGCAGCCGTGCCTGATAGTTTGGTGGAACCGGAGATGTACGCCTGAGTGTCCGCGTACGCAACGGCAACCGCCAAGGTTGCGCCCGCACCACTGGCACCTTTAGCGGCACCATCCACACTGCTGTCAATGTTGATGGTGTTGTCTGACTGAATGATGACCGCACCTGAAATGGTCAGCACGCTGTTGCCTTTGACATAGGCCATTGCATCACTATCGACGACCGCGACGGAGACGCCTGCGTCGGCAGTAGCGACCGTGCCATCGGCAGCGGCTGCTTCGGCGCTGGATACGTTCGAGGTCGCGATTGCGCTCAGGCTTGTGGCGGTAATGTTGGCGTCGACAATTCTGATTTCAGCAGACGATTTGACGTAAACACCCGTGCCATCAATTCCTTGAAAAACCGCTGAAGCAGGATTGATAGGAGCAGATGCATCCGCCTTTAACGTGATATCACTGCCCTCTAACGTAGCGCCGGTTAAGTCGATCAGGACCTTTGGCTTGGCAAAGTAAAAACCGGTTAAGTCAACCGGGAACGGGACCGTGATGACTCCCAGATTGGAAATTACGTTTTCAAGTTTCCCATCGTCGCTTGCGGTCGCGGTAATCGAAATGGTCGTCGCGCCGGTTACCGAGCGATTAGGCTTTACCGTGATCGTTTCGCCAGTCAATGCTAACGCACCTTGAAGTGCAACATTGGCATCCACGGTGATCGAGTCTTGGCCTTCAAGACCGTCAATCGAAAGCGACTGCAGGCCGGACTTGGCGAACGTGACGCTTTCCAACGTGCCGGTCGCCGCTCGAACCGTGTATGAGTCAGCAGTCTCTTCGACGATCAACTCGTCGTCCGAAGTTGTCCCTGTGATGACGACGTTAGGAACGTCAGCCAGGATGATCGGCTCAAGACCAGCATAAGTGATCAGCGCGCCATCGAGTTCGACGGTTCCCGAATCGGGGCCGGTGGCCTTCATTCTGCCAACGCTGTGGCGACCTTCGACGACCAGCGTATCAAACCCTCGCACGCCACCATCGACTTTGCCACTAAGACTAGCACCACTGGCAAACGTGAATTCGTCTTTGTTGTCAGCCGCGCCGATGAGATTCTCAACTCCCGTAAACGTGACTTGGTCGTTGAGCGATCCGGTGTTGTTCCCAGCGACCTTCCAATCACTATCGAAGCGAGGGCCTTTCAAATTGTCGACACCATCGCCGCCTACAAACTGAACCGAAATCGCTGAGGGTAGCGAGAGATCGATTGTCAGCGACTCCGCTTGTTGAGTTCCCTTGATGACAACAGTACCGGAGTTGTCACCAAGCGATTGGGCTTTGACAACCGAACCGCTAACGGAATCGACCAAATTTAGATTGGCACCATCGCTACTTAGCGTGAGCTGAAATCCGGCGCGTTGTTCCATAGCGGCATCGAAGACAAAATCCGACGCCAACACCATACGTTGTTCGAGCGATTCAATGAGCAGTCGTTTTTTCGTCCGCAGCTTGAGCTCTTTCGATAGACGATCAAGTTGTGCAGCACGCTGGCGACGCTTCAACCGGTTAAACATTTTCGCAACTCCGATTCAGGAATGCTGATGCGTTTAGAAACGCGTAGATGGTGGGCATAAGTAACGACCAAGTAAGGTTTTGGCGAAGAATCTCGCGACCACAAGGCACCCCAAATTAACCCGCCACAATGGATAAGTCAACAAACTTCTGCCAGAAGGGTTGACACACGGCAAATGCTTATCCGCTTTTGACCCACCATTGCCCATTTTATCAAAAATCCCGCTCTTCCATTGAATCCAATGACGGTAAATCCGACGCGCAAGCGGTTTAAATGGCTAGTGCATTGTCAATGCTTATTTTTAGGGTACGACGGAGTTCCAGTCCGTCAATAAGAGATTGCAAAGATGGACTGGAAGTCCGTCGTACAAATACAACTCAACCCCGACGCTTGACCGACGATATCGCGAAACGACACGGATTGTGATATCGGGTGCGACCGGCTAGACGCCCTCGCAAGAATCTGTCGATCCAACTAAGATCGAAACTTCTATTTGATTACCCCGTCACCATTGCTGATCACCCATGTACCGTAAACTCGTTATCACTCTTCCGTTTTACTTGATGCTGATGAACGTTTGCTTCGCCGCTGAACCTGCGGTGCTACAAGTTCGTGGCATCGTCCCTCACGAGGTCGTCCAGCGCGTGGGATTTGAGGCAAACGTAGCCAACGGTTACGCGGACGTGGCGATCCAGCTCGAAATTCCAGTGGAACTGTCCATTCCCAATTCTGCAACGTGGCAATACAGAGTTGTCGGCCTTGCTGATAATGCCGCCAAGCTTGACTTATGGAATCGCCTCAGACCAAATGTGGATAGTCGATTGGAACAACCGGTTGGCTCGGGGGTCGCTAGAATTGCTGCTGGCGGTTGGTATCGGCTTGAAATTCAGTGTATCGATGATACGAGCATCTTGGCCCGAGCCAGTGTCGAACCGATTGGCGTGGGCGAAGTTTTTCTCGTTGCCGGCCAGTCTTATTGCACCAATTGCAATGATGAACGACTGGTCGTGATGGACCCTGCTCAACGGGTTGTCGCGATGACTACTCCTGCGGGTCCGTGGAATGTTGCCAACGATCCCCAGCCGGTTCATGATGGCAGCGATGGCGGCTCGATCTGGCCGCCGGTCGGCGACGCGCTCGCGGAAGCATTGGGGATTCCGATCGCCTTTGCGAACGTGGGAATCGGTGGCACTCATAGCGCCCAGTGGCTTCCCGGTGGTGCGTTCCTTCAAAATTTGGTCGCAACCGGCAAGAAGCTAGGGCGATTTCGTGCGGTGCTGTGGCAACAAGGAGAATCAGATGTCATCGGCAAAACAACGACTGATCAATATGTGGCTAATATCCAGTTGATTGAAAAAACGGCCTCCGATGCTTGGATTCAGCGCCCCGTATGGTTGTTAGCTAAATCGACTCATCACCCAACCGTGTACGACGATCCCGTCGGCGAGAGCGCTATCCGCCAAGCAGACGATCAGCTTTGCACCGCATTCCCGTTCCAAGCCGGGCCAGATACTGACACGCTGCGCGATGAAAACCGCGGTGGAATTAAATCACGCCAACATTTCACCGCTATCGGTCAACGTCGCGCAGCGTCGCTGTGGGTCGAAGCGCTCAAGCCGTTGATCGCGACACCGAAACCACCGAAACCGTCGTCTGATAAGCTCTCAACCCTACTGCCAACACTTCATCTGTGGGCTGCATGCTGTTCTGCGTCGACAATTTATCGTGAAAGCAGTGTCTTGCTCCAGATGCAAGACGATGGACCGATCACCGCGAGGCTGGCATTTCCTGCCGTTGAGATTGTCGAAGTTATCAGCGCTAATGGTTCGCAAGTTTTTGAGCAGGACCGCGACTACCGATTGTCGGAGGATCGATTAACACTCATCTTCACGAACACGCGTTCGATCGCGCCAATCGCGGCGAGCCACTTCTTCCCAACGGCAGACTCACCGAACAGCTACAAACATCGAACCGGGAACCCAGAGCAAAACCTGCTCTACCGACCCGGCCGATGGTTTCACGATCATAACATCGAAATCACGTACCGCCGAACCGGTCAACCGTCAGCACTAGAGGCGGACAACGGCTCCCTGGATATCACGCTGGGGCAATTGCCCAGAACGATGGCAAGGCTCAAGGCCAAGGAGCCTATTACGGTCGGCATCAGCGGTGACAGTATCTCCACGGGTGCTGATGCCTCTGCTGTTTCAAATGCATTCCCCTACCAACCTGGCTTTGCGGAGCTGTTCGCGGCGCAACTACAAAACACCTTCGGTTCGGAGGTAACCCTGAAGAATCGCGCCGTCGGCGGGTGGAGTGTCGCCAATGGTGTTGAAGATCTAAACAATCTGCTGGCCGAAAAGCCTAATCTCGTTGTAGTCGCCTATGGAATGAACGACGTGGGCGTTCGAAACCCTCAGTGGTACCATGACCAGACAGAAACCATACTGCGCCGCATTCAAGCAGCGGATCCAACGACGGAGGTGCTATTGGTGTCACCGATGCTAGGCCATGGGGAATGGGTCCACACGCCGCGCGAAATGTTTGGGCAATACCGAGACCAGCTAAAGTTGTTGGTGGGACCAGGCGTCGCCTTGGCTGATTTGACGCAAGTCTGGACAACCATGTTGGAACACAAACATGATTTTGATTTGACCGGAAACGGTCTCAATCATCCCAATGATTTCGGCCACCGACTCTACGCACAAACCCTCCTGTCGTTGTTCAACATAGATAATGACGAGTGAAAAGTTTAACAGCTTCCGAGCAGGTTTGACGGCTTATTCGTCCCCATTGGGCTTGCCCCATTTGGAACGAGCGCTTAGCCAGCTAGAAATCGAACCGGCGAGCAACCTCGACCCCCACGAGCTCGTCTCGTGCGGTGAAGCAGACATGTTCGGCTAGCCATAGAGACTGATTCACCAAACGGGTCAAGCCCGCTGGGGTCTTGATGTTTCGCGAAGTGAGGGTGTTAGCTGGCGAAGCGCTACGTCCAACGAGGCAAGCTCGCTGGGGCGTGAGCCGCGATCTGCATGATCGATGAAGCATCAGATCACGAGAACGCTTGGGGACCGAGAACGCTTGGGGACAGAGCATAGTGTCGCGGGTTGACTCATTCGCTCTTGGTCGCGTTATTGTCAATCGTTTTCGAACGCCCACACGTATGACCACTGATTTTGCAGCACAGATTACGTTTCGTTGCAAAACTTGCCGTAAATTTACCAATGAGGCAAATATTCATGTAAGATGCATCTTGCACTTCGTTGCGTCGTTCGCGACCCCACCACGAAACTCTCATTCCAACGCGATACGTCATGAACATTGTCATCAAAAGACAAGCGAGAATTTCATCGATTGCCGCCCTGTGTTTCGTGCTTTCTTTCCGCACCACTTGTCTGGCCGTTGACCCATCTCCAACGACGAACGCAACGACGCCTCCAACGACGAACGTTGACTACTCAGGGTATCTGCCAAGAATTGGCCCCATCGAACCAGGAGTGACGCTTGAGTCATTTGAAATCGCCACGGGATACGGATTACAGCTCGTCGCCTCCGAACCGCTGGTCCGAGATCCGGTCGCTATGTCGTTTGACCAATGGGGTCGAATGTATGTTGTCGAGATGTGCGACTACTCCGAACAAGGCGACGAGCGTTTGGGAAACGTTCGTCGTCTGACCGATTCGAACCAGGACGGTCAGTACGAATCGAGTACGGTGTTTGCGGATGGCTTATCGTGGCCCACGGCAGTCATCTGTTATGACGGTGGCGTGTTTGTCGGCGCGGCACCGGACATCTGGTTCATCAAAGATACCGATGTGGACGGAGTTGCCGATATTCGTAAACGGGTATTCACCGGCTTCAATCGAACCAATGTTCAAGGCTTGCTCAATAGCTTTACCTGGGGGCTAGATTGCCGTATTTATGTTCAAACCAGTAGCTCCGGCGGGACGATTGTGCCATGTGACGTTCCCGATGCCATGCCACTGAATCTAAGCGGTCGAGACTTCTCGTTTGATCCGAAAACGCTTGCCATTCGACCGGAGGCCGGTGGTGCGCAGCATGGGATGTGCTTTGACGACTGGGGACATCGCTTTGCGTCACACAATAGCGATCATTTGCAACAGTTTGTTTACGATGATCGCTATGCGTCGAAACGCACCGATGACCCGATGCCCAATGCACGGCAGAGCATCGCTGCTGACGGCCCGCAAGCCGAAGTCTTTCGTATCAGCCCTGTTGAGCCATGGCGTATACTTCGGACTCATCTTCGCGTCAGCAAGCAGGTGCCTGGGCTTATTGAAGGGGGCGGTCGCGCCGCCGGTTACTTCACCGGTGCAACAGGAGCGACGGTGTACCGAGGCGACCTGATGCCCGAGCTACTCGGTCAAGTGTTTATCGGTGATGTTGGCAGCAACATCGTGCATCGCAAACAATTGGTTGATAGCGGCGTTCACTATACCGGCGAACGCGTCGATCCAGGCCGCGAATTCATCGCGTCAAAAGACACCTGGTTTCGCCCTGCTCAATTCGCGAATTCGCCCGATGGCAGTTTATACATTGCGGATTTCTATCGCGAAGTCATTGAGCACCCAGCATCTTTGCCGCCAGATATCAAACGCCACCTCGATTTGACAAGCGGACGAGACCGAGGGCGCATTTATCGAGTGATTCCCGCGCACGCCTCTGCTCCATCGCGTCCAATGCTTCCACCGCGACCAATGCTGGGAGATGCATCGATAACCGAACTCGTCGCTGCACTTGGCCACCGGAGTGGTTGGCACCGCGACACCGCTAGTCGTCTACTATTCGAGTCACCCGACCCCGCGATCCCTTCAATGCTGACTTCCTTGATCGATGAAACATCTTTGTCCGAAGCGAAGGTACACTCGATGCACCTTTTGAGGCAACTAGACGCATTGTCTGAAAAAACTCTTTTTGCACTGCTAAATGACCCTCATCCCCATGTTCGGGAGAACGCCATCGTGGTTGCTGAAAGTCGTTTGATCAACAAGCCGATGATTCGTTCCGCCGTGATCCAGCGCCTTGCCGAGGCTAACTCCCGCGTGCGGTTTCAAGCAGCGCTCACTCTGGGTACGGTAGCCCAGCTCGACGCCGCTGGCCGCGAGGCGGTGATACAGATGCTAGTGCAGGCTGGCGATGACCGTTGGCTTGCGCCCGCTGCGCTTCGAGCGGTTCCTCGCGCGGACGCGCTCGATGTAATGTTTTCTGTCGTGATGAAGCCACAAACGGCAGTGACCTGCGATGCGCTGGCGAAATGGATTGGCAACGATATGAAGGACGACGAGTTGCGACGAGTTGACGCATGGTTGATGACCGATCAATCAAGTCCCCAGCAAGACGCTTTGGTTCGCTCGCTCTATTTGTCACTTGCTCGCAATCGAGACAGCAGACAGGTCCATGAGTTGCTGGGGCCTTATGCGATCCTCGCCGGACATTGTGAGAGTCTGATCAAAACGGCTTGCAGCACGGTTGCTGATACAACACTTGCCACCGAGAATCGCCTTGAGTCGATTGCTCTCCTGGCATGCGATCATAGCGACGTGACATTCGCCGTACTCAGCGACCTGCTCCAATTGCCTCAACCAAAGCCAGTTCAACTTGCGGCGATTAATGCCTTGAGTCACTGGAACCGCCCCGAGATATCGGAACTTTTCATTTCTGCATGGCCCCGAGCGATTCCGTCGGTGAGGTCCGCGATGAGTCGTGTCATGGTCTCTCGCAACTCATGGACCGAGTTGCTCGTCGCGGCCGTGGTGGATGGACGAGTGAATTGGCGTGATCTTGAACCCACGGTTGTTGAATCCATTCGTGCCAGTCAATCCACAGTCGTCAAGGAACAACTATCACGCATCTTGTCTTCGTTATCGAATTCCGTTTCCAATCGCGAGCAGGTTGTCAATGAATACCGTCGCGTTTTGACGATGTCTGGCAATGTCGAAGCTGGCCAAACGCATTTCCAAAAAAATTGTGCTGCCTGCCATCGCGTTAGTGGATTTGGCAACGACCTTGGCCCAAACCTTGCCGCGTTCAAGTTCCGCGGCGTCGAAGCAATTCTGTTGAATGTGCTGGATCCGAATCGTGACGTGAACCCTCAGTACGTCAACTATGTGGCGCTGACCAGTGACGATCGCATTATCTCTGGCATGCTTACCCATGAGACCGCGACGGCAATCACGCTCAGCCGTGGTGAGAATGTCAGTGATACATTGTTGCTTTCAGATATCCTAGAGTTACGAAATACACAAAAATCGATGATGCCTGAAGGCTTCGAGCAACAGCTTGATCACCAGGCGATGGCGGATCTTTTCTCTTACTTGATGGCATTACCATGAAAGCGAATCTGTTTTACATCGTGCTTTCGATATCGATTGCGAGCATTGGCATTCCTTTGAGTTCACACGCTGCGGATGGTGAATTTCGTGTGGGAACCTTCGAGGTTGATGCCTCGCCTCGTATCGGCTCAATGCTCGCGTACGATGTTGCAACCGGCATTCAATCACCACTCAGTTGCCGTGGCGTTGTGTTACTCACCGATGACAAACCAATCGTACTTTGTGCAGTCGATTGGATCGGTTTAAGCAATGAGGGCATGCAGTTCTTTAAGCAGGAGCTGGCAGTCGCAGCCAACACAGGCCCTGACCGAGTCGCGGTGCATGCGCTGCACCAACACGACGCGCCTGCGTGTGACTTCACACTCGAGAAAATGCTACGCGAAGTCGGTGCACCGAACGTCCCGTTTGACTTCGAATCGTCGAGATTGGTGATCAAGAACGCAGCGATTGCGGTGAAAGAGTCGATTGCAAATGCCAAGCGAGTTACGCACTTAGGAACGTCGCAGGCACCGGTGCATTTGGTCGCATCGAATCGGCGAATCATGGGACCCGATGGAAAGGTACTGCATGTTCGCTGGAGTGCCTCGAAAGACCCGGAAGTTCAGGCGTTCCCAGAAGGGTTGATTGATCCAAACTTAAAAATGGTCAGCTTTTGGAATGAGGAAGAACCCGTGGCCGTGCTGACGTATTACGCGACTCATCCGCAGAGTTACTATCGTACTGGACTCGCAAACCCAGATTTTCCAGGCATGGCTCGTAATCAAGCACAAGAACTAACTGGCGTACCGCATATACATTTCAATGGTGCCGGAGGTAACATTACTGCGGGAAAATACAACGATGGTGAAATGAGCAAACGTCAGATCCTGGCTGATCGAATGCTCGGTGCTTTCCGACGCGCCTTCAAAGCAGTCAAGAAACAGCCGATCGCGACATCGCAAGTAGGTTGGCGTGTTGAACCGGTTTTGTTGCCGCCCGGAAAACAATTTATCGACGGAAAACCTGACGCGAGCGATCTGGAAATTGAAGCCGAATTGCTGCTGCAACTCGCGGACGCTAAGCGTGCCACACCGGATCGCTATATGATCGCGAACAAGATTGCTTTCCTAAGACGTTTTCGATCCAAAGAAACGATCGACATAAGCTGTCTGGAATTGGCTGATACCCGGATTTTGAACATGCCGGGCGAGTTGTTTATCGAGTATCAACTGGCTGCGCAGGCGATGCGACCAGAGTGGTTCGTTTGCATGGCGGCGTACGGAGAGTATTCGCCTTGGTATATCGGGACGTCAATGTCTTATAATGAAGGCGGGTATGAAACGGGTGCTACGGCGTCAATGGTCGGCGTGGAAGCGGAGCCGATTCTTGTCCAAGCACTTTCGCGACTCCTCGACGCAGATCCGGCCCTGGTTCAACCATTAGGTTTACTTGCTACCCATTCAAAGACGAAACCGATCCGGATTGGAATCATCGGGTGCGATACTTCTCACGTCCCCGCGTTCGCTGATGCGTTTGCAAACCCAAACGCGTCCGGGGATCTGGCAGGTTTTCAAGTCGTTGCGGCATATCCAGGAGGCAGCCCCGATATTCCATCCAGCATCGATCGCGTGCCAATGTATACCGAACATTTGGAAAAAATGGGCGTGCAGATTGTTGATAGTGTCGAAAGTCTCCTGCCCCTGGTCGACGTCGTGTTATTGGAAAGCATTGACGGTCGCAAGCATCTTGAACAAGTTCGACCTGTACTCGCGGCTGGTAAGCGAGTGTTTGTTGACAAGCCAGTTGCAAGTTCGCTCGCCGATGTGTTGAAGATATTCGCATTGAGCGAAGAGCTTTCAGTTCCCATGTTTACTTCATCTAGCCTTCGTTTTAGCCCGGGCATCATTGGAATGCGAAACGATCCACGCACTGGCAAGGTACTTGGCTGTGACGCATTCGGTCCTTGTTCCCTGGAAAAACATCACGCCGACTTGTTTTGGTATGGTGTCCACGGCATGGAGATTCTTTATACGATCATGGGGCCCGGATGCGATCGCGTTTCACGAAGCCACAGCGATGGAACGGACGTCGCAGTGGGAGTATGGAATGACGGCAGGGTTGGCACTTTCCGAGGAATTCGGACCGGTGTATCCGGGTACGGAGCGACCGTCTTTGGTGACAAAGGGATTGCCCCTTCAGGAGAATATACGGGCTATGGACCGTTGGTCGTGGAGATAGCTAAATTCTTCAAAACAGGAATGACGCCAGTATCTGCGGCAGAGACCATTGAAATGTTTGCCTTCATGGAAGCCGCCGACGAAAGTAAACGCCAGAACGGCAAGAGCATCTCGATCGAAGAAACATTGCACAACTCGCGTAGCCGTTGACTGTTGCTGCTGTTTTGACTCTGCGTCAAAGATGCCAAAATTGTTCCTCAGTATCGCTCGATCAATGAGTGGGATAGGCTTCCAGCCTGTTGCATTGAAAATGACAGGCTGGAAGCCTATCCCACTTCAAAAACCGGACCGTTATTGATAGAACAGTCCTTAGGGAAAGGACTGTTCTATTGTTAAAGATTCGATGCTGCCGTTGGTGGTGAAATCTTGGCTAAACATCAGCGTTGCTTTTGCCTTGACATTCTCGTACCCGGCGACTGAAACCGCTGGTTCCGTTAGGTATCCAGAACCGGCTTTAATCAGCGTAAAACCGGTAATTTTTCCATCGGTTACGATCGCGGTCGCACGAGCCGGAACGTGTTTCCATAAGTAACCTGGTCCAGGCGGATAACGGTATTGGTTAGAAACTTCGTCAAGCCGTTCGTTTGTAATGCCATACGGACCAAGCGCATCCATCAATACCTGCTTATTGTCACGCGCCGCCGATGGCGTTGGTCCAAACATGCCACGAGCAGGCGTTACACCACTGAAAGCGTCTCGAAACACCTGAGGCTCCACACCTAGTGCGGCGGCGATCAATCGAACCGGTCGCCCATGATCTTGCTCTTCGGTGTCGAAGCCGCCGCTGAAAACGACATCACCTCGTTCGTATTGATTGATTTCAGTTGATGGATATCGATAAGCGTTGTCGGATCGCCAGCGAAAGACTTGAGCAATGGCAACGATTGCTAAGCCAGCAATTAAAACCGTCAGAACTATTCTCGTCTTCATATTATCTTACGCCCGTGTCCATTTTCCGTCGTCGTGACGATTGCATTTGTGTTTACCGTTGGGCAATGTGCCATTTCTGATGTGCCTTCCCCAGGAGCTTGTTCACCGAAACCACAGTACCATCGGCGGTGCCGACTTCAACCGCCTCAAGCACCAACCCTTGGGCGCCGGCTGGCACAATGCCGTAGCTCCCCCAGTCCTCGGCTAAAACGGAACTTGAAATCACAATACTGACGTACGATGGTAACTGGTATCGCATGCGTTCCGCTACGATATTCTAAGCACTCATTCAAAAGTTATTGAGCATAATGCGTTTAGGTGAGCGGCCGATAAGATCTTACCGTATGACGGACTTCCAGTCCGTCGTTCCGTCGTACAGCTTCGCTTGGCCGCGCTGTTGTCCAGGCTTTAGCCGCCTCTTCGATCCAAAAAAAGAGTCGCCTAAAGGCTATACACCAGCGCTTCTTTTGGAATACGCCGTAGGCTTCTGTGAAGCTCTTGTCACTCGCTTGATCGGTTAAGGCGAGGCCCAATAAGAATGACAAATTTGGAATCTCGCTGCGACAACGTTTTTTTTCGCGGAAAACCAGGGCTTAAAATCCGTTAGAGTCAGAAACATTTATACCTGGGTGCTTACACTACTCTGTGCTGAGCCTGCCTGGCGTAATAATGCTCGCCCATGTGTAAGATGGTATATTATGCTAATCGCGGCATTCGCTTTCTCACGCTTGCAATGGAGAATTAAAAATTAAAACTATGTCTGATCAAAACCGCTCGACTTTATTAAAAGAAGCCAATCATCAATTAGCACTCAATCGCAGGGCATTTATTCAGACAACGGCGAGTTTCGTACTTGCCTCGGAGGTGCTCGCCCCGACTACGGCCTGGGCGAGTCCCTCGCTAAATGAACCCGCAGAAACAACCGCCAAACTGCTGTATGCGTCGCTTTCTGAAAATCAAAAGAGCGTCGTGTGCTTTGATTGGAACTATGAGGAGTTGAATCGCGGGCTGCTGCGAACGCATATTTCTAACAATTGGCGCATCACTCCGCCCGCCATAAAAAGCGATTTCTTCACCAATGAACAGCAAGTGCTCATTCGACAAACTTTCGAGCAGATGGTAAATCCCGACTGGATTGAACGCTTCGACAAGCAGTTTATGGACGATCTCGGCGGATTCGGTAAGGCGCAAAGCATTGCGCTGTTCGGCAAGCCCGAGGATAAATTCGAGTTCGTGCTCACTGGTCGACATGGAACCATGCGCTGCGATGGCAATACTTCCGAACATTTGGCATTCGGAGGCCCGATCGTATATGGACACGCAGCCAGTGGCTATTTTGAGAAATCGAATCATCCCGACAACGTGTTTTGGCATCAAGCGGTGGCTGCCAATGGCCTGTACCAAATGCTCGACGGCAAGCAGCAAAAACAAGCCCTACAACTTGCCGCACCCGATGAAGCCTCGATTGGTTTTCGCGGTCCGGAAAAACTTCCTGGGATTGCCGTGGCCGATCTTTCTGCCGATCAGCAAAACCATCTCCGCGATGTGCTTTTGAAATTGGTCGAACCGTATCGTCAATGTGATCGGGAAGAAGTACTGGCAGCCCTCAAAGCTCAAGGCGATTTGGCGAAGTGTTCGCTCGTTTTTTACCAAGAGGATGACTTGGGTGAAGATGGCATGTGGGATAACTGGCGATTGGAAGGACCGGCTTTTGTCTGGCATTATCGTGGCGCACCGCACGTCCACGTGTGGGTCAATGTGTCCGACGATCCCACGGTAAATCTGAACGCAAAGAATCTATCGGGAGCATTGCGACAGAATTAGCCGTTATAAAATGGCTTAACGAAGTGTTCCTACTCGTACCCAGGCTCTGCCTGGGCACGCACTGCCTGCGAGGCTCGGCCTCCCTACGACCTACTCACGACAGCCAGAACAATACCATGCGCACCAAGCCCAGGGGCGACGGGCAACGGGCGACGGGCGACGCGCGCCTCAGGCTGTAGTGGCGATGCCAGCGAGACGAAGAAAGGCGGAGCCTTGGTCAAGGATTTCCACTCTCAGGCCAAGGAGCATATATTTCATGATCGGTCGCTTCCTGAGTCAGACGGCAAAGGTGATTTCCCCATCGCGAGCGAAAAGATCGCCGGCTGTCTCAGTCCGAGTGCGATCCACACGACAACGCCAATGATGATGGGAAAGAACCATGGATCGCCGACTCGAAGGTGAGCCCAGACGGCTCCTCCAAGGTAGCCCGTGACCAGGATCGCACCCAGGAAGGATGTTCGTGGAATCAGGAAAAGGATCGCGACGGCAATTTCAATGACACCGAGAATCGGGGAGATATCGGTGGTGATGCCCAAGTGATCGAACATCTCTTTCTTGCCGGGAAAGTCGATGAATTTTGGAACACCACTGGCGACTATGAGAAAAAGTCCGACCAAACCGGACAGGGCCCAGCCGGTGATACGTTGTGCTTTCGAAGGCAAGATAGTTTCTCCGTTGTTGATGATAAAAAAGTGTTTCACTAATCATTCGCCGTCATACGCATCTTGAAGCTTCTGAATATCCAGCTTGGTCATCTGCATCATCGCCTGCATCACGCGGCCGGATGGATCCGACATCAGCTTGGGCAGTACGGACGGGACGATTTGCCACGACAAACCGAATTTGTCTTTAAGCCAACCGCATTGACTGGGCGAACCGCCGTTGCTGGTAAGCTTCTCCCATAACTCATCGACATTGCCTTAAATTGTCCCGTCGAAACCAGCCACGCCCTTGGATTCTCGAGAATCTCATTTATTCGGCATGGCAAATCTCTCGCCCGTTGCGAGTCCCTAGGCTGCTATATAGTACTCGATCGATACTGGCAGAAAGCAACTTGACGTGCCCATCACAAAAAAGCAGCATTGCCCCACCGCTATGTTGGCTACTAAAGCAAAGCTCTTTTTGCTCGATCAGCATCGCGGGATCTTCGGAAAAGACGCTGTTGATTGCCGGGCCTGTTGAACCCATCGTTTCCGAAGTTTCATTGATCGTAATCGACGGTGAAGCAAAATACCAATGGTCAACAATTTGCGGATTTCCATTAAAATCAGCGCCGGTTGCATTGGTATCAAAAAGCGATTCTCCAATCGCAATCGTTGATGCTGTCCCGTCAAAGATGTCTCTAAAATCAATGCGACTATCAGTGAACATGACACCGTTTTGTGGTCCGATTCCGATATGATCCGCAGGATTACTTTCGCTCAACGCGGTTCCTGACGCACAGGCGAGGTACGTTCCTGGGACTCGATCGACAAGCACGTGATCGAAATGCTCAGGGATCGACGCGGAAGGGCAGCGATAAAGGGGAATCATTTGAGTTAACGCTACGGCGTGCTTTGATCCGGGGACTCCCCATGGGCCCGAAAAATCGACGCTTTGAAAAAGCGATGACTGCTCGATAAATGGCAATAGGCTTCCCGACCAGAGGCCTTTTGTATCCTCAAAATACGCTGGCGGAAAACGCCTCATCACATCATTGTATTGATGCAACGCGAGCCCCATCTGGCGAAGATTATTTTGACAACTCATCCGCCGCGCCGCTTCTGTTGCGGCTTGGACGGCAGGTAACAGCAGACCGATCAATAATGAAATGATCGCTATCACGACGATCAATTCCATCAACGAAAACGCGTTACGAACGTTAAGGCTTCTTGGTTGTTGCATAGATTGCCTGGTGGCCGGTTGAAGGCACGCTAACCGTATAACTGCCTGCGTCGGCAGCAACTGACAACAAAATAGGGTGACCACCGCATTGGTCAGCCGCCTCCTGGTTTGCAGTAAATTCATCGGGCGCGTTGGCCAATTGACCATCGGGCCGGAGGTTTTTGTGAACCTGATAGATGGCTTTGATTGATGAGGTTTCTTTCAAATCAGCAAACACGTCGGGCGCGCAGCCCTTGGTGTGTCCGTTATTCATGACAGCGATGGTAGGCTTAATGGTACGCACGACGACTGGATTGTTACTCGCATCCAACCCGTGGTGGGTTACCTGGTAGACGTCCACTTCCCCGACCAGATCATACGGATTGACCAATTGTGCTTCCTGATTCCACGTTAAGTCGCCCGCATCAAAAAACCGAAAGTCACCAAAGGAAAGCAGCATCACCACCGAGTTGGCATTATCTGAACCATCGCGATCTTTTGCGCGATGTTGAGAACCGATCTGACGATTGTCGCGCAGGCCAACGAGCTGCGGATCAATAAACTGTTGGCGCGTTCCTAGGCACACCAGCCTTATCAGTGGAGCCCCGTCTAACTGCTTTAAGTCAATAAGCGAACCTGGATTAATGACCGAACGGCTATCACACTTGAATGTGCGGTAGGCCTCGTCCGGTGGCTCAGGCATTCCTTCGAAATCGCCATTGTCATGTACATGACCGATGGGCAGCAGCGTCGATAGTATGGCGGCACCACCAAAGTGATCTCGATGATAATGAGTCGTAATGAGGTGGTCGATTCTTTTGACGCCTGCCTCGCGAGTGGCGGCCTTTACAATGCGCTCTGCATCACGCACACCTGGATTGCCGGTATCGATCAGCACCGATTCACCTGCCGGCGTCACGATCAGTGTCGCTGCACCACCCTCGGTATCGATCCAAAGAATTTGCAGTTGACCAGGAGAGACCGCTGTTGCCGTCAAAGGACTCCAGGAGTTGATCACTCCAATCAATGTCGCAAACAGAAAGTGAGGCAAACGCATCGCAGGGACCCTGACAGTAAAACAGGAATTGGTAAGGCGGGACTCACCGATATTCTAAACAAATTCAATCGCGTTTTGAAGTCGCGTTATTTGATATAGGGCCAAAGACCCCTGGCGGTCGGACAATCTCCGGAAGTGCGCTTCGGGCTTGCATTACCAAGCTTGTTGGCGATGTCCAGTTAGGGTCACCTGGGTTACCCTGGCCGTCCTGAATCTCGTTGGAATCGCCCGTTACTTGGCAAAGAGGCCTTGCGTAGTCGTGAGGCACTCCGCGACAATAAGCGTCATCGGAGTCGTGTATTGAAATTCGCGTTTTGAGTTTCGCAATCTTTCCTAGAGCGTTTTGTCATGGCGGTCTGCAGAGGCAATCGCGACCGTTTGAATCCGTTCTTCAGGAATTCATTGCAGAAATAATGTCAAGTCTTGGTACGAAACCTGCGTATCCAGGCGGCGACGACATTTTTCACTTGTACGCGTGCTGACTAAAATTTCCGGCGGCCGCACCTCGAAGGCAATGAATGAGCAAGAACATTAAGAGATCCCTACCGCTCCCTGTCATCGTGCTAATGCTGGTTTCCTTTTCATTGCCTGCTTGCGACAAGGAACAGAAACAGGTTCATCATGAACCCCACAAAATATTAGTCACCAGCCCCCTGGCCAAGGACGTGACCAATACGCAGCAGTACGTGTGCCAGATCCATTCGTACCGCCATATCGAGGTCCGAGCGTTGGAGAGCGGGTATCTCGAGGCGATCACGGTCAAGGAGGGCCAAGCAGTTAAGCAGGGCGATTCTTTATTCAAAGTCGTCACAACGCTTTACCAGGCGAAGTTGGATGCCGAGCTGGCTGAGGCGCAACTCGCACAAATTGAGTACAACAACACACTAAAATTGTTTCAGCAAAAAGTTGTCGCGCAGCCTGAGGTGGCACTGGCCCAGGCCAAACTTTCAAAGGCCCAGGCCAACGTGAAGCTGTCACAGGCCGAATTAAACTTCGCCAATATCAAAGCCCCTTTCGACGGCATCATCGACCACCAACGCCAGCAACAGGGGAGCTTGATCTCGGAGGGGGATATTCTCACAACATTGTCCGATAACAGCGTGATGTGGGTTTACTTCAACGTACCCGAGTCCCGTTATCTTGAGTACCAAGCCAACCCAGATAAGGACAATTTGAAAGTTGAACTGATGCTGGCCAACGGCACCAAGTTCCCGCAGATTGGGAAGATCGGTGCGATCGAGGCTGATTTCAACAACGAGACAGGGAACATTGCCTTCCGCGCGGATTTTCAAAACCCAGACCGAGTTTTACGTCATGGTCAGACTGGCACCATCTTGCTCAAACGCGTCGTCAAGGATGCTATCGTTATTCCTCAACGCGCAACCTTCGAGATTCTTGCCAAGAAATATGCATTCGTCGTCGAGAAGGCGGACTTGGAACATGTCGCGAAGGATACTGCTATGCACGATGGTAAAGACGCTGCTGAACACGATGCGAAAGACGCAGCAGCGAACGACGGGACAGTCGCTGCAGCGAACGATGGGACAGACGGCGCTGAGCATGATGCGAAAGTCGTTGCAGCGCATGATGAAAAAGACGCTACAGAGCATCCTGTTAAGGAATTGGGAGAGAGCCACGGAAAGGATAGCGGGGAGCACCAACGGGAACATGGTGTAGTTCATCAGCGCGAGATCGTCATCCTCAACGAATTGGACGACATTTTTCTTATCAAGGAAGGACTTGGCGTGAACGACAGGATTGTTCTCGAGGGGATTCGACAGGTTCGAGACGGTGAGGAGGTGGAATACGAGTTCCTTGCTCCTGAAGAAGCCCTCCAAAACCTAAAACTCCACGCAGAATAAGTT
This sequence comes from Planctomycetaceae bacterium, assembly GCA_043775635.1. Lineage (GTDB taxonomy): Bacteria > Planctomycetota > Planctomycetia > Pirellulales > Pirellulaceae > UBA6163. Next base: position 9,194 of record JAYVSE010000002.1, on the reverse strand, counting down.
GCCCGTCCTATGTTCGCAAAAATATTACATCGGCCAGCTTTGGCCATCGTCATCTCGCTGATCATCTTGTTCCTCGGCGGACTGGCAATCGTAACGTTGCCAATCTCTCAGTTCCCCGACGTCGCGCCCCCGAGCGTCGTGGTCTCGGTCTCTTTTCCCGGCGCGAGTGCCAATGTTTTGATTGACTCGGTGCTTGTGATTCTGGAGCAGTCGATCAACGGCGTTCAGGACATGCGCTACATGATCTCTGACGCCACCAGCGCCGGTGAGGCGAATATTCAGATTATCTTTGAGCCCGGCACGGACCCGAACGTCGCGGTCATGAACGTGAACAACCGAGTGCAAGCGGTGAAGAACAACCTGCCACCGATCGTGGATCGCGAAGGGATCATCGTCATGCAGAACATGTCAAGCATGCTGATGTACGTGAACATTTACAGTACGGATAAAAACGTCGACCAGAATTTTCTCTTCAACTACGCCAACGTCAGCGTCCTGCCCGAGATCAAGCGGATTCAGGGCGTCGCGAGACCCACTATTCTCGGCAACCGTGCCTACGCCATGCGGATCGAGCTGAATCTGGAACGCATGCGTGCCTACAACGTGTCCGCCGAGGATGTGATGAAGGTAGTGGCTGAACAGAGCATGATTGGCTCGCCCGGACGACTTGGCCAAGCGACCGGAACCACGTCGCAAACCATCGAGTACGTGCTGACTTGGGTGGGACGCTACGATAAACCGGAGCAATACGAAAACATCATCGTGAAGGCCAACCCCGAAGGTGAGATCTTGCGGATGAAAGACATTGCCAAAGTCTCGTTGGGTTCATCGTTTTACGACCTTTACTCGGACCTTGATGGCAAACCTGCGGCTGCGATCGTGCTCAAGCAAACGCCAGGTTCCAATGCGACCGAAGTCATCGACAGGGTTAAAGAAAAGCTTGAGGAGATTAAAGCATCGTTCCCTCCCAAAATGGATTATGAGATCAGTTACGACGTTTCAAGTTTCTTGGACGCGTCGATCGAAAAGGTGCTGCATACCTTGCTCGAGGCATTTATCCTAGTATCGCTTGTGGTCTATCTGTTCCTGGGGGACGTTCGCAGCACGCTGATTCCAATTCTGGCAGTGCCCGTATCGCTGATCGGAGCTTTCTTTTTCATGCTGTTGTTCGGTTTGTCGATCAACCTGATCACCCTGTTCGCGCTGGTGTTGGCGATCGGGGTCGTGGTGGACGACGCGATTGTGGTGGTCGAAGCGGTGCACGAAAAAATGCACACAAAACATCTCGGACCGTATCAGGCGACCCAGGAAGTTATGCATGAAATCACTGGCGCGATTATCGCGATCACCATGACGATGACCGCCGTATTTGTTCCGGTGACGTTCATGACTGGGCCCGTCGGTGTCTTTTACCGCCAGTTCGGCTTGACGATGGCGATGTCGATTGTGCTCTCCGGCTTGGTGGCCTTGACGCTCACTCCGGTTCTTTGCGCCATGATTCTCAGGCCTCTCACGGAACACCAAGAACAGAGCGCACTTTTAGGCTTCATAAACCGCCGCATCAAAGGAATCGCTGGCAGTTACGCCAACGTCATGCGCGGTGTGTTGGCTGTGATCCTAGGTCTAGCGGCAGGTTACGGTGTTTACCGTTTACTGAACGTAAAGTTGGTCCATGAGCTGGTTTCTGAGCAATTCCCTCTGACCGAGAAGATAACAATCGCGATCTCGGCTGTCATGGCCGCACTATTCATGTTGACCTTCCGGTCAGCGCTGTCGGGGAGCGAGCCGGGGGAAGAAAAAATTCGTGGGCCACTGGGGATGTTCTTGCACCTGTTCAATCAGGGCGTCGAGAAAGTCACCGGCGGCTACGCGGGGATGCTGCGTCTCTTGGTCCCAAGACGAGTCCTGACGATGCTCGTCGTGGCAGGCTTCGGCTACGGTATTTTTCACGTGAACGGTTTGCTTCCCTCGGGTTTTATCCCGCTCGAAGATCAGGGCGTTATCTATGGGATCATCCAAACGCCGCCAGGCTCGACACTTGAATATACCAATGCCAAGTCTCACGAGCTACAAGCGGTCTGCAAAGAGTTAGACGAAATCACCACGGTCTCGTCGATCGCCGGTTATGAGATTCTGACTCAAGGCCGCGGGTCCAACGCCGGGACTTGTCTGATCAACCTGAAGCCCTGGGCCGAACGCACGCTGACGTCGAAACAGATCATTGAGGAACTCGAGCATCGAGGGAGCAAGATCTCCAATGTGAAGCTTGAATTCTATGAGCCGCCTGCAGTTCCTGGCTTCGGTGCAGCCGGCGGTTTCTCGTTGAACTTGTTGGACAAAACGAACAGTGGTAACTATGCAGCGATGGGCGAAGTGACGGATAAGTTCATGGCCGCCTTGTCCAAACGCGAGGAGCTGAAAGGGCTGTTCACTTTCTTTGCAAGCGATTACCCGCAGTACGAGCTGGTCATCGACAATGACAGCGCCATGCAAAAGGGGATATCGATCGCCGACGCCATGAATAATCTCTCCATCGTTGTGGGAAGCACCTGGGAACAAGGCTTCGTCCGCTTCGGCCAGTTCTACAAAGTCTATGTCCAGGCCGCGCCGGAGTTCCGACGTCTCCCCGACGATTTAGAGAATATGTTCGTCAAGAATGATAAAGGGGCAATGGTACCGTACTCTGCATTTCTCAAGCTCAAGAAGAAGCAAGGCTTGAATGAAATCAGCCGCTACAACTTGTACACGACGGCAGCCATTCAAGGAGCACCGGCTGCTGGCTACAGCACCGGTCAAGCGATCGCTGCCATTCAACAAGTGGCTGCCGAAACGCTTCCCCGTGGTTTTGACATCGACTGGCAAGGTCTGTCTTATGACGAGGCTAAAAAGGGTAGCACGGCGATCTACATCTTCTTGATTGTCATCATTTTCGTTTACCTCGTGTTGGTAGGCCAATACGAAAGTTTCCTGCTTCCGCTGGCCGTCATTATCTCTCTGCCGATCGGTCTCTTTGGGTCTTTTCTATTCCTGAAGGCACTGGGATTGTCCAACGACGTCTATGCGCAGATTGGCTTGGTCATGCTGGTTGGTCTGCTGGGCAAGAACGCGATCCTGATTGTCGAATTCGCTGTGCAGCGGCGCCACGAGGGTGTGAACCTCATTGATGCCGCTATCGAAGGAGGGAAGTTGCGTTTCCGTCCGATTATGATGACATCGTTCGCCTTCATCGCCGGTATGGTTCCGTTAGTCCGCGCGACGGGCCCTGGGGCGATTGGAAACCGAACGATCGGCACTACGGCAGTTGGCGGGATGCTGATGGGCACCGTTATCGGCGTCCTCGTGATTCCTGGCCTTTATTACATATTCGCCAAAATGGCGGACGGACGCAAACTTCTCAAAGATGAAACGGATCAACCGCTTACCGAGCGTTTCGAACACGAAGCCGAAGCAATCGGCGAGCATTAATTAGCCACTGCGTGGAGAATAATTGTATGACACTTTTTGCTGAGCTCCACCTCTTTTCAGACTCCGAATGGCGTGGACTTAAGTAGCGGAACGGCGCGAGCCGTCCGGTGCCGGTTCGAAAAACCCGGAGAAACACCGGGCGGCTCGCGCCGCACCGCTAACAAAATGCTTCGCATTTTCGTTCCCAGGCAAGCTGGGTGGTGGCCGAAGGTCCTTTGAAGTTGTGGGGTATAAAAAGGCTAGAAGCCTATTCTACGTCAAACGTCGCAACCCATCTTCGGTCATCGGATTGGGGATTTCGAAATCGATGGCGTCAATGCGTGCAAGCGTGTCTTGATCAAGCGTAAGCTCACCTGCGGCGAGTGTATCATCAAGTTGCTTGACGCTGCTGGCACCAAAGATCGTGGACGCGACAAAGTCATGTTGCCGCGTCCAAGCCAGCGCCAATGTTGTCGTGGAAACGCCGAGGTCGGCTGCAATCGCCCCCAGCCGCTCGGTGGTTTCGATCGTTCGCGCGTTCACAAATCGCTGCGCCATTCGTTTTTGGCGTTCGCCTCCATTGAGTAAGTAGTCCGTAAACCGACCATCGGGCGGTGGGCCGTCTTTGTATTTTCCCGTGAGCACGCCGCCGCCGAGCGGACTATACGGCAGCAATGACAAACCTTCTTTTCGCAATACTTGTGCAAGCTCACTTTCGCAGCGACGGTTGATCAATGAAAAATTATTTTGGACGGTTTCAAACCTGTCGAGGCCATTGACGTCGCTGGCCCAGAGACTTTTCATCACCCCCCAGCTTGTTTCGTTACTTGTCCCAAGGACCCGGACCTTGCCGCTTTGGCGAAGTTCCGTGAGCGCAGCCATCAATTCCTCATACCGCATTCCATGGTCAGGCCAATGGATTTGGTACAAGTCGATGTAGTCAGTTTGCAGCCTTCGCAGCGACGCTTCGCAAGACGCAATGATCTGGTGGCGATCAATAAAACAACGTCCGCCACGAACGGGAGCGCGAAACCATCCGTGCCCCGGTCCGGTGATTTTGGTTGCAATGGTGACTGAGTCTCGTGATTTGGTGCTAAGCCAACGTCCGACAATTTCCTCCGTCAGCCCGACTCGTTCCTTGCTTGGCGGCACGGGATAAACCTCCGCAGCGTCATAAAAATCGATTCCGGCATCAAAGGCGCGGTTCATGATTGCGATCGAAGCAGGTTCGTCACATTGCAAACCAAACGTCATCGTTCCCATGCAAAGGTCGGTTACAACCAATCCGCTGCTGCCAAGTCGTCGGTAATGCATCCAATTTTCGCCGCAAAGGTGGAACTAAAAATTACTTTTTATTGATATCCAAAGTGTTGCGGATCAAGTGCCGGTTGAGAATCAGGCCTCCAAGCAACTATGATAGGGACCGGCACATCTAGTTGCCGCGAATGAATTTCAGTCCCCCACCTCCGTTTCTCCTGCCGAAATTCGATGAAGATGCAGCGAATGCTAGCACTGCCTGTCCTTTTGGCCATTGTTTTGGGAAGTTTTTCATCGCCAAAAGTCAATGGAGATTGGCCGGTTATTGTTCCTGGTCCGTACAAGCACGGGCCAGAATCAAAACCAATGAAAAGCGTGCCAGAAGGCAAAACAACGCAATTTGAACTCCTGGATTCCACGGTTTACCCAGGAACAAAGCGTAGATATTCCGTTTACATCCCTTCCCAATACGATGCCAAAGTTCCGGCGGCGTTGATGGTTTTTCAGGACGGGCACGCGTACGAAGGTGACAAAGGCGATTTCCGGGTTGCGACCGTTTTCGACAATTTGATTCACAAAAAAGAGATGCCGGTTACCATTGCAATCATGATCGATCCTGGGACAAAGAAGGATCTGCCCGAAACTCGCGGGTGGAATCCGACACCGGAAAATCGTAGCGTTGAGTATGACACGGTATCCGATGCGTATGCTCGCTTCTTGCACGAAGACGTTTTGCCGGTGGTCACCAGCAAAGTAAATATCAGCAAAAATCCGGCGCTGCGGGCCATTTGTGGGATGAGCTCCGGGGGAATCTGTGCGTTCAGTGTTGCCTGGAACCGACCAGATTCTTTTGGCAAAGTGATGAGCCAAATCGGCAGCTTCACCGATATTCGCGGCGGCTATGTTTACCCGGCGCTCGTACGCAAAGAGAATAAACCGATTCGTGTTTTTCTCCAGGACGGTTCCAATGATTTGAACAATCAATTCGGCAGTTGGCCGCTGGCCAATCTTCAATTGGCAAACTCGCTCGAGTTTGCTAAGTATGACATCATGTTCGTGTACGGCGATGGCGAACACAACGGATTGCATGGCGGCACGATATTTCCAGATTCGTTGCGTTGGTTGTGGCGCGGATGGAGCGAGCAACAGCCGTGATGCATTCTGACCGTCGCGCACCTACGTCGGACTCGCGCGACATTACGTTTTCCGTTCCGATGACCCATCGACTTCGCTTTACGGAGGATGTCTCGGGCGACGATTTCTATGAACTGCTGACGCTTTTGCATGGAACGGAACATTCTGATGCGCCAGATACGGCTGCGGTCGGTGCAAGTAATGCAGCCTTGCCAAAGGTGATTGTGTGGGCAGATAGCGAAGTTGCTAACGCGAGCGATCGTGTTGGTCGGATTGCGACCCAACTTCGCGAAAGCAAACTTATTGTGTTGAGTGCACCGGTAAGTATCTTTACAGGTGGCGAAGCGGTTAAAAACGCACCAGATGCGGTCAATGAGATGCTGGAGCAAATCAATCAGTGTAATCTGGATCGTCGAAGCTATATCATTGCGATCGGCGGCGGCGCGCTGCTTGATGTCGCAGGATATGCGGCTGCGATCGCCCATCGCGGTGTGCGATTGATTCGAATTCCGACGACGACCTTGGCACAAGCGGATTCGGGCGTTGGCGTCAAAAATGCTATCAATCAGTTTGGCAAAAAGAATTGGGTGGGAACCTTTACCGTGCCCTGGGCGGTGATCAATGATTCAGGCTTTTTAACAACGTTGCCCGACCGCGAGTTTTCTTGTGGGTTCAGCGAAGCTGTCAAGGTTTCGTTGCTAAAGAGTCGCGCGATGTTTGATTCACTTTGTCGACATGCGACTCAAATAGCGGGTCGCGATATGACGGTTGCCAAGCAAGTGATTGCGGAGAGTTGCCGCATGCACTTGCATCACATCACTCACGGTGGCGACCCTTTCGAATCGCTTGAATCACGGCCGCTGGACTTCGGACATTGGTCAGCACATCGTTTGGAGCCAATGACCGATTATTCGATTCGCCATGGGGAAGCCGTTGCGATCGGCGTGTCATTGGATACTTGGTATTCTTCCATTCGTCACGGATTTCCCGAAGCATCTGCGGTAAAGGTGTGCCGCTGCTTGGCAGACTTGGGATTGCCGCTTTGGGATGATGCACTGAACGATTTCGATGCCGTATTGCAGGGACTAGAAGAATTTCGCCAGCATCTCGGCGGCCGTTTGACCGTCACCATGCTCCGCGATATTGGCGACCCGATCGACGTTCATGAAATCGATGCTGACGCGATGCGTACGGCCGCCATACGACTTCGTGAGTTCTCGCTCAAGCTTAGGGCGACGGCGAACGTTTGAAAATTAAGCAGCATTGATCACTTAATCAGTCCGCTCATTTCCGTTGTTGCTTGGAGGCGAACAATTCGATGGCTACACCACCGACTCATCAAACATCAGTCCACCTTGACACTGGACGCGGTCGCCGTGATTCATCCAGCCTTTCGATTGGGCAATATTTGATTCGACGGTTGATTGACTATGGAATTCGCGACTGCTTCGGGATTCCTGGTGATTATGTCTTGGCGTTCTATAGTGAATTGGAACGAAGTCCGATCAACGTTATTGGCTGCACCCGAGAAGACTGCGCTGGATTCGCCGCGGATGGATACGCCAGGCTAAACGGAATGGGAGCAGTCTGCGTCACATACTGCGTTGGTGGTTTAAGCGTTTGCAACAGCATTGCTGGTGCTTTTGCCGAGAAATCGCCCGTGGTCGTGATCTCCGGCGCTCCAGGAATCAGCGAGCGGAATAAGGGGACGCTGCTACACCACCAAGTTCGCGATTATCGCACGCAACTCAGCGTCTTCGAGAATTTTACAATCGCATCCGCTGAGATTATCAATCCACTGACCGCGTTTCAAGAGATCGACCGGGTGCTGGATGCTTGCGATCGGTTCAAGCGACCGGTCTATATCGAGCTGCCTCGTGACATGGTCGGTGTCGTTCCGCCAGTGACGCATCCGTATCGAGGTTGGCCAGTACCGCCGAGCTCACAAGCCACAACAGAAGCGATTCAAGAAGCGGTAGGAAAAATCAATGCCGCGAAGAAACCGGTCATCATCGCTGGTGTTGAGATCCATCGCTTCGGTTTACAAGATCAACTCGTCGCGTTCGCGGAAGAGACTGGGATTCCGATTGCCGCGACGATTCTTGGTAAGAGCGTGATCAGTGAACGCCATCCGCTTTACATTGGGCTTTACGAAGGGGAAATGGGAAACCCGGAGGTGACGGAATTTGTCGAACAAAGCGATTTGATTTTAATGCTCGGCACGTTTTTGACGGACATCAACTTAGGAATATTTTCAGCGAATCTCGATCCGTTCAAATGTGTTTACGCGACAAGCGAAGAACTTCGAATTTCACACCATCATTATCGCGATGTGCCGCTGCCAGATTTTCTTGCTGGCCTGCGAACGTCGAAACCAATTGCGAATTTGCGATCGATTCCCGAATCGATTGCCAAGCGTCAACACCGCAACATCCACGTTGAACTGCAGCCCGATGCACCGCTGCGCACAAGTCGCATGATGTCGATACTTAATCAGTATCTCGATGAGAACACGATTGTCATCGCAGACGTTGGTGACGCCCTGTTTGCGGCAACCGAGTTGCTGATTCACGATCGCGGCGAGTTTCTAAGCCCTGCATATTACACATCCATGGGCTTTAGCATTCCAGCGGCGCTGGGAGCCGCGACCGCTCGCCCGGACCATCGAATCGTTGTGATTGTTGGCGATGGAGCGTTTCAGATGACAGGACAAGAGCTCTCGAGTCTCATTCGATTAAAGCATTCGCCTGTTGTCATTGTGCTGGATAATCATGGCTATGGGACGGAGCGTTTCCTGCATGCGGGGACTTGGAAATATAACGAGATTCAGCCCTGGAATCATATCAAGCTGCTGGATGCTTACGGCGGCGGTATCGGTGTTTCGGTTAGCAACGAGTTGGCTTTTGAAACCGCACTTCGCGAAGCATTGGCGGACACGAAAAACACGCATTTGATTCAGGCAAAGTTGGTTGAAGGCGATGCTAGTGAAACGCTGCTTAAGCTAGCTGCGCGGATGAAGAAAACCGTCTGAGCGTTGGGCTCATCAAAATGAACGGCTTTAGCGGTACGGCGTGAACCTGACCTGTTAAAAACTTGCGATTGACATCGAATTTAATTGTCAAATTTTGAATCAATATTGTTCCGACCGGATGCTACGACGGGGTTTATCCCCGTCGAGCTATAATCCCAACCAGAAGATGCTGACGGAGTGGGCCTTGCTACCACGCGGCTTGTCCGGAATGTCGCAAGCTTAAGAAAAATGGCTCTTCCGCAGAATCTGTGGGCAGATCCCTATTGGTTTTCAGTAGTGTTTCAGGGTTAGCACAATCTTGATGTCTTCGCCGCTGCTGAATCCAGGG
>JAYVSE010000001.1:0-27889 GCA_043775635.1 Planctomycetaceae bacterium | reverse complement strand
GGAGAATGGCTCCCTTGACCGGACGGGACAATGGTCCCATCCTACGTAGCTTGGGGCCATTGCCCCGAGTAGATGCGGCCCCTAATTCCTGCGCGCTGATATGCTCATCGCCGAGCGGTGGGCTAACAAGCTGTCGCGATAAGTACAAGGCTCTAACGAACGCGATGCCCGCTAGCTAGTTCGACTGTCCCAAATACGATTCGAGACCCCAGCCAGCTCGTCTGGTTGGTGAAAAAGATTAACAAGCTAAACAGGGACATCCTCCCAGCAGGCCCATTTCCTCCAAACCGCCGCCTTTGGCGGCGGTTTGGAGGAAATGGGTTGGTTTTGAATCGCATGTTTCTAGCCTACGAATCTTGTTCACCAATGGCACAAGGCCATGTGGTGATCACTCTTTTGTTGGCTCGTAAAAATATGCTTGGTCGTCCAGCGGGCGAATCCAAATGTTGCGAAATCGAGCCGGGCTGTCATGGTCCTGTAAGAATACCGGACCGACCGAGGTTTGCTGCAACCGTTTGGCAATGGTTTGTAAATAAGGAGTTGAACCGTAACGAAATGGGTGGTACGTCGATTTGGGCTCCTCAAAGCAAGTATTCTCTTGAACCAATTGCCCGTTTAGCCAGGCGGTTATCTGACCCGGCTCAGTGATCATTCCAGAATCGTCTCGGCGAGGCGCAACATAGCGAATATCATAAACCTGCCAGGTGCCTGGAGGACGCGACGCGTTGACCAGAGGTTTGGAAAATCCGTACAAGGCTCCTTCCGCTTGATCGGAAACGTCGTTGTTGCCATATGAATCATAAATTTGCAATTCATAGTGTCCATGTAAATAGACGCCGCTGTTGCCGCGCCCCTTTGGCGAAACCATAAACTCGACGTGGATTTCGGCATCGCGAAAATGATACCGGGACACAAGATGGTTTACTCGTGAACCATTTCTGGTGGAGATCAGACAGCCATCATCGACCGGCCAATCGATATTCCCTCCCGACATGCTGAGGAATTGGTTGACAGGACCATCAAACAAGACAACGGCATCTGCGGGTGCCTGAACCGGCAGTTGGTCTTGGTTCGGTCTGAAGTCGGAATTGCTTGCGTGAACTGAGGCCGCCAAGTGCATCGAGAACATTGCGAACGCAATGATGAATGGCTGGCATCGCATGATGACTTGCAGACGGTGAAAAGGAAGAACGGAAGGAAGATAAGCTATGACGCTAAAGGCGATACGGACAAGCCCTACGCCGTGAAGGATCATTTAGCGGTGCCCGAGCCATCCTGTAACTCGAACGCCAGCGGGACCGGACGGCTCGCGGGCCGTTGTTATAGTGGGTTTCCATCGTTTTAGTGATCCGATGGCGCTAGCCACGGGCCGTCAACGGTATGCGTCCTGCTGTAGGGCCCGACGCTAGCGCGTACGGCTCACTAAATCAACGGCCCGCTATCGCTATACCGCTAAATCACGCAACGAAAAAACCCCAGACTGCATTTCGCAAATCTGGAGTTTCGTTTCATCAAGCAATTGTCCGTAAAATTCCAACTGATTTGGTTGCAATTTTAAGGCCAACACAAGAATTAGAAATCACCGCTGATGGTTTCTTTGCTTGCGCGAGTTCCAAGGCTGCCCCATAGGCCGAATGGGCTCTTTGCGCCTGGTGCAGAACCGATCGTAGCAAAGGCAGCATCAACTGCAACCATTGCAGCGGTAGGTCCAGCTTCGATCGAGTCGGTGATGAACTTAACTGCACCGTCCGACATCAAGACGTGGGCACCACCTTGATGACGACTGCTAGCAGGAAGCACTGCATCGACAAAATTCGCTGATCCAACGGTATTTGTAGCCGTTGGAGCCGGAGTAAATGGCGCAACAGGTCCTCCGCAAAGCTCACGATTAGGCGGCAGAATCGTGTTGAAGCCGGACGAAATACCGCCGCAATCAGCCCAACGATAGCCACGCTGTTCAGATGCACCGCTAAGCGCCGCAGTAGTGGTCCAGAACTTTGGACGTGTGGCGTCAACGAGCGCGGCCGTATTGCACAATGCTGCATTGGCATAGGTTGCGGTAGAGGCAATTACCATTGAAGTCGTGATCGCTCGATCGCCCAAGTCAGACGCGATTTCGCCCGCTGCAATCGTATTTGCAGTTCCATCAAGCATGTCGCGGAAACCCATTTTCTGACGCATGACAAAAGCACCGCGGCAGGCCGCGCGTGAGCCTTGCGCATAGTTAGTATTAGATGCTGACACCAGTGTGTCGGCCTTTGCACCGTAGGTCATACCCTCAATCGAATCGCCTAGACAAGCTGCATAGTTGGTTCGTCCCATCGCAGGAAGGCCAGTGCCTGGATCGCTTGGGCAGCGCAATGTCGGCAAATCAGTCCACCAAGGATTGTAGACGCTTGCCACACCAACCGTTCCAGAGATGGCAGGAAGAGGATCTGGACAAGGTCCCATCGCTGGATAAATAGCCCCCGTTGCCGGTGACCCCGTTCTCGCGAGCGGGTTGGAAATTTGTTCCCAAGTTGCCTGAGCTTCGATAAATGGGGTGATTCCCACCAACCAGCTAAGACGCTCGTTGGATGCGTTTGGCGTTGATACACTGATGGATGCACCATTCGATCCCGTACCTGCACCATTGACTGGCAATTGATTGTAGGCAGCGTGATAATTGTGTAACCCCAAGCCGATTTGCTTGAAGTTGTTTCCGCACGACATACGTCGAGCAGCTTCGCGCGCAGCCTGAACGGCTGGCAACAATAGACCGACCATGACGCCGATAATGGCAATCACGACGAGCAATTCAACTAATGTGAATCCCGCACGATTTCGAAAAACTTTCATAACCGACACTCCTGAGGACTTGAAATGACAAACCAGAAAAAGGGGTGAAACCCTTGAACATGAGATGATCATACACCTGATATTTTTGGAAGTAAATGGGTGAAAAAGGAAATTATTCCAGAAATTATGGCGGTTAGTTTTCCTTTGGGGTTGAGTCAGTAAATTGTGCAGCAATTCGCGTCAGACTCAATGATTTGCTGCAAAGTATTGGTTTTGAAGCCCCGGTCTAGCGACCTTCGCTAGGTGCCATTGCCGCAAATACGTAGCCACCAGCATACGCCATGACCTTGACATCGTGTGGGAAATCTGAATTTTCGAAAGTAGTGCCGTTAGCTTCGGTATCTATTTGCTTTTGACTCAAACCGTAGTTCTAATGACTGTTTGTAGGCCTGTTTTGCCGATCACTGCCCAATTCCCACCTGACCAAATCTATGGCAACGACCCCGCCGCCGGTTCAAACCACGATCGACGGCGATGACTTGGCGAGGGCAGCAAAACTCGTCGACGCCTGTAATGCGGTTCGCGAGCAACTTGGGAAAATTGTGGTTGGACAAAGCGATGTGATTGAGCAGTTGCTGATTGCAGTGCTCGCCCGTGGCCATTGTTTGCTGGAAGGCGTTCCCGGTGTCGCCAAGACCCTGATGATCAGGTCGCTTGCTGAATCGATGGATCTGCGATTCCGCCGCATTCAATTCACACCAGACTTAATGCCCGGCGATATCACGGGGACCGATATCATTCAAGAGAATCCGCAAACGGGTCGGCGCGAGATGGTATTTCAGCAAGGGCCAGTGTTTACTCAGGTTCTGCTGGCCGATGAAATCAACCGAACTCCGCCGAAAACTCAGGCCGCGTTGCTGGAGGCCATGCAGGAACACGAAGTCACCGCAGGGGGGAAAACCTATCGGCTCGAAGAGCCATTTTTTGTGCTAGCAACGCAAAATCCGATTGAGCAAGAAGGCACTTATCCGCTGCCTGAAGCTCAACGCGACCGTTTCTTGTTTCACGTTGTGGTCAATTATCCGAATCGCGATGAAGAAGCCGCGATCATTGATCGAACCACCGGTGGTGCGCTCGACAAAATAAAAAGTGTGATCGACGGAGAAGAGATCATTCGCTTTCAACAAGTGGTGCGCAGCGTACCATTGCCAGATAACGTGAAGCAGTTCGTCTTGAACCTTGTGCGAGCACTGCGGCCCAAAGATATAACTGCAACGGCATGGGTGAAGCAGTATGTGGAGTACGGCCCAGGCCCTCGTGCTTGCCAGCAACTTGTGCTTGGCGGCAAGGCGCGCGCGCTGTTGCATCGTCGGCATCACGTTACGATCGCCGATATTGAGTCGCTTGCCTTTCCAGTGCTCCGCCATCGCTTGGTGCCAACATTTACCGCCGAAGCCGAAGGGATGTCGACCGACGATCTCATCGCTCGTGCGCTTCGCGAAGTTCCCAGGCCCACCGGTTCGTTACTTTAATTCGGACCTATCATGCATGTTGGTGACATCCTTTCACCGTCCGAACGAGATCGTATCAACGGTCTTCAGTTGACCGCACGCCAAGTCGTGGAAGGGTTTTGCTCGGGCCTGCACCGTTCGCCGCATAAAGGTTACAGCGTCGAGTTCAAAGAACATCGACAATACGTACAGGGCGACGAAATTCGTTCAATCGACTGGAAAGTCTTTGCCAAGACGGACCGGCTTTATATCCGCGAATTTGAAGAGGAGACCAACCTCCGTTCAACGCTAGTGGTCGATTGCAGCGGCTCGATGAGCTATCTCGGTGCTCGCCCCGGTGCCATCTCAAAATACCAATACGCGATTCGACTGGCCGCATCGTTGGCCTATTTGATGATTGGCCAACAAGATGGCGTAGGGTTGGCTGTATTCGATACAAAGGTAACCGAGTTTCTTCCACCGCGTAGTCGACCGTCTCACCTGCAAGCCATCTTCGCAGCATTGCTTCGTCGACCACCTGGCGGAGAAACCGAATTGGGCGTTGTGCTCAGCGGCCTAGCCGCTCAACTGCGACGTCGCGGATTGGTGATTTTGATTTCTGATTGCTTTGGCGACGTGCCCAATCTGATGAAATCGCTTGCACATTTTCGCCACGCCAAGCATGAGGTGCTGGTGATTCAGGTTCTTGATCCCGATGAAGTCGACTTTCCTTTTACTGGACGCCTACGGTTTCGAGATCTCGAGCGAATTGGCGGTTTCGAAGATGTTGATGCCGCTTCATTGCGACAGGCCTATCGCGCTAAGTTTGCCGAATTTAGCAAAGAGCTTGCTGACGGATGTGGGCGCGCTCGGATCGATGTATTGACGATGCATACGGATAAGCCTTTCGATACCGCGCTCGCCGCCTACCTCGCAGCGCGGAGGCGGCTTAAATGATTTTTATCAACGCCTTACTAGCCCTTGGCGCTCTTGCGTTTACGGTGCCGTTGGCGATTCACCTACTGTTTCGCAACCGTTTCGAAATCATCGATTGGGGCGCGATGCGATTCTTGGAATCGGTCATTCGCACCAACCGGCGACGAATGAAACTGCGAAATCTATTGTTGTTGTTGGTTCGCTGCGCGATCCCCATTCTCCTCGCTTTTTGTCTGGCTCGACCTATTTTGACAGGTTGGAAGGCCTTGCCCGGCAATGAGCCGGTGTCGCTGGTACTAGCGCTGGACACCAGTTATTCCTTGGCAGCGAAAGTGGACCCATCATCAAGACGCTTCGATCGAATGATTGCCACCGCAGAAGAAATCGTCACCGGATTGCCACGTGGATCCGAGGTCACGCTGGTCACAAGCAGTTCGGTACAGAGTGCCGAAATCGATGACTCATTACGTGGCGATCCCCAGTCGACGCTGACCAAGCTTAAATCGCTACGAATCGGTGGCAGTCCGCTGTCGTTTGAACGCTTGCTGTCAGAAACACTTCGCAAGGTTTCATCCGCGACAACGGAGCGACGTCAGATTGTGATGCTTACCGACAATGCCGCAAGCGACTACAGTGCCCGCGAAGTGGACTCGTTCGACTCCCTCGGTGAACGTCGCGCCGCGATCGCTCCCGCACCGTCCATCGCCTGGGTTGACGCTTGGCAAACCGCCCCCGATACGCTGAACAATCGGCGGATCACAAAGCTTGAGCCAGCGCAAACCAGTTCCGTTCCAGGTCAATCCGTCAGTTGGAATGTCGAAGCAAGAATGGATGGAGAGCTATCAGCCGCGAGCACACTCGATGTGCACGTCGATGGGGCAGCGATCGAATCGAAGGTGATCGCGTTTCGCAGTGGTATTGCGACAATCACGTTTGATACCGTGTTTGAGGCTACGGGACGACACGCCATCGAGATCGCGTTACCCGCCAACGATGATTTCTCAGCCGACGATCGTCTGCGAGCAGATTTCATGGTCTATCCGCCGCTAGACGTTTGGCTGGTTGACGGCAATCCCAGTGACAAACCGTTGCAGAGCGACACCGATTTCCTCGCGATCGCGCTCAGTCCATTTTCGCTCGCGGGCGAGAAAGCAGTGGACCTGTTCCGTACCCAACGCATTGGAGTTCGCCAGCTCACCTCCCAAAAAGACTTGCACCCCAAAATCGTTGTTCTGGCTGACGTGGGGCCGATGCAAAGTGCGGATTTAAAGTGGCTGCAAAATTTTGTCGAAGTTGACGGTGGCACGCTGGTCTTGTTTGCGGGGCCAGCAACGGATGCAGAGCTGTGGGATAAGCAGTTACTCGCTCTTGATGGAAATCCGTTGATGCCGATGAAATGGGGACCAGTCAAGTCAAGTAACGAAGGCGAAGTTGGTGCCAAAATCGAGGAGGCTCGATTGACATATCCACCGCTGGCGTCGTTTACGCGAGACGCAAAAGGAACATTGGCGGCGGTTGAAGTCTCGTCCTATTGCGGACTCATCGCCCGCGACGCACCGCTGCCTAGTGAAACCAAGCAAGAAACCAAGCAAGAAGGCAAGCCCGAAGCTGATTCGAGCGACGAAACACCTCCGAGCCGCACCGAAGCAAGCGTCGTCATGCGACTTGCGAACGGTGATCCGCTCATTGCGGTTGGTGGCATTGGTAAAGGACGTGTAATGCAGGTCGCAACAACGGCGAACGATCGCTGGACCAGCCTTCCCCGGTGCTTGGCGTTTGTTCCGCTAATGCAACGACTGTTTTTGCATTTGGCAACGGGCGGCAGTCGCCTTGCGACACCGTTTGCAGGTGAGCCGATCATGATCGACCTGCCAGATCTCACGGGTTCAGTCGCAGACGGCAAATCGAAAGATGCCAAAAAAATAGAAACGCTCGCCTTGACCGTAACAACACCGACGGGTGAAGCGATCGCGGTTCAAGCACCTCAAGATCGAATTGTGTTCTCAAAAACGGCTGAGGCCGGTGTCTATCGCTTTGAGTCTGAAGATGGTCGCGTTGCTCATTCCGCAGTCAACGTGCCCGCTCAAGATTTGAAAACCATTGGCGTTACCGACGCCGTTCACGATGATGCCGCTAAACGGATCGGCGCTACGCGTTACGAATCGGTTTCCGCATACCAAAATGATGATTCAACCCTCCGGTTTGGCCGCGGAATTTGGCGTTACATGCTGATGGCTTTGTTGGCTGCAATGATCTTTGAACCGATCTTGCAACAGCGTGGCGCTAAGGTGACATCATAATGCGAATGTTCTTCCAAGGGGAACTATCGACAACGTTAACCGCCTTGCTCGCGGTTTCGGTTGCGGCTGCGGTGGGCTGGTACTACAGCCGCGAGACTCGCTCGCTGGCGATGCCTCATCGCTGGTTGCTACCGTTCTTGCGATCGTTCGCCATTGCGCTAGTGCTGCTGATGCTTGCTGGTCCGACAATCGAATTTCGCCGTGAGCGAGGCAAAATCGCAACCGTCAACGTGTTTGTCGATGCCAGCGAAAGCATGCAATACTCCGATTCGCTCGGCAGTCCACTTTCTGATACATCAGCATCAGCGAATGATGAAGCCGATATCAATCGCTCCTCAATCGTAGCGGAAGAGCGCAAGCTCTCCGGTTCCTCGATACCGGACGGCTCGCGCCGTTCCGCTAAAAGCGGAATTTATTCCGGGACTGTTGCTGAGGGACCGACACGATTCGATCGTGCGGTCGGACTCTTGCTCGGCTGGTTGGATTCGGTCAAATCGACGCATCGGGTAAAGTTGTTTTTGCTTGGCGGTGAATCGGCGGAACAGATTTATGACTCCGCGTCACCTGAACCTGCTCCACGGTGGATCATGTCCAATGATTCGAAAATCGATCCCTCACGCACGAATCTGAGTGACTCAATCGGAGAGCGATTGTTAGGGGCAATTGCAGATTCATCCGCCTCCGATCCGCAACAACCAGAGACAGCAAACCGCGAGAATCAACCATCAAGAAACGAACAAGCCATTGTTTTATTGTCGGATGGCCAACACAACACCGGACCGTCCCCAGAGGAAATGTCGCGACGCTTGGGAGACTTGGCCATCCCGGTGTTTGCGATTGGGTTAGGACAACAAGCGGAACCGATTGACCTAGCGATTTTAGACTTTGACGCTCCGCCGTTGGTCGCATCATCGGGACGGGCTGCGGGAGCGATTTCGATCAAAGACCTTGGTCAGCAGGGCGTAAAGTATCGCGTGCGTATCGCTTCGGGCGACAAGACGGTTTGGGAAAAGACGTTAACAACCGAAAATCAAGCCAATCGTCGCGTAACCTACGATTTTCCCGTCGCCAAGCTCGTGGAAAACCTCCGTCAACAGGACTCCGGTGCGTTCGAACGATCCAAAGTTGCCATTCCACTGCAAATCACGATTGAAACCGTGGAAGGTGAGTATGACCTAGCAAACAATTCGATCGACTATCGGTTGTCCGCATCCACTCGCACCCGGCGGATGTTGATCGTAGATTCGCGCAGTCGCTGGGAAACACGATACATTCGCAACGTGTTTGAGCGCGACCCTACCTGGACCATTAACACCATCATTCTCTGGCCCGATCGATCGAGCTTAACTGAGATTGACGAAGAGCAACCTGCGTTTCCCGATGAACAAAAAGACCTGGCGGCTTATGATGTGATCGTTTGGGGTGATGTCGCTCCGAACGCTCTCACAACCGACCAATTGAAACTAGTGAAGGACTATGTCTCGCATGGCGGTGGCCTCGTTTTTGTTGACGGCGAGCGAGATTATCTTTCGACGATGACGGATACGGCCATCGGTGATTTAGTACCGGTCCGCTTTGTCGGCAACCAGCGGGTCAATACGACAACTCGCTTAGCGTTAACGACCACGGGAGGCCAGCGAGCGGCAATGAATCTATTGTCAGGAGACGATTCGTCCCTCGCTGATAATCAAAAAGCGTGGAACGAACTACAGCCACCAACATCGTTTCGCCAAGTCGAAGCACTTCCCGGTGCCGAGATTTGGATTGAAGGCAAAGACGTCGGTTCCGAGAGTGTTTCACCCATTCTTGTCACACGATTGTTTGGTGGGGGACAAGTTGTTTATCTCGCGATGGACCAATCGTGGCGATGGAGATATCGCGTTGCAGATCTGTATCACGCAAGATTTTGGAATCAGCTTGTCGAAGCCATCATGCAGCGAGCGTTCGATGTTCGTGATGAGTATATAGCGCTCTCCACCGGTCCCTCGCAGTATCGCGCTGGCGACCGTGCTACGATTCGCGTGCAACTGCGTGATGCCAGCGGTAATCCTGCCACGGATGCGGTTGTTGATGCCGTCGCCAAACGCGAAGGCGGAGGCGAGCCGATGGTCGTGCCACTTCGTTTGGTCGACTCATCGCGAGGGATTTATCAAGGTGAAAGCAATCCGCTTGAAACGGGGACTTTCATCACGTCGGTTCGCGCGGCAGGTTACTCATCGTCGGAAGCAGTGACCAGTGAGTTTCTTGTTTCAGCACCGCCCAATCGAGAAAATTTTCGCTTATCACAAAATGTTTCTTTGCTTTCCGCAATGGCGGAAGCATCCGGCGGGATCTACGTTGATGAAGCTCAGTCGCAGCGTGTTTGGGATGCGATTAAGCCGCTCAGCGACGGTAGTATCGAAGTCACGAAGTTGGCGTTAGCACAATCGTTTATCTGGTTTTTCGCAGTGCTTGGATTGCTGGCACTCGAATGGTGGTTACGGAAAAAAGTGGGGCTTGTTTAATATGAGTATCGCCATCGACCCGATGATTCGCGGCAAATTAGAGCAATTCATCGACCGCCGCCGCCGCTGGGCAATTTTTTATGCCCTGATGGTGGGAGTTGTCGTTTGGGTACTCGGAGTCCTGCTGTTCACCGGCATTGACGCGATTTGGATTATCGATCGACCCACTCGTTCATTGCTTTCATTAGGCACCTACGTCGCTGCGATTTTCGTAGGGTTTGCAATTGCTTATGTTCGTTTGCGTGACCAAGACCCAATCGTTCGTGCGGCGATCGAAATTGAGAAAAGCCGACCCGAACTTCGTGACCAACTATTGTCTGCGGTCGAATTGGCAAGGGTAAGTGAACCAAGCAGTTCGCGTTCATTCATCAGTGCTTTGCAGCAAAACGTTTCAGGAAAAATTCGTGCGGTTGACGTTCGGTCATTACTGCCATTGAAGCTGCTGACAAAACCGATTGCGTGTGTATCGGTCGCGTTGTTGACATGCCTCCTACTCGCGTTGATACCGCAACTTCAATTTGGAAATCGTTTTGCTCGTGCGATCATTCCTGGCTTTGACATCGACCGAATATCGCGTACACAAATTTTGATTGAACGACCAGCACCTCCATCTTGCACCGTTCCAGCGAATGATATCACGGCGATTGTCGTTCGACTGGAAGGTGAACTCGCGGACGAAGCGATGCTGGAATGGGTTGCCGAAGATGGTTCCACGGCTGAAATTGAAATGCACACGACCACCGGACCAAGCGACGATTCCGCGCGCGATTTAACGGGCAGTTCGAACTCGCGAGCCCAGGCGACTTTTGCCACTAATTTGATGGTTGAGCAATCGCCAATCTCCTATCGAATTTCTGCCGGTGATGGTGTCACGCGATGGCATCGGCTTGAACCACGACCACGCCCCGAAGTGAATGAATTCACAAAGATCGTGACACCACCCGAATATACCCAATTGCCGAAGACAACATCGGTTTCACCCAATGGTGACTTAAAATACCTGGTCGGAACGCGTGTCTCACTCAGGGTGCGATTCAATATGCCCGTCAAGGATGTCGTCATGAGACGAATGAATCTTGATCATCGATCGCCGCTGCGAGCGGATGGCGACGATTGGATTATCAATACGATCGTCGACACCGACGATCGTTATCAGGTGCTCGCGCGGTCGGTGGAAACTGACTTTGACAACCCGCTCAGTCCCCAACATGCCATTTCGGCACTTGAGGACGAGGCACCGATTGCGAAGTGGAAAGTCGAATCAACTCAAATCACGTCTTCGCGGCCTCGTAGAGAATTGGCCTCAACGTTCAGCCGATTTAATCTGACCGCATTTTTCAGTGATGAAATGCCGCTGGCGAGTCTGCTTCAGGAAGTTTCGGTCAACAAGGGTGAGTGGACCGCCTCTCCACTGGACGGCTCTTTGGACGCTGCTGAGATCGAACGAACTTGGACCTGGGACCTTAAATCTGTGCGTCACAAGGATCGTGAATTGAAGGCGGGTGACGTTGTTGAAACTCGCGTTGTCGCCATCGATCGCAAAAAGTTGCGAGGTGAGTCTGCGGTTAAAGAATATATCATCAGCGACCATGAATTCGATTCGGCCAAACAGGCGAGACTTAACTCATGGATTGCTTTAGCGTTGGACGTTTCCAGATGGAAGAAAGCCGTCACAGCAGAATTGGTGAACCTGAAGGTTGAAGACAAAAAGGAAGAAAAACCGAAAGGTGATGACGAGGATCAAGACGTCTCAGATACTGTCAATTTAGAAACCGACCGCACTGCAAGGAACGAACTGATTGTCGGCATGATGGATAAGGCGGAGCATGAGAGCGAAGCAGCGAAACTCGAGGCGCTCGCCCGAACCATGAGCCGAGTGGAGGATTCTTTGCGCAAAGCGGCGGCTTCCGACGAAGGAAAACGACGCGAATTTCGCTGGATTACAAGTCACGCAGATTCTGCTGCCGAAATGGCCAAGGTAGAGGTTGGTCATTTTTACACGATGCTGTTGATCGATAATTTGATGCGAATGTCAGCATCGATTCAACCAGCCATTCGCGAGTCGGAGCCAATCGATAAGGCTACCATTTTTCGGTACCTAGAAATTGCCGCTGAGCAATATCAAGAGTTGACGGAAATGATCAAAGCGTCTTCGCTTGCGCTGCCTGAATCAACCCGCAATCACGGAAAAGGGTTCATCAATTGGATCAATGACCAACAACGAGAAATTAATAACGCAATCTCAGAAACGGAGAATCATGATCGTGCTCGTTCGATTGCTCAGAACACCGCTGCAGGTTTGCAAAACCAGCGCCGTGGCGGATCCATCGATGGCCAAATTGCGTCGCAGCAAGTTGAGCGAATGAAGCAAATGCAAAATGCCATCGGCTGGACACGCGACCCACTGAACCAAATGGCGGCACTTGCTGAGGAAATGGCTAAATGGCAAAAAACCACTAGCACCAATAGCGATGAAGTCCGAGACGCAAAGGAGAAGATGGCCGCTGCTGAACAGGCTCTCACCATGCTACGCTCGGCCATTAAGAAGCGACTTCACGAGGACGGCGAAATTCATCGTCATCGCCCCGACGCTGATCAGCAATACATTGCCGATACACATTTGTTAGAACGCGTTCTTGAGTGGGTTGGCGAAGCTTCGTTTAAGCCCGCCGAGGAAAAGAACATGCGGGACGTTTACCAGGAGATTGCTGCAGCATACCACTGGTTGGAATCTGGGCACGATGCGACTCAGTGGGGTAGCGAGCTGGGTTCACTGGCGCGAGACGATCGATGGAATGCAAACACGCCGTCGGGGCGGATCGATTCGCCCAGTCGCATCGAACGGTTTATTCATGGACTTGAGTATTCCTACAACGGCTTGCAACAAGCCGGCTTGCAATGGAATGAATTGGGGCCGATCGGAGACCTTCGCTGGGGTGGCGAGATGGCAACGCTCGGCAACGACATCACTTCGCGCCGTTGGAGGGCTGAGGAATCAATCTCAGCCGCCGATAAGTTGGATCGACATCTTGTCGCATTCGGAGTCGCCACAAAACCACTCGAGCCTTACTTGGTGACCGCGCGTAACAAGCTCAAAGCTTACTTGCCATCGATCGCTGAATTAGCGAGAAAGACGGCTCAAACGCTTCGCGAATCCAAGGTTATGGACGCTGCTGCCGACGACAAGCAGCCTGCCAGCGAAGAAGCAAAGAAGGAGGCAGCGAAAGTGGCCAATGCCGAAGCGGACGAAAAACGCGAGCAGGCTGAGAAAGCCGCAGAGCAGTTGAAGGAAAGCCTTACCGATGAAGCGAATGTTCAGCAGTTGACGACTGATGACGGTCGTCGGAAGGCACGCAACGCGGACATCTCGTCCAAAGCCGTTGAGAAAAAGATGGATCAGGTTGAGAAAGCAGCGGAAAATGCGAAGACAGCCGCAACCGATCAAGAGCAAGCAGCGTCCAATACCGAACTGAATGAAAAGACGGAAGCTGCCGCGAAAGCAATGGAACAAATCGCTGCTCATTATGAACAAGAGAAAAATGATCAAGAGAATGCCGATAAGGAAAGTGATCCAGCGAATTCAAGTTCCGAATCGGAGTCACCGCTGAAGGCGTTAGAGGAAGAGCTTGGCTTGACCAAGGCGATCGACGAACAGTTCGCGCGAAGCGATGCGATTGCAAACGCACTCAAGTCTGATCCAAGGGAGCTGCTCAAGAAGCTGGTTCAGGAACTGAAACGCAACGAATTGATGCAGCAAGAATTAGAGGATATCACTGGCAAAACGATGCAAGAAGCTCAGCGTTCGTTGGCTGAACAAGCAACGCGCGAGCGAGAACTACAGCTACAGCTTGAACGCAGTGACCCGAAACTTGCGGTCGCAAAACGTGAACTCGAAGAAGCGATCCGGCGTTCAGCGGCCTCCGCTGAGGAAGTGGAGCGTGCTTTGTTGGCCAAAGGAAACCAAGCCGCTGAATCGCTTCGGGAATTGCCTGAGCAAAGTTCCAAGCGTGCGGAACAAGCAAAGCAAGAATTGCGATCGGCTTCGGAAGAAGTGAGAGAGGCGATCAACGATGCAAATCAAGTCGGTTCGGCTGACAATGCATTACTATCGGAGCTGAAGAAAAAAGCAGCATCCGTACAGGAAACGTTGTCTGAGGCGAGCGAGAAGTTGCGAAACAATGAGCAAGCGTTTGAGGAAATATTGGCAGATACTGAAGCCAAATTAGTCGATAAACGTCGCAACGAAGAAAAAGGCCAAATGGAGAATATTCAAAGGCAGGCTCGCGATACTCAAGTTCAAATGGCAAGAGACCAGGAACGCCGCGCTTCACAAAGACAACAAGAAGCGGAAAATCAAGCCCGTCAATCAAAGTCAAAACTCGACCGAGACGAAGACCAGTTACGGAAATCTGAAGAACAACAAAAACGAGAGCCGAACAACGAAGGTGTAAAGAATGCGGTCGCTCAAGCAGCGAAAGAAGCTTACAAGGCCAAGGCTAATTTCGAAGCCGATCAAGCCGCAGTTGAACTGAGTAAGGAAACCAGCAAAGATGCCAAACAGCACGCCGACGAAGTGGCAAAAACGGAGCTGCCCGCCCTGGACCAGTCCCAACCAGCGGCGCAACTTGCCAATTCGATGCAGCAAAAAGCAATCACGCAACTCGACAAGGCTGGCGAACAATTGAAAGCTACAGCCGAGAGAATCGCACCCATTGAAGGGCTCGAATCGAATCTTGAAACGGTCGCATCAGCGGACAAGACACAGGAAAGAGTGGCGGGCGAAGTTGCTGACGCAGCCCAAGACTTGGCCCGCGCGGCTCGACACCAACAACGATTAGGCCAAGCCGAGCAGGCACAATCGACCGCTGAGGCTGCCAAAGAAGTAAAGGCACTCAGCGAGGGAGTCGTTGCCGAAGCTACCGATGCACTTGAATCGGCAAAACAAGCGATGACGCCGCCAAGTGGCTTAGGGCAGCAGACGCCGCTGCCGTCACCAGCGAACTCAGGTCAGGCAACCGAGGCTCGTGATGCACTGGGGCAGTCACAAGCAGGTTTGAAAGCGCAAGCAGAAAAGCTTTCGGAAGCAAGTCAGGCACATAGCGCGGCTGCGCAACCCAGCGCTCAAGCAAGCTCCTCAGCACCGCAATCAGGGTCACAGCAAGCAGCCGCGGAGTCAGCTCGCCAAATGGCCCAGACGCTCGATGAGCTGGATCGATCGTTGTCAGCGGCTCATCAACCACCCAAGCAAAATGACAATTCGTCGAGTCAGCCACAGGCTGGTTCACCTCCGCCTCAATCGCCAGCAACGTTGGCTGCTGCCGCACGTCGACAAGCACAGCAACTCGCCATGAAACGAGCTCAACAGGGACAATCGCCAGCCAAGTCAGAAGGAAAACCTGAAGGCGAGTCCGAAGAATCGTCCGAGGCGAAAGAATCTGGTGACGGCAACTCGACATCGATGGCGGACGCGTTTGGTTTGGAATCAACGGATCGAGCCACTGAAGTGCAATGGGGGAAACTTCGTAGCCGAGAAGCGGAAGATGTTTCGGAAGAGCGCCGAGTGGAGATTTCGCCTGAGTATCGACGTCAGATCGAAGCCTATTTCCGTGTGATCGCAGAGAAAGCTAAGCAATGATCGATCTGATACGGCATTGCACTCGGGTGCTCATCGGTGTTCTGGTCGCGCTCATGGCCGGCCTTGTTTGCCTGGCGTCCGCAAATTTCGCCACTGCGGCGGATGACGGTGCAGTGATACCAGGAGTCGACGAGCAGGCAATCGCGACGGCAGTTCAGTCTGGCATCAAACATTTAGTCACGCTTCAACACGAAGATGGAGCGATTCATGATCGCGGCCATGAAACCACAATGACGTCACTTGCCATCATGGCGATGGCAAGCATCGGCGTTCAGCCAAACGACCCAGGTGTCAATGGCGATTCAATGCGGCGCGCGATTGATTATGTTGTCGGTGTCGATGGCCCTAATCGCAAACCCAGACAAGATGAGCAAGGCTATTTTGGTCGCATCGATGGATCGAAAATGTATGGTCATGGAATCACGACATTGATGTTGACCGAAATGGTGGGTATGGGCACCGATGCAAAGCAGGACCAGGAGATCCGCAGTGCTCTTGATAAGGCGATCGCATTAATTCTATCCGCTCAAGCGGTTCGTAAACCACCGGCCTATCAAGGTGGTTGGAGATATGCGCCCGATGCTAATGATGCCGATTTGTCAGCGTCGGTGTGGCAATTGATGGCGCTACGCTCGGCGAAAAATGATTCAATCGCGGTACCACATGAAGCAATCGAACAAGCAGTCGAGTACCTCAGACGCTCCTACACGTCACCCATTGATGGCGAAGGAAAACCCCGAGATGCCGTTGCAGGGTTTAGCTATATGCCAGGCCAAAATCATCCTACGTTTACGATGACGGCTGCGGGTTTGTTGGCGATGCAAGTCTGCGGCCAGTACGATTCACCCTTGGTTTCGGGAGCCGCTGATTGGTTGTTAGAACACCCGCTGAATCTTGACGAGCGTTTCTTTTACTACGGAACCTACTATTACGCACAAGGGATGCACCAGTACGGTGGCAAACACGCAACCGAAGCGGCTGAATACGTCAGTCGCATCCTGCTTAAAGAGCAAAGTCCAAGTGGTGCGTGGTCGAGCCACCGTGGAAAGGAACGCAATGAGGAACGCGACTACGGAGAAGTTTACGCGACGAGCTTGGCGATACTAAGCTTAAGCGTCACCTATCATTATTTGCCAATTTACCAGCGGTGAGCCTGATACTAGCCAATCAGCCGTAGAGTAGAACAATTGTCCCAATTGTTTTCCGAGCAATTGGGACAATTGCTCTACTCTAAACCCTGGGCGTGATTTTGCCGTCGAGATCGCGCATAATGTGCTTTGGCTTGTTGACGGTAGCGTTACCCGTCACACAGGATATTTGTTCCGCTGCCCGCATACCCTCCGCTGAGACCATCCATGGCTACTCTCAATCGTCGACAGTTCACTTCGCTTGCCGTGTCTGCTGCGGCTGGTATGACACTCGCGTCCAAGGCGTCTCTTGCCCAAGAGGTTGCCGCCAACGATAAGATCGGCGTTGCGGTGATTGGCGTGAATGGTCGTGGTGGCGAGCACATTCGTGAATTTGCAGGTGATAAGCGTGTTGAGATTCGCGCGCTTGTCGATATCGATAGTTATGCAGCGAACAAAAAAGCTGATCTTGTGGAGGAGCTTCAAGGCCGTCGACCGATGGTCTATGCCGATTTGAGGAAGTTGTTCGAATTTCCTGAGATCGACGCGATCAGCACCGCGACGCCAAACCATTGGCATGCTCTCTGTGGTGTCTGGGCGATGCAAGCTGGCAAAGATGTCTATATCGAGAAGCCGGTTTGTCACAACATCAACGAAGGCCGCATTTTGATCGAAGCGGCGAAGAAGTACAAACGGATTGCACAAACCGGTACCCAATCGCGAAGCAGCACAGCCCTCCGCCCAGCGATGGAGTTCTTGCACGGCGGTGGTATCGGCGAAGTGAAATTGGCGCGAGGCTTATGTTACAAGCGACGCAAGTCGATTGGTGCCCTGGGCGATTATCCCATTCCAGAAACAGTTGATTTTGATTTGTGGAGTGGCCCAGCCACGTTGACGACACCTAAGGTGACACGAAAACAATTCCACTACGATTGGCATTGGCAGCGCCATTACGGTAACGGTGATCTCGGCAACCAAGGGCCACATCAAACCGATATCGCGCGCTGGGGACTGGGATTGATGCGACATCCCAATCAGATCATTAGCTACGGTGGACGGCTCGGCTACCAAGTGGAACGTGACGATGCAAATTATGTTGATGCTGGCAATACGGCAAACACCTGCGTTTCAATTTACGACTACGGCGACAAGTGCATTGTTTTCGAAACCCGTGGTCTTGATGTTGATGATTCTGCAGATGAAGAAATCAACAAGCTAATGGGATATTCGAAAGGCAATAAAGTAGGCGTTATTTTCTACGGATCCGAAGGCTATATGGTGCAGGAGTCCTACGGCAGATGCATTGTGTACGACAAAGACTTCAAGGTGACGAAGGAGTTCAAAGGTGGTACACCTCACTTTAAAAATTTCCTTGATGCCTGCGTCAGCCGTAATGAATCGGAGCTGAATGCGAGTATGACGGAAGGGCACCTGTCTGCCGGAATCAGTCACCTCGGCAATATTTCCTATTACTTAGGCGAGCAAAACCGCGTCAGCCTAGAAGAACTGAAAAAGGCAATTTCTGGGCTCAAGAGCTATGACGACAATTTGGCAACGGCAGACCGGACTATCAAGCATTTGGAAGACAATAAAGTGGACCTGGAAAAGTATCCTTTGTCCCTTGGGCCGATGTTGACCTTCAACAACGAGACCGAGAAATTCGTAGGAAACACTGACGCCGATGCGCTTTTGACACGCGAATATCGACCTGGTTTCGAGATTCCCAAGTTGGAAAACCTTTAGAACTGCCTGCCGTCAAATTCGGAATCAGCGGCTTGGATAGCAGAAAAACTCAATTGCGGCGGCGTTGCGGGCATTTTTTACGCGCGTTGTCGCAGTTTGCCAGCTAGATTACGGGTTCTGAAATTCGGGACTCCGGTCGGAGGCCCAGCACGAATCTGCCAGCACGAAACTGCCAGCACGAAACTGAACGGGCCAACGTTAAATCTTGACTCACTCCGAATCCAAATCTTCTGCTGATGTCCTCCGCGCCCATACAGGCACTACACTGGCGGAACGCATCGAGTTCGCATCTGCGGATTGTCGTTCACCGCGAGAGCTTATCGAACATATTGTTCCCATTATCCGTGACCATTTCGGTTCATGGCTGGCGATTGCAACCATGCCGAATCGGTCCGAATTGATGGCTATCGATTCGGGTGATGACGGGTCGATGGTCGATCCAGAACTGATTCGTTTGCAATTTCAGCGATCGGGTGGCTCATCCAATGCGACGACGATACGGCTTGCCGATGGTCGTGGTGCAAGATCGTTGCAAGTCGCTGTTGGTGAAGGTGCTGCCGCAGTTGGTATCGGCATCGTTCATATCCCCGATCGAACTCCCAATCAAATGGCGCAGCTTGAGCAATTGCGATCCCTGGCTGCGGCAAGTGAAATTGTCTATCGCACCATTCACTCGCTTGGTGAAACGCAGTTAAGCACAGCCATATCAAGTGGATTTTCTGGGGACACATCGCGCCTGCGTCTGCGTGAATTTCATCGGTCGTTGGACACCAATGAAACTGCGATTGCCGTTGCATCCGAATCGGCGTGGTTGGTCGATTGCGATCGTGTTTGTGTCTTGTTACGTGAACATGGACGGTTTCGACTGATTGCGGTGACGGGCGTTGACGTGATCGATCGCCGTGGCAACGAATCAAAACGGCTGGAAGTTTTGTCCAACAGCGCCATTGCGCTGCAACGACCTTTGGTATACCCATCAAGTGAAGAACTTCCGCCGCAAGTCGATTTTCCACTCGGTGAATATTTAGACCAAAGTCTTGTGCAATCGGGTGTACTGATTCCGATCGTTCCTGAGTATGAACATGGTAAAGGTCAAAAGAAGACGGCGATTGCCGCGATTGCCTTCGAGCGTTTTCGTGGGCAGCCGATCGATGCGGTAACGCCAGCCATGCGAGCCGTATGCGATGAAGCATTGATTGCGTTCGAGAATTCGCGAACTCATCAAAGAGTCTTTTTATTGCCCGTTTGGAAAACTGCTGGATACTTGCTTTCGCCCGTCGTGAGGTACAAGACAGTATTGGCTGTTTTGTCGACGCTTTCCCTTATTGCCGCGTCACTGATTGTGCAAGTTGACTACAAGGTAACCGCAACAGGAACTGTCGAGCCAGAGACCGTTCGAAATCTGTTTGCGAGTGCCGATGGAGTCGTATCGAAGCTCCATGTCAAAGACGGCGACTTAGTCTCCAAGAATGATGTGCTTGTTGAAATTGAAAACGCAGAATTGCGTCGGCAGACAGAAGAAATTGAAGGCGAAATTAATACGGCAACAGAAAAACTAGCTTCGATCGACGCCGTGCTGGTTTCCGGCGGCAGGTTCCGCGAGAAAGGAAACGAAGGCGAGCAAATGACGATTGAGCGTCGCCAATTGCAGACTCAGTTAAAAAGCTTGAAGGCACAGCAAGCGGTCGTCGTTGCTGAACAGGCTCGCCAGTCGATTCGAAGTCCGCTGGATGGCCAAGTCGTCGGCTGGCGTTTAAGCCAACGGCTGGAGCAGCGACCTGTCAGTCGCGGTCATCGCTTATTTTCTGTTGTCGATACCAAGGGGCCGAAGGTTTTGAAGTTGCAAGTGCCCGATCGTGATGGTGGCACGGTGCTTGAGTTTGCGACATCTAAGGTGAAGCCGATGCGGATCGATTTTGTCTTGGCAACTGAACCTGATCGAACGTTGCGAGCTGAAGTGACTGAAATTGCATCGGCAACACGCGTGGACGCGCAAGGCTTGAATGTGCTCGACGTCCTCGCAAAAGTTGAGCCTAGTCAGGAACTCGACACTAGCATGGGTTCGGAAGTTACGGCAGGGGTTTACTGTGGTCGCCGGTCATTGCTGGCAGCTTGGTTCGGTGACATTGCCAGCTTCTATCATCGAAACATTCGATTTTATTTTTCATAGTTTTATATGAAACCGATGACACCCTCGCCCCCAAGAAACCAAATTCGTGCTAGTTCAGACGATCAGGGCTTAGACGGTTCAAGTCGAGCCGTGCGTGTTCGCAAACGTGATGACCTAGTGTCGGTGTCGGTTCGTCATCGCCACGAATCAGCGGTGGTCGTCAAAGATCCGATTGCAATGAAATACACACGGTTGCGAGACGATGAATTCTTTATTTTGAATCAACTCGATGGAACACGATCGCTCGAACAGATTTGCAAAAAATACTCGCAAAGATATGCACCGCGAAAAGTGAAACCAGCTCGAATGAACGAGCTGCTGTTTCGATTTCATGAAAACGGATTGTTGGTATCGTCAACTGTTGGCCAAGGCCGAGCCCTTTCGCGTCGCGCATCGCGAAAGCGTCGCGAGCGAATTCAACAGATGCTCCTCAGTCCGCTGTTCATCCGTTTCCCCGGCGTTGATCCCGATCGGTTTCTGAACACGACAATGCGTTGGGTACGTCCGCTTTTGCATCCGATTGCGATTGCGAGTTACTTGTTCATTGCGCTCGCAGCAATCTTTAGTTTTGGCTCGCATATTGATTTTTTTATTGCCGAAACAACCGACATGAATCGTTGGTTTCGATTCGAATCGATAGTGATGCTGGCCTGCGTGATCGGCTCTACAAAGATCATCCATGAACTTGGGCATGCCTATGTTTGCAAACATTTTGGCGGTGAGTGCCACACGATTGGGCCGATGTTACTTTTGTTTTCACCGGCGCTTTACTGTGATACAACCGATTCGTGGTTACTGCCAAGTCGCTGGCAACGTGCGGCCGTTGGGGCTGCGGGGATCGGTGTTGAATTGGTGTTGGCTTCAATCGCGACGTTCGTTTGGCTAAGCACACCGGCGGGGTTGGTTCATTTCGCGGCGATGAACGTGATGTTGGTTTGTTCAGTCAGTACATTGATGTTCAATGCCAATCCGTTGCTGCGATACGATGGCTACTATGTACTGAGCGATCTTTGTGACGTTCCCAATCTTGCCCAGCGGTCGCAACGCTTGCTTTCTTCGACGCTGGTGCAGTGGTGCCTTGTCGGAGGACAATCAAACGATCCTACCGCAAATCCGGCACGGACTGCGATGCTGGGCTATGCGGTATTGGCGTGGGCATATCGGTGGATGCTTACGTTAACACTGTTGTATTTGGTTTCTCGCATGTTGCAACCGATTGGTCTTGAATCGATCGGGAAGGTGCTTTGTTTGTTCGCAGCAGGAGGGGCTTTGCATACCGTTGCGAAGCCGGTCTTTGGTTTTGTGTTGAACCCGCTGAAGCGGAGAAGGATTGAAATGCGGCGATTGATGTTGACCGGCGTCGCGATTGCAACAGTCGTTGCAGTGCTTGTTTATCCATTACCTGCGCGAGTATCTGCGGTGGCAACATTGACGCCAAGCAACAGCCTTAGCGTGTATGCTGCGGTTGCGGGGTTTGTTGAAACGGCGATCAAGCCGGGTGAGCGAGTGGTCAAAGGACAATTAATCGCAACGCTTCGCAATCCAGCGATTGAGCTTGATTTCGTTAGCGCCACAGGAAAACTGAACAATCAAAAAACGTTGGTCGAAGCGCTCGAGCAGGCCGAGTTAAACGATGCGTCTGTGTCGGAGCGTTTGCCAGCGGCCCGAGCGACACTGGAAGATTTGACGAAACAATTTGAAATGCATCGTGGCCGTTTGGAAGCAATGGCAATTCACGCAACGAAGGCGGGGATTGTGCTACCCGGTGACTCAAAGCCTGCGAGTGAAGACGATGACGATCGACTGAGCGAATGGATAGATTTCCCGACCGATGAAAAGAATCGTGGATGTTTCGTGACAAGCGGGACGGAAATCTGTCGAATCGCGGATGAGCGTTCCTTCGAGGCTGAACTTGTGTTGCCACAGTCGGTTGCCAAACGTGTACGTCAAGATTCGCATGTACGGCTGTCGTTGGTGTCGATGCCAGGTGAGTTCCATGATGGAACCGTTGTCGATATCTCTCGGAACCGAATGAGCGATCAGCGAGGCGATATCGATGGCACCGAGGCAACTTCGGCGCTGACTGCTGGTACGACTGCGCTGGACGTTTCCTATTTAGTGCGAGTTCGAGTAGATGGTTCCGCGAATCATATGCTTCCAGGGCAACAAGGCGATGCGCTGATATCAACATCACCAAAGTCGATTGCCGAACGCATCTACCTGATGCTGGCGGGACTGCTAAGACTGCGCTAAATTGAATCGTAGCGGAAGAGCGCAAGCTCTCCGGTTCCTTGATACCGGACGGCTCGCGCCGTACCGCTAAGACCGTATTTTGTTTTAGCGTTGTTCCATTCTTTGGCGGAGCGAAAGTACATTGTCGTGCAAAGGCCAATGTTTGCTGTTAGAATCCTTTTGAGTCGCAGCGCACGCGCGCCGACGGATCGTGGTTCTACTCCTTGCCTCCAACTCAAAGGTCCCAAAGATGCCGAGAATCTTCGCGCCGTATCGCGTTGTCCTGCTTGTTTTGTTGCTTGCGAGCTCACTCGCGCCAGCCAACGCCAAACAGAATTCGTTGGAAAATGTTCTCAACGACTTCGTCGGAAAATCCGAATTGGCCGGTGCGGTCGCGGTCGTCGCTGACAAAGATAAGATCCTGCAAACAACCGCCGTT
Organism: Planctomycetaceae bacterium; assembly: GCA_043775635.1. Lineage (GTDB taxonomy): Bacteria > Planctomycetota > Planctomycetia > Pirellulales > Pirellulaceae > UBA6163. Next base: position 4,535 of record JAYVSE010000001.1, on the reverse strand, counting down.
GGATTCGCTGATGTGCCTGCGAAGGAGCCCATGAAGTCGGATTCCATTTTTTGGATCGCATCGCAGTCCAAACCGATGACCGCTGTCACCGTCATGATGCTGGTCGACGAAGGCAAAATTACGCTCGATGACCCGATCGAAAAATACCTGCCCGAGTTTCGCGGTCAAATGGTGATCGCTGAGAAGGACAACGAACACCAACTGCTACGCAAACCTAGCCACCCGATCACGGTTCGCGAGACGCTCAACCACATGTCAGGCTTGCCTTTCAAATCAGCGATCGAAGAACCGACGCTTGATGGCTTACCGCTTTCCGTCGCCGTACGCACCTACGCGATGACACCGTTACAAACGGAACCAGGTACGCACTACCAATATTCAAACGCAGGCATCAACACGGCGGCTCGTATCATCGAAGTGGTCACTGGAGAGAAATACGAAGCCTTCATGGACAAACGATTGTTCGAACCGCTTGGCATGAAAGACACAACCTTCTGGCCCAACGAGGCGCAGTTGCAACGAATTGCGAAATCGTATCGCCCCAACAATGCAAACACTGGCCTCGAAGAGTTTCCGATTAGTCAACTGATCTACCCGCTGAATGATCGATCGAAACGATTCCCAATGCCCGCTGGTGGCCTGTTTTCAACCGCTCAAGACACGGTGTTGTTTTGCCAAATGATGCTCAATCGCGGCAAACTGAACGGTCACCGCTACCTCTCGCAAGCGGCCTTCGATGACTTAACCAAACGCCAAACGCCGACAACGGTGAATGAAAGTTACGGGCTTGGTTTTTCAGTCGGCGGCGACTGGTTCGGTCATGGCGGCGCGCACGCGACCAACATGGAGATTCACCCAGCCAAGGGGCTTGTAATGGTCTGGATGGTTCAGCACAGCGGGTTCCCTGGCGAAGGCGGCAAGGCTCAAGGTGCATTCAAAGAGTGGGCGTTCAACAAAGTGGGTAATAAAGTACCATGAAGGCAGCTTTCATACGCACGATTGGTGCGCCTGACACAATCATTTTTGGCGAATTACCGAAGCCAGCGCCGACTGAGCATCAAGTGCTCGTTCGTGTAAAAGCCGTTTCCGTGAACCCCATCGATACCTATGTTCGCAGCGGCATGGTAGCGATGCCGCTACCCAATCCATTTGTGATTGGTTGTGACATGGCCGGTGTGATCGAAGGGCTGGGTGAGGGTGTCACCGACTTGTCGATCGGCACCCGGGTTTGGGCGTCGAATCAGGGACTGCTTGGTCGTCAAGGGACATTTGCGGAGTACATCGCGGTCGATCGCGAGTGGCTGCATGTGCTACCCGAGAATGTTGACTTCAAAGATGCAGCGGCTTGTGCGCTGGTCAGCATCACGGCACATCTTGGATTGTTCTCTCACACGCGACTTCGGCACGGTGAAACGATACTTGTGATCGGTGGCACCGGTGGCGTTGGCTCGATGGTTGTGCAAATGGCAAAAGCGGCTGGTGCAAGAGTCATCGCGACCGCCGGCTCCGATGAAAAAGCCAAAACTTGTAAACGTTTGGGCGCTGACGCTGTGATTGCGCGTCATCGCGAGTCAATCGCTGAAGCTACCAAGGCACTTGCGCCCGACGGGGTCGATGTTTTTTGGGAGACTCGCCGCGAACCTGATTTTGATACAGCAGTCACGGTAATGGCACCGCGCGGTCGAATGGTGCTGATGGCCGGTCGCGATGCTCGTCCACAATTTCCAGTCGGGCCATTCTACGTAAAAGAATGTTCGTTGCATGGATTCGTGATGTTCAAGGCAACTCCCCAAGAAACGCAGGCAGCAGGGATTGATATCAGCGGCTGGTTGGCAGATGGGCTACTTCGTGCCAACATCAGTCACGAATTAACCTTGGAACAAGCCGCTTACGCGCACCAATTGCAAGAAGAATCCACTGTCCGAGGTAGTGGAAAGCTGGCCGGTAAGATCGTGTTAACGGTTTGAGAAGCGACTTGAATCTTTTTTGAACTCGCACCTTAATTGGACAGCGCAAAGTAAGTGAGCGGCAAGGCGCTAGCCCAATGCCATCTACTTTCAACGTAGCAGGCACTTTCCAAGTGCCGTCCGCCACATCGATTTGCTGGTGTTTGCGGACGACACACGGAGTGTGCCTGCTACTTTCGGTCGTGTCAATCGCAACTAAGAACCAGCCAGTTTCGCGGGGTGGCTGGGTTGGTTGCGATTTTTTGATCGCAACTTACGGAGTGATTAAGCTAGAAGACTGATTTTTGAAAACGCCTCGCTGTGAAGTCATTACCTTCGACAGCGAGACTTGACTCACGGGACAAATCCTCCCGATAGCCCAACGTCGATCTTCCTCAAACTATCCCTGTTACGCCAGCCACAAAACTTTCGGCGGGCTATTGTTCTTGCCGCTGGGGCCCGTGCAATCGTTCTTTTCTGCGCGATCATCCCACGCAAGTCTTTTGCAACGAAACCTGTCGCCTGGATGCCATCGAATTTCAGCGAGCCAACCATCGTCAGCGCGCCCGACGTCTCGCCAATCGCCGCTATCGCTCAACCGACGCTGGCAGGCTAAAGAGGGCCGCTCAAGCGAAAGACTATCGACTCAGGAAAGCTGCTGAGAAATCGTCTCCCGACCCGCCAGAGTTCGTCCAGTCTCCCGTCATTCCTGCTTTGACGAACGAGCGCGAGAGCTATACGAATTCCGCAAAATCAACCGACGATAAGAAAAGTTTTTGCCTTCGACCTGGCTGCTTCGTCGCATGGGAAATCGATCCGAGAACGCCTCACAAAAAATACTGTAGCCTCTTGTGTGACAACGCTTTGCGATGCTAGAGCCAAATAGACCGGCGAAACTCTCGTCGCTGGCCGTTACTGGTTCCAAAATCGCAAGAGGCCATCGACGATGGACTTGCACAAATCGAAGTCGCTCAAATGCTCGGCCGTCACAAGTCGTGGATCAACCGCCGCTTGGCACTCATCGAGCGACTGACCGACGAAGCTCGCGAAGCACTTCGATTTGGAATGCTTACTCCGACTCAAGCACGACACCTGACTCAGTTGCCGCGCGGCAACCAGAACGCAGCCATGCAGTGTGCCAGTTCGTTTTACTCGCAAGTCGAAGCTCGATTCCTTCATTGACCCGCTCGTGCAATTACTCGCTTCCTATCCCAAACTTACGGCCCAGCGAGCCTTCGAAGAACTTCGCAAGCTTGGCTATGAAGGCAGCTACTCGACCCTCCGCACCTATCTCAAACACAACCGCATCAAGCCGAAAGCCAAGACGATTCGTTTTGAAACCGCGCCAGGTGCTCAAGCTCAAATGGACTGGTCAACTTATACGATTGACTTCGAGCAAGAAGGTCGTCGTCGCGTGGAGCTGTTTAGCTATATCCTTGGCTATTCGAGACGGCAGTATATCTGCTTCACTGAACGACAAGACTTTGAAACGACCGTGCGTCAACATATAGCCGCCTTCGAACACTTGGGAGGCGTCGCTGCGGTCTGCTTATATGACAACATGAAGGTCGTGGTGACGCGTTGGGAAGATGGCGAGCCGGTTTACAACACTCGCTTCTTGTCCTTCGCCACGCACTATGGATTCAAACCTTGGGCTTGCCAAGTCAGACGCCCGGAAACGAAAGGGAAAGTCGAACGTCCCTTTGACTATGTGGAAAAGAATCTGCTAAATGGTCGTAGCTTTCGAAACTTGGGCCATCTCAATGAAGTGGCCCGCTGGTGGCTCGGTGAGACCAATGATCGACGCATTCATGGCACAACCAAGCGAACGCCATTGGAACTTCATGAAGAAGAGAAGCCGCATCTGCTAGAGTTGCCAACGATCCGATTCGATACCGCTCAAGTGATCTATCGTAAGGTCGATAGCGAAGGCTTTATCAACTATGCCAATAATCGTTACAGTGCGCCCTGGCGGTTGCTTGGCCAAATGCTACCCGTTCGAATTCTCGAAGATCACGCGAGCCAAGAGTCATCGATTCAAGCTCGCATCCGACGCGCGGGCTTCCCGACCGAAGCCACATTGGAATCGTATGATTGGACTCGCAACCCCAAGACGATTCGCCGTGAGCCATTCTTTGAGTTGGCTACTGGGGAATTCCTTCGCAGGAAAGAGAACGTAGCTTTCGTTGGGAACAGCGGCTTGGGTAAGACACATTTAATACAAGGCGTTGGCAAAAAATGCTGTGCCTTGGGATACCGCGTGAGGTATGAGACCAGCGGCAGCTTGATCGAAGTGTTGAATCAAGCCAGAGCGGTGAAAAGATTAACGCCCAAGGTGCGACAATACTGCTTGTACGAACTGTTGATCATCGACGAATTCGGCTTCGAGAAGTTGGAGCGTAAGGAAGTGCCCGATGCGTTGAGCCTGCTTTACAAAGTGATCGATGGTCGTAATCGTCGCCGCTCGACCGCGATCATCACGAATGTCAGTTTCGACAACTGGACGGAATACTTGGGCGATCCACCGATGACGATGGCGTTGTTAGATCGCGTAGTCGACCAAACGAACCTGATCCCGTTCGAGGGCGA